>CAMDXM010000027.1 GCA_945878025.1 Pseudorhodoplanes sinuspersici | reverse complement strand
GAGGGCGCCGGAAAATCGACGCAGGCGTCGATGCTGGCGGATCGCCTCAAGGCTTTCGGCATCAACGTGCATCTCACGCGCGAACCCGGTGGATCGCCGGGCGCGGAGGTCATCCGCCATGTCTTGTTGTCGGGGGCGGCTAAAGCGCTCGGCGCCGAAGCGGAGGCGATGCTGTTTGCGGCCGCCCGTGAAGATCATGTCGTCAACACCATCGCGCCCGCGCTCGCGCGAGGCCTGTGGGTGATTTCCGACCGTTTTGCGGATTCGACGCGTGTTTACCAGGGCGTACTCGGCGACGTCGATGCGCGGCTGATCCGGCGTCTTGAGAATTTGACGATCGGCGACACCCGGCCGGATCTCACCATCATCCTGGATCTGCCGGCGGAGGAAGGATTGGCCCGCGCCGGCGCCCGGCGTGGCAAGGTTAGTGCGGACCGCTTCGAATCCGAGACACTCGAATTTCACCAGAAGCTTCGTGACGCATACCGGCAATTGGCGGCCGAGGAGCCTGAACGTTGCGTGCTGATCGACGCCAGCGTGTCGCGTGATGCGGTCGGCAAGGCGATCTGGGGTGTCATCGAGGCCCGGTTTGATCCCGCGACCGCGCCGGTTTTCGTCGAAAGGGCCGCGACGTGAGTGATGTCGAGGACCGAGACAGTGACGCCGGCACGGATGCTCCACATCCGCGCCAGACGACGGAATTGTTCGGGCACGCGGAGGCGGAATCCGCCATCCTTGAAACCTATCGCGGCGGCCGCGTGCCGCATGCCTGGCTGATCGGGGGCGTATCCGGGATCGGCAAGGCCACGCTTGCGTATCGCTTTGCCCGCTTTGTCCTCGCGCATCCGGATCCCGCAGCGGAAACGGTCGAGAAGGCGCGTTCGCTTGCAATCGATCCCGGCCATCCGATTGCCCGGCGCATCGCCGCCCAAGGGCATCCCGACCTGCTTGTGCTCGAGCGGACGGCCGGAGATACAGGGAAATTGCGATCCGTCATCACGGTCGATCAGGTCCGAAAGACCGTTCCGTTTTTCGGGTCGACAGCCGGCGAAGGCGGGTGGCGCATCGTGATCGTCGATGCGATCGATGAACTCAATGCCGAGGGCGAGAACGCGCTGCTCAAACTGCTCGAGGAGCCGCCCGCCAAAGCGCTGCTCCTCTTGGTCACGCATACGCCCGGCCGCGTGCGCGCCACTTTGCGATCTCGCTGCCGCAGGCTCTCGCTTCGTCCGCTTGGCGCGGACGACGTTGCGCGCGCCGCCGCGACCGCCCTCGGCGCATCCGAATCGGAGCTGCGTGTCGCCGCGCAGGCTGCGGACGGCAGCGTCGCCCGTGCGATCGCGCTACTGGATGGCGACGCGCTCAAGTTCCGTGAACGCGTCGCCGCGTTGCTCGAAAGGCTCCCCGAGATCGACGCACGCGCCTTGCACGCGCTCGGCGACGCAATGGGATTCGCCGATCAGAATGCATTCGAAGGATTTATCGGCACATTGAATGATTGGATGTCGATGCGTCTGCGAATTGGGCCGCAGGACGCGGCGCATCTCGCTCGCCTCGCCGAGGCCTGGCAGAAAATCAATCGCGCCGCGGCCGATGCCGAAGCCTTCAATCTGGAGCGCAGGCCCGTTATTTTCGAAGCCTTTGGCGCGCTTGCCGAAGCGTCGCGTGGTTGATAGCTATCGTTGAATCGTCATGCGGGGCCGTGTCCCGCGTCTTGCCCCATACTCTCCAATCGCGATTGAACCTGCCCATGTCGAAGAAAACAAAATCGAAAACAAAAAGGGACACGAAATCCGGCGCGGGTAAGAAGAAACGAGTCACAGCGGATAAGCGAGTGACCAAAGCAGCAAAGCCCAAGAATACGAAGCCCAAGAATGCGAAGCCCAGGAACGTCAAATCGAAAGGCGCGAATTCCAAGGCTCCGAAAGCTCGTGCTCAAGCGCCCGCGGCCCCCGAAGCGCGCGCCCGCAAATCCGGTACCAAGCCGGGCTCGGGAAAAAAGAGCTACTACATCACGACCGCGATTTCCTACCCGAACGGCGCGCCGCATATCGGTCACGCCTACGAAGTGATTGCGACCGACACGATCGCGCGCTTCATGCGGCTCGACGGCTATGACGTTTATTTTCTGACCGGCACCGACGAGCACGGACAGAAAATCCAGCAGACGGCGGCGAAGGAGGGCTTGAGCGCGCGCCAATTGCTCGACCGGAACGTGCCGCGTTTCGAAGCGATGGTCGAACGACTGAACTGCTCGAATGACGACTTCATTCATACGACGGAACCGCGCCATTACGCGTCATCGGCCGCGATCTGGGAACGGATGAAAAAGAACGGCGATATCTATCCGTCGAAATATTCCGGCTGGTATTCGGTCCGCGACGAGGCGTTTTACGGCGAGAAGGAAACAACGGTTGGCGGGGACAATATCCGCCGCAGCCCGCAAGGCACGCCAGTCGAATGGGTGGAGGAGGAAAGCTATTTCTTCAAGCTCTCCGCTTATCAGCAGAAATTGCTCGACCTCTATAACGAACATCCGGACTTCGTATTGCCGAAAGAGCGGCTGAACGAGGTCGCCAGTTTCGTGCGCGGCGGCTTGCAGGATCTGTCGATCTCGCGCACGACTTTCGATTGGGGCATTCCCGTTCCGGGCGCTCCGAAGCACGTTATGTATGTGTGGGTCGACGCGCTCACGAACTACATCACCGGCCTCGGTTTTCCGGATACGCAAAGCGATAAATTCAAACGCTACTGGCCGGCCGCTTTGCATGTGATAGGCAAGGATATCGTGCGCTTTCACGCGGTTTATTGGCCGGCTTTTTTGATGTCGGCCGGCCTCGAAGTGCCCAAGCGCATTTTCAGCCACGGCTTCCTGTTCAACCGCGGCGAGAAAATGTCGAAATCGGTCGGCAACGTAATCGATCCGTTCTCGCTCGCCGATGCCTATGGCGTGGATCAGCTGCGTTATTTCTTCCTGCGCGAAGTGCCGTTCGGACAGGATGGCAACTACAGCCATGAAGCCATCGTCAACCGCATCAATGCCGATCTCGCCAACGATCTCGGCAATCTGGCGCAGCGCTCGCTGTCGATGATCGGCAAGCAATTGGGCGGTGTGCTTCCAACGCCCGGCGAGTTCAGCGCCAGCGACAAGACCGTCCTTGCGGCCGCCGACGGCATGATCGAGGGCGCGCGCGAGGCGATGAAGACACAGCAGATACATCAGATGCTGAGCATTGTCTGGTCAGTCGTGGCCGACACCAACCGATATTTCGCAGGCGAAGCGCCGTGGGCGCTGGCCAAGACCGACCCCAAGCGGCAGGGGACGGTGCTTTATGTCACCGCCGAAATCATCCGCCAGGTGGCCATTCTCGCGCAGCCAGTGATGCCGCAGGCGGCCGCGAAATTGCTCGATCTTCTTGCCGTGCCGCAGAGCGAGCGCGATTTCACGACGCTCGGCGGATCGAAGCGTCTGACGTCAGGTTTGTCGCTGCCGGCGCCAAGCGGCGTTTTCCCACGCTACGTCGAGCCAGATGCAACCGCGCCCGCGTGAGAACCATGCTGGTCGATAGCCATTGCCATCTCGATTTTCCCGACTTTGCCGATGATCTTGACGGCGTGGTTGGCCGTGCGCGCGAAAAAGGCGTCGGCCGCATGGTGACGATTTCAACGCGCGTGCGACGCCACGATGGGCTGCTGGCGATTGCCGGACAATTTGCGGATGTCTTCTGCTCGGTCGGCACGCATCCGCATCATGCCCATGAGGAACTCGACGTCACGGCAGCCGACCTCATCGCGCATACGCGCCATCCGAAGGTCGTCGCCATCGGCGAAGCCGGCCTCGATTATCACTACGACAATTCTCCGCGCGACGCGCAGGAGCAGGGCTTTCGCGCTCACATCGCGGCCGCGCGCGAAACCGGATTGCCGCTGGTCATCCATTCGCGCGAAGCCGATGACGACATGGCAAATATTCTGGAGGAAGAAGCCGGAAAGGGCGCTTTCGCAGCCGTGCTGCATTGTTTCACGGGCGGCCGTGATCTTGCGATGCGCGGCGTCAAGCTCGGACATTATGTGTCGTTCAGCGGCATCCTGACCTTCAAGAATTCGCAAGCGCTGCGCGATATTGCCGTGGCCTTGCCGGCGGAGCGGATATTGGTGGAAACAGATGCGCCGTATCTCGCTCCCAATCCACATCGTGGAAAGCGCAATGAGCCCGCCTATGTCGCCGAGACCGCGAAAGTGCTGGCGCAGACCCGCGGCGTTTCGGCGGATGAGATCGCGCGCCAGACGACCGAGAATTTCTTCCGGCTGTTTTCCAAGGTCCCGCGCGAATTGCAAGGCGCGGCATGACGCTTGTCTTTACCATTCTCGGCTGTGGATCGTCCGGCGGGGTGCCGCGGCCGGCTTTGGGCTGGGGTGCTTGCGACCCGGATAATCCGAAAAACCGCCGGCGGCGCTGCTCGCTCCTGGTCGAGCGCATCAACGAGCGCGGCGGCAAGACCAGCGTACTGATCGACACCTCACCCGACTTGCGCGAGCAATTGCTGGCGGCGGATGTGAGCGCGCTCGACGCCGTTCTCTATACCCACGATCACGCCGATCACACGCATGGCATCGACGATCTGCGGCCGTTCTTCATTCATCGCCGACGTCGTATCGACGTCTATCTCGACGAACCGACCTCGCGCTCGCTGCACGCCAAATTCGGCTATTGCTTCGTGAGCCCGCCCGGCAGCGAATATCCACCCATGGTCACCGAGCATCGTCTTACTGCGGGCGCGCCCGTGACCGTCGAGGGTGAGGGTGGCGCGATTACCGCAATTCCGCTCGACCATCAGCACGGCAACATGCCTGCGCTCGGCTTCCGGATTGGCAATCTGGCGTATTCGCCTGACCTTAATGGGATGCCGTATGACAGCCTCAAGGCGCTGGCGGGCCTCGATATCTGGATCGTCGATGCGCTGCGCCACAAGCCGCATCCAAGCCATTTCAGCCTGACCGACACTTTGGCCTGGATCGAGCGTCTCAAGCCCAAGGAAGCGATTCTGACCAACCTGCATGCCGACCTGGACTACGAGGCCACGATGAAGCTCGTACCGGCGCATGTGCGGCTGGCTTATGATGGCTTCAAAATTGCGACTGCGAATTGATGGAATGGACTTCAATCAGATGGCACAAGTAACTGATATAAATCATTTAAGAGCCATCTTGAGCCTTCGTTCTATTTCTTAAAAACTTGATCTATTGAGAATCCATCCTGCCATCGAAGCTGAGGAACGCGCACGATGAAGTGGGGCATTGCAATAGGCTTCTTCGTTATGGGACTGACCAACTACTTCTGGCCCGGCACAAATGGGTGGTTCGATCCTCCGATTCAGATGCCCCCCGCTGAAGCCCGGATTGTGCTTGCCATCCTGTGGGGTCGGTGCGGCCGTGCTCTGGTATATGCCGGAGCCGCCAAAGGATTTGAGCCTTGGGTACGTCAAGTGAAACATCGCCTAGAAATGTTCCATAATATGTCTTATGCGAATCGCAGATACGAATAGACAGATGTACCGCCAGTCGTTCCCGGTCGCCTGCGGTGGCGACCTTTGGTAGCGTCCGGGCCGTTCTTTTCCGGCATTCCGCCAAAGGTTCTCGGACGTTGAAACCCTCACGCGATATCGCGCGGCTGATCGAAATCATGGCGGCGCTGCGGACGCCGAAAAGCGGCTGCCCCTGGGACCTGGAACAGAACTTCGAGACCATCGCGCCCTACACGATCGAGGAAGCCTACGAGGTCGCGGACGCCATCGCGCGCGGCGATCTGGAGGATCTTCGCGATGAGCTGGGCGACCTGCTCCTGCAAGTCGTCTTTCATGCCCGCATGGCGCAGGAGCAAAGCGCATTCGATTTCGGCGACGTGGTCACGGCCATCACGGAAAAACTGCTGCGGCGGCATCCACATGTTTTCGGCGATACGCGCGATCTGACGCCCGACCAGGTCAAAGGTCTTTGGTCGAAGATCAAGGCCGAGGAAAGATCCGAACGCGAAGCACGCCGCATGGACGGCTCCCAGACTGCGGCCGGCACGCTGTCGGACGTTCCCGCAGGTCTGCCGACGCTCGCCCGTGCGCTGAAATTGCAGGCCAAGGCCGGTACGGTCGGATTTGACTGGAACGATCCGAAAGCAGTGCTCGACAAGATTGCCGAAGAAGCCGAGGAGATTTCGTCCGCCATCGATAGCGGTAGCCAGGACGCTGCGAACGAAGAAATCGGCGATCTGATGTTCGCGGTCGTTAACCTCGCCCGGCACTTGAAGGTCGATCCGGAGACGGCATTGCGCGCCGCCAATGCCAAATTCGAGCGCCGCTTTGCAAGCATCGAGCGCGCGCTTGCCGCCCGGGGGCAATCGCCGAGTCAGGCAACCTTGGCGGAGATGGATGCATTGTGGAACGAAGCCAAGGCCGCGGAGAAGTAAGGCGGCTTATAAATAGCGGCGCAAGGGTCTGGCGCCCCTATCCGCTCGCGACCTCGAATTTGCGCCGCGCCATATCCGCATGGATCGTATCGGCGCGAACCGTCATGGCGATGCGATCGTCCGGCGTGACCGATTTCTCCAGCACTTCCGTATTGCGATGCAGCCAGCTGGCGCCCGCCCCATCCGCGGCGTCGAGCACAAGATGCAGAATTGGACGATTCATGCCGAGGCGCGTTTCGATCGCGGTCAGCAACGAATCAGCCCCCTCGCCGGTCAGCGCCGACACCAGGATCACCGGATGGTCCGTCGCCTTGCGCTCCGACAGATTGGCGACCCGCGTCCGGCCGGCGGCGTCTAGCTTGTCGATTTTGTTCCAGACTTCGACGATGCGTGGATCGTTCGGCTCGATGCCGAGCGATTGCAGCACGTTCTCGACGTCGTGCAATTGCGCCTGCGTATCCTCGTGCGATACGTCGCGCACATGCAGGATGACTTCAGCCTCGATCACCTCTTCCAGCGTCGCGCGAAACGCCGCCACCAGCATGGTCGGAAGATCAGAGATGAAGCCGACGGTATCGGACAGGATCGCCTTGGTGCCATGCGGCAGGTCGATGGCGCGCAGGGTTGGATCGAGCGTGGCGAACAGCATATCGGCTTCGAGAACCTCGGCGCGCGTCAGGCGGTTGAACAACGTGGATTTTCCGGCATTGGTGTAACCCACGAGCGCCGCGATCGGATACGGCACGCGCTCGCGGCTCTGCCGATGCAGCGCGCGGCGCTTCTTGACCTTTTCAAGCTCGGCCTCGATCCGCCAGATGCGTTCGGCGATGACGCGGCGATCCGACTCGATCTGCGTTTCACCCGGTCCGCCGAGGAAACCGAAGCCGCCGCGCTGGCGTTCGAGATGCGTCCATGACCGCACCAGCCGGCTCTTCTGATAATTCAGATGTGCCAGTTCGACCTGCAGCACGCCTTCCCGCGTTTGCGCACGGCGGCCGAATATCTCCAGAATCAGGCCGGTCCGGTCGAGAACCTTTGCGTTCCATGCCTTTTCGAGATTGCGCTGCTGGACCGGCGACAGCGCGCAATCCATCACCACAATGCCCGCTTCGAGCGTCTTGACGAGACCGGCGATCTCGTCGGTCTTGCCTTTGCCGATGAACGTGGCCGGCCGGACCTCGTTCAACGAGACAATTCCGGCATTCACCACATTGAGATCGATGGCGCGGGCGAGACCCGTGATCTCGTCGAGCCGTGCCTGCGGCGAACGATCCTCTGACGGCACAGCTATGCCCGCGGCGTCGCGCTGCGGACGCGTACGCAGATACGGACCGATGACAACCGCACGGCCGGTCTCCGAGCCCGATTGCTCGAGGCTCAGGCGGTCCGCGGATATGTTACGCCGGCGCGGCTCCAATCAGACTTTCTCTCCAGCGGCGGGAGCGCCTTCTTCGCCACCCTCGAAAAGCTGGATCGGGTGGCCGGGCATGATGGTCGAGATCGCGTGCTTGTAGACAAGCTGGGAATGTCCATCCCGCCGCAGCAGCACACAGAAATTATCGAACCAGGTTACGACGCCCTGCAGCTTCACTCCGTTCACGAGGAAGATCGTGAGCGGGATTTTTGCCTTACGGACATGATTGAGGAAGGTATCTTGCAGATTTTGTGCGCGTTCGGCTGCCATTGCCGTTATTTCCGTTTTTGGCCACGAGCCCTTGCTCCCGTGGCATTATTTATCCAAGTCGCATCGCCCCTCGTTTTGAACCCACGAGGACTTGGGGCGCTTCATCAGAAGGCAGGCCAATCACGCACGCAAGTACAACATCGAGCGAGCGGCAATTGCGAGACGAATCCATCAGGATAACCCGGCATATCGATGGAAATCCCGTCTCAGCGCCGCCGAAACAAGCCCCGGCGCGCCGTTTCCGACCGGGCGGTCATTGATCCGAATGACGGGCATGACGAGCTGGCTGGCCGAGGTCAGGAACGCCTCGCGGGCGGCATAGGCTTCCTCGACGGTAAAGGCGCGCTCCTCCAACTCGAGGCCTTGCGCCCGAAGGACGTCGATGACCACGGCCCGCGTGATGCCCTTGAGGATGCCGTGATCGGCCTGGCGGGTCACGACCTTGCCGTCGTGGGTGACGATCCATGCGTTCGACGATGAGCCCTCGGTGATCCGGTTCTCCTTGTCGACATACCAGGCTTCGCGCGCGCCCTGCTCGCGCGCCGCCTGCTTGGCGAGGATGTTGGGAAGCAGCGCAATGGCCTTGATATCGACGCGCTCCCAGCGATTGTCCGGAAGCGTTATGACGGCGACGCCTTCCGCCGCCATTGTCTCCGCCTTCGCCGCGTCGAGCGCGTTGGCGGTGACAACGATGGCCGGTTTCGTCGAGGGCGGCGGAAACGGATGATCCCGCCGCGCGACGCCGCGGGTCACCTGAACGTAGACGATTCCGTTCTTGATCCTGTTTCGCGCGACGACTTCGTGCAAGACCACGTTCAAGGCCGATAGCGGCATCGGCAGCTTGATGCGGAGCTCTCCGAGGGAACGCACCAGCCGCTCGATGTGCCGCCGCTGGTCGACAAGGCGGCCCTCCCTCACCTCGCAGACTTCGTAGACGCCGTCCGAGAATTGATAGCCGCGATCCTCGATATGGACGGCGGCGTGTCTGCGCGGCACATATTGGCCGTTGACGTAAGCAATGCGGGACATGACCTACGCCGATTTCAACCTACGCCAAGCGCTTTCAGCTTGCGATGCAAGGCTGAGCGCTCCATGCCGACAAACTCCGCCGTGCGCGAAATATTGCCGCCGAAGCGGTTGATCTGCGCAACCAGATATTCCCGCTCGAACATTTCCCGCGCCTCGCGCAATGGCAGGCTCATCAATTGCTCTCCGCCATTGCCATTCGGCATGGACGGGATCATCGAGCCGACATCCTGCGGCAGCATGCTGGCACTGATCACGGCGCCGGAATCCCCGCCCGCCAGAATCATCAGCCGTTCGACATTGTTGCGGAGCTGGCGGACGTTGCCGGGCCAGTCATGGGATTGCAGCACGGCCATGGCGTCCTCGCCGATGGCGCGCTTCGAAAGGCCGGTCGCGGCCGAGATCTGGTCCATGAAATATTCGACCAGCAGGGAAATGTCCTCACGCCGCTCCGCCAGCGGCGGAATGCGGATCGGCACGACCGAGAGCCGGTGAAACAGGTCTTCCCGGAAATTTCCGGCCGCGATTTCGGCTTCCAGATTCCGGCTGGTGGACGACACGATGCGCACATCGACGCCGACTTTGCCGCTTCCGCCGACACGCTCGAACGTCTGATCGGTCAGCACGCGCAGAATCTTGTTCTGGGTCTCGCGCGGCATGTCGGCGATTTCATCGATGAAAAGCGTGCCGCCATGCGCTTCCTCGAGCGCGCCGACTTTCCGGCTTTGCGTGCCATTGGTCTGTTCGACGCCGAAAAGCTCGGTCTCCATGCGTTCCGGCGTGATCGCGGCCGCGTTGATGACGACGAAGGGCCCCGCCGCGCGCGAGGACATCGAATGCAAAGTGCGCGCGGTGAGCTCCTTGCCGGACCCTGACGGTCCGACAATAAGGATGCGACTGTTGGTCGGGGCGACCTTCTCGATGGTCTGGCGCAATTGATTGATGGCGGGCGACTTGCCGACCAGCGCGCTTGCGATCGGCGTCAACTGCTTGAGCTCCCTCACCTCGCGCTTGAGCCGCGAGGTTTCGAGTGCGCGATCGGCGATCAGCAGCAGCCGATCCGCCTTGAACGGCTTTTCGATGAAATCGTAGGCGCCATGCTTGATGGCGGCGACCGCGGTTTCGATGTTGCCGTGCCCCGATATCATCACCACGGGCAGGTCGGGATGCTGCTCCTTGGCGGCGTCGAGGAGTTGCAACCCGTCGAGGCGGCTGCCTTGCAGCCAGATGTCGAGAAAAACGAGATTGGGACGGCGCGACTGGATCGCGCCGAGCGCGGAATCGCTGTTATGCGCCACGCGCGTCGAATATCCCTCGTCCTGCAGGATGCCCGCGACGAGTTCGCAGATGTCGGCTTCATCGTCAACAATGAGAATATCGGCTGCCATGACGCTTACTGATCCGCTGTCTGAATTGTTTTTTCCGGCTTTACTTCAGATGTGGCGGCCGGCTCCGCCGCGATACGCATCCGCACCCAAGCGCCACGCCGCCCGGGACACTTCTCGCCGGCATCGCGAAGTTCGATCCCGCCCCCATGGTCTTCCAGGATTTTCCCGACGATCGCCAATCCCAGTCCTGTGCCTTTGTCGCGCGTGGTGACATATGGTTCGAGCAGACGGCTGCGGTTGTCCTTGGGCAAGCCGATCCCGTTGTCGATCACATCGATGACGATCTCGTGTCCGGCGCGTTCCGCCGATACTTCGATCCGGCCTTTCTCGGAGCCCGGCGGCAAGGCGGCGATCGCTTCGGACGCGTTCTTGATGATGTTGGTCAGCGCCTGGGAGATCAGGCGGCGGTCGAAACGCGCCGGCATATGATCGTCCGGAATCCTGGCCTCGATATCGATATCGGCGTGTCCGACGCGCATGAGGAAGACGGCCTGCTTGACCGTGTCGGCCACGTCTTCGGGCGCAATGACGGGTTTCGGCATGCGCGAGAAACGCGAAAATTCGTCGACCATGCGCCGGATATCGTCGACCTGACGAATGATGGTGTCGGTGCATTGTTCGAAAATGGCGCGATCCTCGGTGATCGACTTGCCGTATTTGCGGCGCAGGCGCTCCGCGGAGAGCTGAATCGGCGTCAGCGGGTTCTTGATCTCATGCGCGATGCGGCGTGCGACATCGGCCCAGGCCGACGTGCGCTGGGCGCTGACCAGATCGGTGATGTCATCGAGCGTCACGACATAACCATGATCGGCTTCGGCTGATTGCTCGCTCGTAACGCGCACAGAAAGAATGCGTTCCTTGCCGTCGCGGCTGATCGTGATTTGTCCCTGAACGAGGCGCTGATTGCCCTCCTTCGACGCGTTGACGAGCTCGGACAATTCGGGGACGACGTCTGTCAATGTCTGCCCGAGGATTTCGGTTTCGGCATGTCCGATCAGCCGTTCGGCGGAACGGTTGAGGATCCGGATAAGGCCATCGTGGTCCGCGCCGATAACGCCCGCGCTCGCCCCGGACAGGACGGCTTCGGTGAAGCGGCGGCGGCTGTCGATGACGTCGCGGGCGCGCAGAAGATCGTCGCGCTGGGTCCGCAATTCCTGCGTCATCTTGTTGAACGTCTCGCCGAGCTGGGCGAGATCGCCTTCCGATCGCCGGACCGGAACCTGCACATGCAGGTTGCCGGTCGAAACGATATTGGCGGCGCCGATCAGACGCCGGATCGGGGCCACGAGGCGATTGGCGAAGTTCAGGCCGATCCACACCGCCGAAAGCAGCACGATCAGCGCGATCACCGTATACATCAGGCCGAATGCGACCTGCACACCGAGCCGGCGCGCTTCCAGATTGGCGTATTCGGACACGCTCGCCCGTGTTTCGCGCAATTGGGCGACCACGCGCGGGTCGAGACTGCGTGCGATGTAGAGATACGTGTCCGTGAAACCGTGAAGTTTGATAATGGCCGCGACATAATTTGCATCCGGTATCAAAGCGATCTGCGGGTCGTTCTCGGTGATGAGTTCGAGCGCCGCCTTCGCCGGTACGGTGACTTCCAAATTGGTGCGGATATTGCTACGTTCAATTACATCCAAGTTCTTGTCGATCATGACCATCACCGGCAGCCCGCGAAGAGAAGCCTGCGCCGTCAAAAATTGGCGGAAGCGATCGCGGTCCTGATCGAAGAGCGGTTTGGCGCGCGCGATGTCGGTCGCAACCGTAACGACATCGGCGCGGACGATTTGCGCGTGATCGCGCAAATAAGCTTCCGTCACCGCGAGCGAGTTCTCGATCACCGCGCGGGTGCGGATATTGAAAATCCGGTCGAGGCCCCGGTCGAGCGTGATGCTGGCGACGATCGCGACCAGGATCGCCGGCACCGCCGCGATCACCGAAAACAGACCGACGATGCTGACATGCAGTTGGGCGGCTGCGCGTCCGCGCCGGCGCGCCTGGATGATCATCCAGACCTCGCGCCCGATGACAGCCACCAGAAAGAGGGCTGCGAGCGCATTGGCCAGCAGGAAGCCGACCACGACCTGATGCGTCGGGACGATGCGGGTGAGCCCGGTCAGCACCACAAAGGTCAGCAGCGCGGAAAAGAGCGCTATGCCAACGGCGATCGGCCCAAGCCAGCGGGTCAACGCTCTCGCGTTTAGCGGCTGGCCCGACAGGGTTTCTGCCGAAACGGTCTTGTCGGCGGTCATCATCGATCGTCTTGAAATTGTTCAGATATTGAATGCCCGCCCCGAAGCGGAGCGAGCTGATGTATTTATACAACATTGTTGCGAGATTGCGACAATTCGACGGCAAGGGCCGTCGCCAGACAAGTGCCCGGCCCTGCCCGTCAGTTGCTGGTCCGGATCACCTGAATATCGAGGTCGCGGATCTTCTTGCGCAAGGTATTGCGGTTGACCCCGAGGAGATCGGCCGCGCGGATCTGATTTCCCCGCGTTGCCGCGAGCGCCGCTGACAGAAGCGGATATTCGATTTCTCGCAGAATTCGATGATAGAGGCCGGGCGGCGGCAGGCTGTCCTGGAAGCTCGCGAAATATTTGGTCAGGTTGCGTTCGACCGCTGCGGAGAGATTGTCGCTTTCCGGTGCGGAATGCTCGACGGTCACCGCGGGTTGCGCCAGCTCGGCCTCGATGACGGCGATCGTGATCGTGTCCTGTGGATAGAGCGCGGCGAGACGGCGTGCGAGATTTTCAAGCTCGCGCACATTCCCGGGCCATTGATATTTCTTCAGCCGCTCAAGCGCGGCCTGATCGACCTGCTTCGGCGGCAGACCTTCCTTTTCCGCCTGCAGGAAGAAATGCCGGATGAGATCGGGAACGTCCTCCGTCCGCTCGCGCAGCGGCGGCAGGCGAAGCGGAACGACGTTGAGCCGGAAATACAAATCTTCGCGGAACAGGCCTTGCTGAATCAGGATACGAAGATCCTTGTTGGTGGCGGCGATAATGCGGACATCGGTCTTGATCGGCGAGCGGCCGCCGACCGTGGTGTACTCACCTTGCTGGAGAACGCGCAGCAGGCGTGTCTGCGCTTCCATCGGCATGTCGCCGATTTCGTCGAGAAATAGCGTGCCGCCCTCGGCCAGTTCGAAACGGCCGGCGCTGCGCGTATTGGCGCCGGTGAAAGCGCCCTTCTCGTGACCGAACAATTCCGATTCGATCAGATCGCGCGGGATCGCCGCCATGTTGATGGCGATGAAAGGCCCGGTCCGCCGCTTGCCGTAATCGTGCAGCGCGCGCGCCACAAGTTCCTTGCCGGTGCCGGATTCGCCAGCGATCATCACCGTGAGATCGGTCTGCATCAGACGCGCGAGCAGCCGATAGATTTCCTGCATGGCCGGCGAACGGCCGACCAATGGGATGGAATCGAATTCCTCGATCTTGGCCGGGGCTTTCTGCTTTTCCTTCGGCTCGGACAAGGCGCGTCCGACAATTCCGATCAATTCCTTCAGGTCGAAGGGCTTCGGGAGATATTCATATGCGCCGCGTTCCGACGCGCGGATCGCGGTCATGAACGTATTCTGCGCGCTCATGACAATGATCGGCAGGTCCGGGCGCAGTTTCTTGATTCGGGGAATCAGTTCGAACGCGTTCTCGTCCGGCATGACGACGTCGGTGATGACGAGATCGCCCTCCCCCTGGCTAACCCAGCGCCACAACGTCGCCGCGTTGCTGGTCGAACGCACCTCGTAGCCGGCTCGCGAAAGAGCCTGATTGAGAACGGTCCGGATCGCGCCGTCGTCGTCGGCGACCAATATGCTTCCAGCGGGCATTTTATTTCTCGTCAGCCTCCGAAATAACCGTCATCGCTCATTCGCCGACCAATTCCGGCATTTCCACACGCGTCGCGCCGTCCGCTCCGGCATACATCGGCATCAACACCCGGAATGTCGTATGCCGCGGTTGCGATTCGCATTCGATGATCCCGCCATGATCGCCGATGATCTTGGCGACAAGCGCGAGGCCAAGCCCGGTCCCGCTCGGTTTTGTGGTCACGAAGGGGTCGAAGAGATGCGGCAAGAGGTCGTTCGGAACGCCCGGCCCGTTGTCCTTGATGCAGAATTCGAGCGGAAGCGACACGCGCGCCTTGCTTCCCGGCAGCGAAAGCCGCACGCCCGGCCGGAACGCCGTGGTCATCGAGATTTCCCCGTCGATCGCGTCCTGCCCGATCGCTTCGGCCGCGTTCTTCACCAGATTGAGAAAGACCTGAATCAGTTGGTCGCGGTTGGCGAAAACCGGCGGCAGCGACGGATCGTATTCCTCGACAAACTTGATATGCCGCGCAAAACCCGATTGCGCGAGACGTTTCACATGCTCGAGCACGACATGAATGTTGACCGGCTCGCGCTCGACCGGCCGTTCGTCGGCGAAGACTTCCATGCGGTCGACGAGTTTCACGATTCGGTCGGCTTCGTCGCAGATCAGCCGCGTCAGCGTGCGGTCTTCGTCGGCGGCGGATTGTTCGAGCAATTGAGCCGCGCCGCGAATACCGGAGAGCGGATTTTTGATTTCGTGCGCCAGCATGGAGGCAAGCGCGATCACCGAGCGCGCCGCGCCGCGGTGGGTCAATTGGCGGTCCATCTTGTCCGCGATGGTGCGCTCCTGCAGCATCACGACGACATGGCCCTGCCGCTCCGGCAGCGGAGCAACGTGCAGATCGACGATGCGGTCTCCCGGATTGCGTGGGGTGGAAAGGTCGACGCGATATTCATTGACCGGCGCCCCGCGGTCGCGAACCTGATCGACCAGAGCCAGCAGCGGGCTTCCGAACGGCGCGAGATCGCGCAGCAAAAGCCTTTGCAGGAGCGAGACCGAAACCTCGAAGAACGCCTCGGCGGCGACATTGGCGTCGACGATGCGGCCGTCGGCGCCGACAACGATCACCGGCAGCGGCAGCGCGTTGATAATGGCGCCGGTGGGAAATGCGACTTGAGATGGCGCGCGCTTCATGCGGCCACCCCGAGATCGACGATGTCGGCATCGGCCGATTGCGCCATCTCGTCGAAGGCGTCGGCAAGACCGGCGAGCGTTTGCGCGGGCGTTTCAGCGGTCAAAACCGCGGCGCGATGTTTTTTCAGTGCGAACTCGGACGCGCCGGATGTTTTCGCGGCAACGTCGAGCGCCGACGCCAGATGCTTGCGGGCATGCCGGCGGCCGATATCGACGCCATGATGCGCGATCATCTGCTGGTAGACGTCGGATATGAGAGCGAGCTGAATCTTCAGATCGGGGTCGCTCTCGCGGATACCGGTGGCGAGATATCGCCCGAGCTGACCCGGAAACCAGGGACGCCCCTGCGCCGCGCGGCCGACCATCACGAGATCGGCGCCGGATTGGGCGAGCGCCTGATCCGCATCGTAGAATGTATTGATGTCGCCGTTGACCACGACGGGAATGGACACCGCGTCCTTGACGGCGCGAACCGCCTTCCAGTTCGCGCGGCCTTTATAGAACTGGCAGCGCGTGCGGCCGTGAACGGTGACGAGTTGAACCCCTGCCGCTTCGGCACGGCGCGCGAGTTCCGGTGAATTGACCGAATGGTCGTCCCAGCCGAGCCGCATCTTCAGCGTCACCGGAATGGACACGGCACGGACGGTCGCCTCGATCAACGTCAGCGCATAATCGAGATCGCGCATCAGCGCGGATCCGGATTCACCGTTGGTCACGTGCTTCGCCGGGCAGCCCATATTGATATCAACGATCGAGGCGCCCGAATCTTCCGCGACCCTTGCTCCTTCCGACATCCAGCGCGCCTCGCAGCCGGCCAGCTGCACCACATGGATATCGACCCCGGCCCCTTCGGCACGCAGGCAGGCGTCACGGCGGCCCTCAATAAGCTTTTGGGTCGCGACCATCTCCGACACGACCAATCCCGCGCCGAGGCCCGCCACAAGACGTCTGAAAGGTGCATCCGTGACGCCCGACATCGGCGCCAGCACCACACGGTTCGCCAGGCTGACGGACCCGACACGGATGGGATTGGTTGTCAGGCCGGTTATCCTATGAGGAAATTTTGTCACGTCTTTATTGCACACCGATTAATCATACGCTGAGAGTGCATAGACTTTAGCCATATCTCTGCCTATGCCACAAGTGCTGCATTGCAGCAATGGGCAGTTTTGTTAATTCGTTTCGCAAAGACCGTCGGCGCGATAAAGCAGTTAGAATTGCGGTCTTCAGAGGGTTTGGTTGATGACGGCCAGAATAGCGGCAATCGTGCTGGCGGGCGGCCGCGGCGCCCGCAGCGGTGGCGATTTACCGAAGCAATACAGAGAGTTAAATAGCGAGCCGATTATCCTGACGAGCCTGCGGCTATTCCTTGGGCATCCACAGATTTCATGCGTTCAGCCTGTGATCCACCCAGATGATCGGGGACGGTATACCTCCATTGCGGGCGGACTCGATCTGCCGCCGCCGGTCATGGGCGGCTCAACCCGTCAGGATTCAGTGCTGGCCGGATTGGACGCACTTGAGCGGATGGAACCCGATTTCGTGCTGGTCCACGATTCCGCCCGCCCCTTTGCGACCGCAGCTCTGGTGGACCGGGCGATCGCCGCTGTGAAAGCAAGCGGCGCCGCGATCCCGGCCTTGCCCGTGACCGACACCGTGAAGGAAGTCGACGCGCATGAACGCGTGAGCAGAACGATCGACCGCGCCGCGCTGCGCCTGATCCAGACGCCGCAAGCCTTCGTATATGGCACACTTCTGAACGCGCACCGCCGCGCCGCGCGGGAAGGACGGCGCGATTTCACGGACGACGCCGCGCTGGCGGAATGGGCGGGCCTGACCGTCACGGCCTTTGCGGGCGACGCGGACAATATCAAGCTGACGACGGCTGAGGATTTCGTCAGGGCCGAATCCGCGCGTGCGGCCGGGCTCGACGATATTCGCACCGGCATGGGTTTCGACGTTCATGCCTTCGGCGACGGCGATCATGTCATGCTGGGTGGAGTCCGGATTGCCCATGCTCACGGACTGAAGGGCCATTCGGACGCCGACGTTGTGCTGCACGCGCTGGTCGACGCCATTCTCGGCGCGCTTGGCGACGGCGATATCGGCGCGCATTTTCCACCGTCCGATCCGCAATGGCGCGGCGCGTCCTCTGACCGCTTTCTGCGTTTTGCGATCGAACGCGTGAAAGCGCGCGGCGGAATTGTCGCGCATCTCGATACGACCATTGTGTGCGAGGCGCCGAAGATCGGCCCGCATCGCGACGCCATGCGCGCGCGGATCGCGGACGTCGCCGGATTGTCGCTCGATCGCGTCGCGGTGAAGGCAACCACCAGCGAAGGACTGGGATTCACCGGCCGCGGCGAAGGCATCGCCGCCTATGCGACGGCAACCGTCAGGCTCCGCAGGACGATCGGCGATGTTCGATAACGATATCGTCGAAACGGCGCGCGAAGTGCTCGAACTCTGCGGCAGCAAGACGCTGAAAATCGCAACCGCCGAATCCTGCACCGGCGGGTTGGTGGCCGGCGCGCTCACCGAGATCGCCGGATCGTCCGCGGTGGTGGATCGCGGATTCGTCACCTACAGCAATCAGGCGAAGCATGACATGCTCGGTGTCCCGGAAAGCACGCTCCGGCAATTCGGCGCGGTGAGCCGCGAAACCGCCGAGGCCATGGTGACGGGGGCGCTCGCCCACGCTCCAGTCGATCTTGCGATTTCGATTACCGGCATTGCGGGCCCCAAGAGCGACGACAGCCAAAAGCCTGTTGGCCTCGTGCATTTTGTCGCCGCGTCCCAAAGCGGCCAACTCAGTCATGTCGAAAAGCAATTCGGCAATCCCGGACGCGCGGAAATCCGGCGGCTTTCTGTGCTGCAGGCCCTGGCGATGCTCAAAGAGCTTGCCAAAAAAGAGCCTGCCCGCGGCTAAGTTCTCTATGCCTGCTTGCGCCCATAGATCGCGTCCGCGCGCTGCTCGAAGGCTGAGGCAAACCTGCGGAATGCCGTATCGAACATCGCGCCCATCAGCATGCCGAGGGTGCGGCTGCGAAATTCGTAGGCGATGAAGAATTTCACGTCGCAAATCCGCTCGCCGGCGGCATGAAACTCCCACCGGTTCTCCATCTTGCTGAACGGGCCTTCGAGATATTCGACCAGAATCCGGAGATTCGGCCGGTCGAGCGTGACCCGGCTCTTGAACGTCTCCCGCAGCAGCTTGAAGGCGACCGTCATATCCGCGACGATGATTTCAATGCCCTCCGATGTCCCGGAGCGGCTTCGAACGCGCAGAGCGCCGCATAGCGGCACGAATTCAGGATAGCGCTCGACATCGGCCACGAGATCGAACATTTCTGCCGCGCCATGGCGCACTCGTCGTGTGGTCGAAAATTCCGGCATCAGAGCATGACGGCGATCAGCGCGGACGCCGCGTCTCGCGCGCCGCGCGCAGCTTGGCGAAGTCATCGCCGGCATGATGCGACGAGCGCGTGAGCGGCGACGACGACACCATCAGGAAGCCCTTGGCATAAGCCATGGATTCGTAGGCCTTGAATTCGTCCGGCGTCACATAGCGCACGACTTCGTGGTGTTTGCGCGTCGGCTGCAGATATTGGCCGATGGTCAGGAAATCGACGTCGGCGGAGCGCAGATCGTCCATCAATTGCAGGATTTCGTTCCGCTCCTCACCGAGACCGACCATGATGCCGGATTTCGTGAACATGCCGGAATCGATTTCCTTGACCCGCTGCAGCAGGCGGATCGAATGGAAATAGCGTGCGCCGGGACGCACGGTCAGATAGCGCGACGCCACCGTTTCGAGATTGTGATTGAAGACATCGGGCCTGGCTGCGACCACTTTTTCGAGCGCCCCGTCCTTGCGCAGAAAATCCGGCGTCAGCACTTCAATCGTCGTTTCCGGGCAGCGCGCGCGAATGGCGCGGATCGTCTGCGCGAAGTGATCGGCGCCGCCGTCGTCGAGATCGTCGCGATCGACGGACGTGACGACGATATGAGTGAGGCCGAGCTTGGCTGTGGCTTCCGCGACATTCTGCGGCTCGAGCGCATCAAGCGCGCCCGGCAGGCCCGTGCGCACATTGCAAAACGCGCAGGCGCGCGTGCAGGTGTCGCCCATGATCATGAAGGTGGCGTGCTTCTTCTCCCAGCATTCGCCGATATTGGGACAGCCCGCCTCCTCGCAAACGGTATGCAAGCCGTTGGCGCGCACGATCTGCGCCGTCTCGGCAAAGCCACGCGAGACTGGCGCCTTGACCCTGATCCAGTCCGGTTTCTTGTGCACGGGCGCATCCGGCCGATGCGCCTTTTCGGGGTGGCGCGGGCGCGGGTGCCGGACGGTATCGAGGACGACCACCATGATTCCTCATACTTACGGGCGAAGCCCGCGCCCCGCAAGCGCCTGCCGATCTGTGTCGGCCGGCCGAATTCACGCATCGCCGGCAAGAAAAAGGCGGGCCTGAAGCCCGCCTTTTTCATCACGATGGCGCATGGCCGATGGCGTGAGGATCGTTAACGGTCGCAGGTGTCGTAGCGGCCGTAGCCGTCGTCGGTCTTGCATTCGTTCGGATTCGACGGTGCCGTTCCGGTCGGCGCGACATTGTAGTTCGGCGCGACGCGCTGAGGCTGATACGGGGACTGCGCTTGAGCACGCGCATCGCGCGCGGCGGCAATGCGATCGGCGCGCGACATTTGTGCGAAAGCCGACGTCGCAAGAGCGCCGAACGAAGCCGCCAACGCGAGAGCGATGACACCTGTCTTGATGAGAGTCATGTTTGGGTCCTTCTCGTCTTGTGTGCCGCTTGTCGATTAAGCGACGGGAGTATCCTGACGCGATGTTCGATCGCGCCGGGCGGGACCTATAAACACATGCTCGCGATTCAACGGAAGGCAACGCTTCGTGAGGAGCGGCAACATCCGCGTAACAATGTCGTGCGGGCGGGAACAATCTTCCGCGAATAAAATGAGAACATGAATCATATCCGGTATGCGGAGACCGTTCCGCGGAACAATCCAGTAATGTTGGCGCGATCGTGTCGGCGATGTGATCGAATGCGACTGAAACGCAAATACGCGTCCTTGCCGGATCACATATTCAAGACGCGTCCATAGGCATCGAGCACGGCTTCCTTCATCGTTTCCGACAGAGTCGGATGCGGGAAGATGGTGTGCATCAACTCTTCCTCAGTCGTCTCGAGATTCATCGCGACGACGTAGCCCTGGATCAGTTCGGTGACTTCAGCGCCGACCATATGCGCGCCGAGAAGCTGTCCGCTCCTGGCGTCGAAGATCACCTTGACCAGGCCTTGATCTTCGCCGAGCGCGATCGCCTTGCCGTTGCCGATGAACGGAAAGCGGCCGACTCGGATCTCGCGCTTTGCGTCCTTCGCTGCCTGCTCGGTGAGGCCCACCGAAGCGACCTGCGGATGGCAATAGGTGCAGCCCGGGATGAGCTTTTTGTCCATCGGATGGACTTTAAGGCCCTTGATCGCCTCGACGCAGATGACGCCCTCATGCTCGGCCTTGTGCGCCAGCATCGGGGGACCCGCGACATCGCCGATAGCGTAGATGCCCGGCACATTGGTCTTGCAATGGCCGTCGATCGCGATAGTGCCGCGATCGGTTTTCACGCCGAGCTTTTCGAGGCCAAGATTTTCGATATTGCCGACGACGCCGACGGCTGAAATCACACGATCGGCGGTGATCGTCTGCGTCCCCTTCCCGTCGTCGATGGTCACGGTCACGCTGTCAGCTTTCTTGTCGAGCTTGGTCACTTTGGCGCTGGTGAGGATCTTGATGCCCTGCTTCTCGAATGCCTTGCGGGCGAAGGCGGAGATTTCGGCATCCTCGACGGGCAAGATCTGGGGCAGCACCTCTACGACCGTCACCTCGGCGCCCATGGTGCGATAGAACGAAGCGAATTCGATGCCGATAGCGCCGGAGCCGATCACCAGCAGCGATTTCGGCATCTTGTCCGGATTCATCGCCTCGAAATAGGTCCAGACCAGTTTCTTGTCGGGTTCGATTCCGGGCAGGACACGCGGCCGCGCGCCGGTCGCGATGATGACGTGCTTGGCCTGATAACTGCCGGGTCCGAGTGAGCCTTTCGGCGCCTCGGTTTTGGATGCCTTGACCGTGAGCTTGCCGGGCGCGTCGATCACCGCCTCGCCCCAGATCACGCTCACTTTGTTTTTCTTCAGCAGGAATCCGACGCCGCTATTCATTCGTCCCGCGACGCCGCGCGAGCGCTT
>CAMDXM010000026.1 GCA_945878025.1 Pseudorhodoplanes sinuspersici | reverse complement strand
AACCGGTTCGCCGCAGAAAATGCGACAAATAAAAGGAATCTAGACTGCGTTCCGATTCTATTGAATCGGAACACAGTCTAGACGCCCGGCGCGACGCCCATCACGCGCCGGAAGCGGCGGTTGAAGGTCGAAAGGTCTTCAAAGCCGGTATCGAGCGCGATTTGCGAAATGGCGCGGTCGGACCCACGCAGCAGCAAAGCCGTCCGGTGCAGCCGCGTGCACAGCACATATTGATGTGGCGTCCGGCCGACGACTTGCCGGAACGTGCGCAGGAAATGATACGCGCTCATACCCGCATCTCGCGCCAAACCGGCAAGCGCCAGCCGCTCGCTGGCCTCCGCTTCGACCGGCTGACCGTCGGCACGACGCATTGCGTCTATGATCTAAGTGGCAGCCTGATCGCGGAAGCGGCCGCGCCTTACTGCGCCGCCGGCCCCGGACGCCGCTGCGGCGCATTGCCCGGCTTGCCGCCGCCGAAGATCAGCCGCGTCGGGTTCTCGTCGAAATTCTTCACCGTGCGTTCGATCACGCCGAGCGTGCGGCGGCCGTCGGTCACCAGACCGTCGATCTTCTTGTCGAGATTGTCGGCGGCGTTCTTGATCGCGCGCACGGCCTCGGGAATGTCGCCCTTGCCTTCCGGCCCGCCGACCATGGTGTCGACGCCGGCGATGATGCGGTCGATCCGGCCGGAATTCTTCGCCAGCGTGTCGGTGAAGGTCTCGATGCTCTTGAGCGAATTCTTGATGGCCGCCTGATTTTCAGCGACCAGATTGTCGATACGCGAGAGCGTGTCGCGCGCCGCCTGCATCACGTCCTGCGAGGCGCTCGAAACCGCGATCAGCGTCGGCAATTCGTTGTCCTTGCGCTCGATCGGAGGCGCCGCCGTGTCGCCGCCCTTGAGCGAGAGCGTGGCGATGCCGGTCAGACCCTGGAATTCGAGCGACACCTTGGTGTCGGCGCGCAGCGGCGTGCCGTTGGCGACCGAGATCGTGACCAGAGCCTGTTTCGGATCGGCGGGGTCGAGGCCGAGATCGACCACTTCGCCGACCCGGATGCCGTTGAAATTCACCTGCGCGCCGGTGCGCAATCCCCCGATCGGGCCCTGGAACACCACGCGGTAATAGTTGCGCACCGCGACGCCGCCAATGTGATGGAACCAATACACGAAGCCGAAGGCGCCCACGATCACCGCAAGGGTGAACAGGCCGATGAGAACGTAATTTGCCCTGGTTTCCATAACGCTACCCCATCCTTTCCGGCGCCGCCGGAAGCCTGTTTGCCGCTGTCTGGTTCGCCGCGCCTGCCCCGCGCGAGCGCGTGCCGTGGAAATACGCCTTCAACCACGGATGTTGCGAAGCCATCATGACCGACATCGGTCCGGCTTCGATCACCTTGCCGTCAACCAGCACCGCGATGCGGTCGCAGACGGTATGCAAGGAATCCAGATCATGGGTTACCATGAAAACCGTCAGGCCTAAAGTCTGCTGCAAGGTGCGGATCAGGCTGTCGAAATCGCCCGCGCTGATGGGATCAAGGCCCGAGGTCGGCTCATCCAGGAACACGATCTGCGGGTCGAGCGCGAGCGCGCGGGCCAGCGCCACGCGCTTGATCATACCGCCGGAGAGTTCCGACGGCATCTTGCTGCCGACATCCGGCGGGAGCCCCACCATCCTGAGCTTGGCGGCTGCGATCTCGTCCATCAGACGCTGCGACAGATCGAGATATTCCCGCATCGGGAATTGCACGTTCTGGCGCACATTGAGCGAGGAAAACAGGGCGCCCTGCTGGAACAGGATGCCCCAGTGCCGCTCGATCACTTCGCGTTCCTCGATATCGGCGTTGGTCAATTCATGGCCGAACACCTTGATGGAACCGGACAGCGGCTTGATCAGTCCGATCACGGTGCGAAGAAGGACGGATTTTCCGGCGCCCGAAGCCCCGACAAAGCCCATGATCTCGCCCTTGTAGACGTCGAGATTGACGCCTTTAAGCACATTGGCCGCGCCGAATTTCACGAACAGGTCGTGCACCGACAGCGCGACCTCTCGCGAACCGTTCATCGCCATTCTGTGCGGGCCGGGATTGAGCATGGCGTTAAAGATCGATCGCCGCAAAGAAGATGGCGAACACGCCGTCGAGCACGATCACGAGGAAGATCGATTTCACCACCGACGCCGTGGTCTGCAGGCCGAGCGATTCCGAGGAGCCCTGCACCTGCAATCCTTCGACGCAGGCGACGATGCCGATGATCAGCGCCATGAACGGCGCTTTGAGCAAGCCGACCAGAAAATGGTCGGTCGAAATCGCCTCGCGCAGCCGCTGCAGGAACACTTCCGGCGGGATCCCGCCATAGAGCCAGGCGATGAGGCCGCCGCCATAGAGCGCCGACATGGAGCCGAGAAAGGTGAGCATCGGCACCGCGATCACGAGCGCAACGATGCGCGGCAATATCAGGATCGATACCGGATCGAGTCCCATGGTCTGCAGCGCGTCGATCTCCTCGCGCATCTTCATGGAGCCGAGTTCGGCGGTGTACGCGCTGCCGGAACGGCCAGCCACCATGACGCAAACGATGAGCACGCCGACTTCGCGCAGCACCAGAATGCCGACCATGTCCACGACATAGATGTCGGCGCCGAATTTGCGGAAGTGGAAGATGCCTTGCTGAGCGAGAATGGCGCCGATCAGGAACGTGATCAGAAGGATGATCGGCACCGCGCGCCAGCCGACGAGATCGACCTGGTTAACCAGCGAGGTCCAGCGGAATGTCGTCGGCCTCACCACCGCGCGCAGCCACGCCATGGTCACCGCGCCCAGCATGAGCGCGATCTGCTGAAACGAAATGTAGACTTCGTGCATGTTGCGGCCGACCGTCGCCAGCGCATAGACGATCAGGTTGCTGTCGTCCCGCACCGGCGGGACCGCGCCCGCGGTGGAATGCACGGTCTCGACCAGCGTGCGGAAACGGTCGGGCAATCGCAGCACGCGCGCCTGCGCGCCGCTGTCGGTCGCGCTGCGCAGGATGCGTTCGAGCAGCCAGGCGCCATAGGTATCGAGCCGCGCGATGCCGCTCATGTCGATGTCGACATTGCTGATGGTGTTGGACGCCGGCGTCGCCGCGCTGACAAGCTGGTCCAGCACGGCCGCGTTATCGGCCGTCCAGTCGCCACCGGCCGCCAATTCGAGGCGGTCGCCGTTCAACTTGCCCGCAAGCAGGGCTTCCCCGTTCACAATCCCCTCCGTCCCCGATGCCTCGGACGGCCCAAAAACCGCCCTTTGGCCTCGGGCGCCTTGAGGAAAACCGCATTTAAGGGTCATACTTAACTACCGCGGACGCAGTGTCGAGCGCTCATTAACTCTTTGTTAAGCATGGTTAATTCAGGTGGCCTCAGGCTCTCCTCGCGGATCGAAAGCTGGCCTATTGCCGGTTCCTTCGCGATCAGCCGCGGTTCCAAGACGCGAGCCGTGGTGGTGGTCGCGGAACTCACCGACGGGCGAGCCACCGGTCGCGGCGAATGCGTTCCCTATGCGCGCTATGGCGAGAACCCGGAAGCCGTGCTTGAGCGGATCGAAAGCCTGCGCGGCGCAATCGCAGCGGGATTGAACCGTCTGGATCTGCAGGCGGCATTGCCGCCCGGCGCCGCGCGCAACGCGCTCGATTGTGCGTTCTGGGATTTCGAGGCCAAGGCCGCGAACGAGCGCGTCTACGAACTCGCAGGATTGCCGCCGCCGAAGCCCCTCGTCACGGCTTTCACCATTTCCATCGGCGCCCCCGATGAAATGGCCGCGGCCGCACGCGCGGCAGCGGCGCGCCCGCTGCTCAAGATCAAGCTCGGAAACCAGGGCGACCCGGCGCGGATCGCCGCGGTGCGCGCCGCCGCCCCAAAAGCGGAACTCATCGTCGACGCCAATGAAGGATGGAATGCGCAGAACCTTGCCGAGAATCTTGCCGCCTGCGCGAGCGCGGGCGTCACGCTCGTGGAACAGCCGCTGCCCGACGGCGGCGACGATATCTTGAGCAAAATCCATCGCCCTCTTCCGGTTTGCGCGGATGAAAGCGCGCATGACCGCGCGTCGCTCGCCGCCCTCGTCGGCAAATACGACGCGGTTAACATCAAGCTCGACAAGACCGGCGGGCTGACTGAAGCACTCGCCATGGCCGCGGAAGCAAAACGCCTTGGATTTTCCATCATGGCCGGCTGCATGGTTTCGACGTCGCTCTCGATGGCGCCCGCGCATCTTGTTGGTCAACAGGCGCGCGTTATCGATCTCGACGGACCGCTGCTGCTGGCGAAGGATCACGAGGATGGCCTGCGCTATGACGGCAGCCTTGTGTATCCGCCCGAACACAGTCTGTGGGGATGATCGGGTTCCATTGCGATTGATCTTGGCACTCGCCTTGCTTTGACCTTAGCCTTGAGTCGGATCGGGGGGTCTCAAGGCATGTTCGTTCGCGCTTCTGTCGCAGGCGCCATGGTGGTCGCCATGATGGTTTTGGCGCTTGTCGCGTCGCAGCCGGCATCGGCGGTGGTGCGCATCGCCAACGACGCCGGCGGGCAGATCGGCCCCTATCTCGACCGCTTGGCCTCGCTTCGCTCTTCCGGCCAGAGCGTCGCCATCGACGGCCCCTGCCTGTCCGCCTGCACGCTTCTTCTCGGCATCATCCCGCACGAACGCATTTGCGTGACGCCGCGCGCCCGGCTCGGCTTTCACGCCGCATGGAAACCCGACGCGGCAGGCAACAAACGCCTGAGCCCTGAAGGCACCCAGGCGCTCTGGGATATCTATCCGAACAATGTGCGCGCCTGGCTTTTGCGCCGCGGCGGACTCAAACCGAAAATGATTTATCTCAGCGGAGCTGAACTCGCGTCCATGTACCCGACCTGCCCGCCGCAATCCGCATCGGCAGCGGCGCGCTAGACCGCGTTCCGATTCAATTGAATCGGAACACGGTCTAGATTTCTTTAATTTGTCGCATTTTCCGCTGCGAACCGGTTTCCACTTCGCCGGAAAATGCTCTTGCGTCACAATCCCGGCTCTCGCCGCCTGTAATTCTCGAATTGTCAGCCTGCGCGCGGCGTCGCTCCTGATCGGCGGCCGAAGGGCGCTGGACGCTTATTTTCCGGCTCCTATTGCGCTTTGCGTCCGAGACCCCAGTTAAACAGCTATGGGCAAGTCAATCATTTGTCCGATCGTTGCAAACAGTGGCGACGCATCGACGTCTCCACTTCTTTCATTACGCTGCTCTGGAAAATTGACGCTGTTTCCTGTTGCGGGCGCCACAAGCGCTCTCATGTCCGTGCGCTATCGGTCCATAGCGCACACCAAAGAACCAAAGCCGCGCCGTTTCCAGCCTGGCACACACCGATGCAAGAAATTGGTGACCAAGAGATCAATTGGTGACCAAGAGATCAATTGGTGACCAAGAGATCGGTGACATTGTCGGCCCCTTGAGGGACGCCAAAAAGCTGTTGCGGTCAAAATGAAGCAAGGCTTATGACGATTGAACATGCGCGTGCGCATACCTTGGCGAAGCCCTGGGGTGTTGTAGATCCGCGTCCATGGAGCAGCGCTGTTCGAGACGGCAATACGATCGGTGAAGTCTGGTACGAGCGTTCGAATTCGGCGGCCGCCGCTCCTTCGCTTCTGCTGAAACTGCTGTTCACGAATGAGCCTCTGTCCATTCAGGTTCATCCGGATGATGCTTACGCGCAGTCCATCGGACTGCCGAACGGTAAAACCGAAGCTTGGTACGTTCTGAGCGCGGCGCCCGAGGCCAAAGTCGCTCTGGGCCTGAAACGGCATCTGACCTCGCAACAATTACGTCACGCCGTCGATGATGGCTCGATTTCGGATATGGTCGTGTGGCAGGCGGTGCGCGCGGGCGACACAGTTTTCGTCGCCGCCGGAACCATCCACGCGATCGGCGCAGGCCTTGTGATCGCAGAAATCCAGCAACGCAGCGACGCGACATTCCGCCTTTTCGATCATGGCCGGGGGCGTGAACTCCATATCGACAATGCAATCGCGGCGGCGGATGCAGGACCCGCCGGTTTTCGCGTCGAGCCGATCCGGATTTCCGACACGCGGACGCTTCTGGCCTCTAATTCGCACTTCACATTCGAAAGAATCGATCTGGCTCCGGACTCCGCCTGGCGCCTCGAAGCAAAACAAGAAGCGTGGCTTCTCGTGATCGGCGGCAGCGCTCGCGCCGGCTCGTTCGGCCTCGAGATAGGCGACGCCGTTTTCGCGCAGGCCGATCGCATCAACATTCGCGCCGGCAGGACCGGTTTGGCGGGTCTCGTGGCGTATACGGGCGGCCAGGTTCCGGAGCTGCTGCAATGCGTCGACATGGAAACAACTCAATGAGCCCATTGCAGCGTGTTGCGTTCATCGGCAATCATCTTCCGCGCCGCTGCGGCATCGCGACCTTTACCCACGATCTGCATCGAGCGGTCTCGCTCGCCCGCCCGGATATGGAGAGCGGCGTCGTCGCCATGACGGATTCCGGTCACAGCTACGACTATCCGCCGGCGGTGCGCTTTCAGATTCATGACGACGCGATCGGCGAGTATATTCAAGCCGCCGAATTTCTGAATCGCGAGCGCTTTGACGTCGTCTGCCTTCAGCACGAATATGGAATCTTCGGTGGAGAGGCCGGCCGAAATATCATCGAGCTCCTGTCGCGGCTCGACATGCCGGTCGTCACGACGCTCCATACGGTCCTGGCCGACCCGGCGCCTGCCCAGCGCGATGTGATGAGTCAGATCGTCAATGCTTCGGCGAAAATGATCGTCATGGCGGAAAAAGGCCGCCAGTTGCTTCGTTCGGTTCATGACGTGCCGGCTCGGAAGATCGAGGTCATACCGCACGGGATACCCGAATTCCCGTTTCAGGAAACGCATCACGCCAAGGCGAAGCTGGGCTTCGTCGGCAAGACCATCATTCTGACATTCGGCCTTCTGTCGCCAAGCAAGGGCATCGAGACCGTGATCGACGCCATGCCCGAAATCATCAAATCCTGCCCGAACGCCGTCTATGTCATCCTCGGCGCGACCCACCCAAATCTCGTGCGGAATGAGGGCGAGGCCTATCGCGACAGCTTGACGGCGCGCGCGCAGGAGCTCGGCATCGAGGACCATGTCGTCTTTTGCAATCAGTTCGTCGACCAGACGACGCTGCTGGACTTCATTTCGATGTGCGACGTCTATGTGACGCCCTATCTCAATGAAGCCCAGATGACATCGGGCACGCTCGCCTACAGCTTCGGTCTGGGAAAGGCGGTCGTATCGACTCCCTATTGGCACGCAAAGGAATTGCTGGCTGACGGGCGCGGCATTCTGGTTCCGTTTGGCGACGCCAAAGCGATCGGCAGCGAGATTTCCGGCCTGCTGACGAACGACGTCCGCCGTCACGCCATGCGCAAACGCGCCTATGCCGCGAGCAGATCGATGACATGGGCGCAAACGGCAAAGCGCTATGTTGCGGCCTTTGAAACCGCGCACGAGCGAGCCCGGCTCGAATTGGCGCCCCCGCTCAACCCGGCTTCATCTCCCGCCGAGGCACGCGTCATTCCGGAGGTGAGGATCGGCCATTTCCTCTCGCTCTGCGATAGTACGGGCATGCTCCAGCACGCCATCCATTCCGTACCGGATCGCGCCCATGGCTATTGTGTCGACGATAACGCTCGCGCCCTGCTATTCGCGAGCGCGCTTTCGAGATCGGGCGAAGCGCCTCTGTCCGAAAAGATGACCGCGCGCTTCGCGGCGTTCATCCAGCACGCATGGAATCCCGACACCCGCCGGTTCCGAAATTTCATGAGCTACGATCGCCGGTGGCTGGAACCGTCGGGCTCGGAAGACAGTCATGGCAGGACGCTGTGGGCGCTTGCCGAATGCGCGCGCGATGACACCGATCTGTCTCGCCGCAGATGGGCCAGGGCGCTCTTCAAGACCGCGCTTCCGGTTGTCGGGGAGTTCTCGTCTCCGCGCACCTGGGCCTTCTGCCTTCTGGGCCTGGATACCTATTGCGCGCTGGAGGCCGGAGACCTCTTCGCCAGCCGCATGCGGACGCTATTGGCGGACAGGCTGATGGCGTTGTTTCTTGCAAGCCAGCGCAAGGATTGGCTCTGGTTCGAAGACGTTCTCGCTTACGACAATGCGCGCCTTTCGCAGGCCCTGATTCAAACCGGCCTGGCAACCGATACGCCGCGATACGTCGATGTCGGCCTCCGATCGCTTCGCTGGCTCATGGCGCTTCAGACCGCGTCATCTGGATGCTTCAGGCCCGTCGGCTCCAAGAGCTTTGGCAAGATTCGCCAGAAGCCCGACGCGTTCGATCAGCAGCCTGTGGAGGCGGCGGCAACGATTTCCGCATGCCTGGCCGCGCGGCGCGCGAATGACGGCGAGGAGTGGCGGCTTGGGGCCGCTCGCGCATTCGGCTGGTTTCTGGGCGAAAACGACCTGCAGACAGCGCTGATCGATCCCGATACAGGGAGTTGTTCGGACGGTCTGCATCCGGACCGGCCCAATGAGAACAAGGGCGCGGAATCGGTGTTATCGTATCTTCTCGGTCTGGTGGAGATACGGCAGTTCTCGGCCATGACTGCGATGGGCCGGACAAAGCCCGCGTCAAAATCATCATCCAACGGCGTCGGCGCATATCCGTCTCGACCGCCCCAAGGGAGCATCTTTGTCCCAATCCAAATTCTTGAATCGCCAGAGCCTCTATCTCCGGCCGGATCCGACACGAGTCGTCGTCAGACCCTTCAGGCCGGCGACTGAACCTCGAGACTTGAACCCGACCGACAAGACCCGCGCCAACCATATTGTCGACCGGGTTTTGCGGCTTGATCCGGACATTGCCGAGCAACAGCTCAGCGAAGTCCTTGAAAATTTTGACGGCCGTCACCGGAATTTGCTCGACATCTTCGAGGCTCGCGCCGCGGAGATGGAAGAGGCATTTCGACCGCATGCCGAACTGAACAAAATACAGCGCCGTCTGATCGGCGCATATTTTCTTCACGAATATTCGTTCGAGGCGTCGGCCTTGTTCAATCCGAGCATCGTCCGGCATCCTGACCAATCCGGCGCGCCCGAGAATGGCTGTCGATTCATCTTGAGCCTTCGCGCCGTCGGCGAAGGCCACATTTCATCGCTGACGTTCCGGTCTGGAACCATAGGAGCGGACGGAAGCGTCGCCATCGATCCGACTGCGCGCCTCGCATCGGTTCCGAAAATCCAGAGCAGGACGGCCGGACTCATTGGCGACAATGTCGAAGTCATTTTTCGGCCGGACGAGGAACTGAGCGAAAGGGTTATTTATCCGATCACCGACGCTCAATCCAACGGCATCGAGGATGCCCGGTTCGTTGAGTTCAACGACGAGGGTCAAAAAACGTTCTACGCGACCTACACGGCCTATAGCGGCAGGGCGATTCGATCCGAGTTGCTTGCAACCACGGATTTTCAATCGTTCAGGATGACCCCGCTCCGCGGATCGGCCGCGCGCAACAAGGGCATGGCTCTGTTCCCGCGAAAGATCGACGGCCGCTATGCGATGATCGGGCGGCAGGACAACGAGAATCTCTACCTGATCTATTCCGACGATCTTCATACATGGGATGGAGGTCAATCCATTCTTCAACCCGAATATCCCTGGGAATTCGTTCAGATCGGCACGTGCGGCTCACCGATCGAGCTCGACGATTGCTGGCTGTTGCTGACACACGGGGTCGGTCCGGTGAGAAAATATTCGATCGGCGCGGCTCTCCTGGACAAGAAGGACCCCTCCAGGGTTCTCGCGCGCTCGCGCGAGCCTCTGGTCCGGCCCGAGCCCAATGAACGCGAAGGTTACGTGCCCAATGTCGTGTATACCTGCGGCGCCATGCGTCATGGCGACCAGATCGTGTTGCCTTACGCGATATCCGACACTTTCTCCAATTTTTCGACGATCAAGATTTCGGCGTTGATGCAAGCGGTCGCAGGTTAACCGTGAGCGTTCTGACATCCATCGAAGAACGCGCTGCGCGGCTACGGTCGGAGATCGCGCAGCTTGAAGCCCGCTACGACGGCATGTTTCCGCCAGGTGTCTATGCGGTGCTTGAAAAACTGAGACGCGAACTCGCGACGCTCCAAATAGCCCCATAAGGTCCCTTCAGATATCATGCAGGCCCTCTTCATCGGACACACCTACATCGACGTGACGTTTCTCACCGATCGAATGCCGACGGGCGACGAGAAGCATGTGGCGTCGGCATACGCGGTCTCGTTCGGCGGCAATGCGATCACCGCCGCCTTTTGCTGTGCGAAGCTCGGGCTTGTGCCCGATCTGCTCACAAGCGTCGCCGATGACTGGCTCGGCCGCATGTTCCTGGACATGGCTGCCAAATACGCGATCCCGATCCACGCGAGGAAGGTCAGCACGTCATCATTGTCATTCATCATGCCGAATGACGGAAAGCGGGCGATCGTTCGTTGCCGCGATGACGGCTATCTTCACCCCTTCCCCGTTCTTCATCTCGCGGGCTGCCGTGCGCTTCACCTCGACGGACACCAGCCGGACGCCGCGATCCATTATGCAAAACTGTGCCGGGACGAAGGGATTCTCACCTCCCTCGACGGCGGAGGGCTGCGGTCGAATACCCACGATCTTCTCGGCTTCGTCGACGTGGCCATTGTATCCGAGCTCCTGTGTCAGCAGATGGATCATGAACCGCCGGCGATGCTGGATTATCTCAAGAGCCGGGGCTGCCGGATTGGCGGGGTGACGCTCGGTGAGCGCGGCTTGATCTGGTACGACGAGACGGGCGCCGTTCGGACGCTTCCCGCTCTTGCCGTGCCGTCGGATCGGGTTCTCGACACCAGCGGCGCCGGCGATGTCTTCCACGGCGCTTACCTGCATTCCTACCTCACCAATCCGGCGATGGATTGGGAGGGGCATTTCCACTTCGCGCGGGCGGCGTCCGCCTACAAAATCCAGCATCTCGGCAACGAGGCCGGCTTGCCGACGCTGGCCGAAGTCGCGACGGTCAGGCGCGTGTTCGAAGCGGCGGCTTGATCCCGCGGGCGGCGATCATCGCCTTGGATCAAAAGCGCTCATGACGCCCCTGGATCGGGATGTCTGCCTTTATCCCTGAGAGCGCGGCCTCGCCGCCAGCACGCACAATCCGCCCGCTACCGCGACCAGCGCCATGCCGAGATATCCCAGCGCGCCGAAGGCGCTGAACAGGAATCCGGACAATCCGAGCGTCGCCGCCAGCACCGCGCTCATCACGACATAAAGATAGCCCTGCGCCGTCGCGCCGAGATTTTTCGGCGCGGCATTCGCCAGATATCCGATGGTGCCAAGATGCGTCGCGCCGAAGGACAATCCGTGCAAAGCCTGCAGCGAGGGCAGGATCCAGCCGGGCGGATCGAACGCCATCGCGGTCCAGCGGATCGTGGCGGCGGCGGCCCCGATCAGCATCAATCCGAGCGGCCCGAGCGCCGGGGGAAGGCGTCGCGACAAAGCAAACAGCACGATTTCGGCGACGACGCCGAACGACCAGAGAAACCCGATGGTGACGCCGTCGAGGCCCGCCGCCTTCCAGGCGATGGTGGAAAATCCATAATAGAGCGAATGGCTGCCCTGGATCAGACTCGCCGCGAACAGGATGGCGACGAAGCCGTGCTGCCGGAGCAGCTGCGTCGCCGGCACTTTGATCTGATCCTCCGGCGCATGCGGCTCGAGCGGCGGCAAGGCGAGCGAGGACAGAGCGGTCGCAAATGCGGCGCCGACGATGAGCAGGATCAGGTCCTTCGCCGCCATCAGGTCGAACAGATCGCCGCCTCCGATGCTGGCCGCGATGAAGGAGACCGATCCCCACAGGCGCACGGGGCCATAAAGGCGGCGGTCCTTCAATCCGCGCAGCGCATAGGCGTCGGCGAGCGGCATGTTGGGCGCGTAAGGCACCGCCATCAGCGACACCGTGAGGAGGATCGCGGCAAATCCCGACGAGAGGGATATCGCGACATATCCCGCCAAGGTCGCCCATATGCACAGAACCAATACCGGCCGGACCGCATTGCGCCGGTCCGCGAGCCGCGTCACGAAGGGAACGACGAAGAAACGCACCAGCGGCGGGGCCGCCAGCACGATGCCGATTTCCCTCGCGTCGAGCCCATTGGCCGCAAGCCAAACCGGAAAGAACGGTGTATGGATGCCGATCAGGACGAAGAACGCGGCAAAGAACAGCGAAAGCCGCGCAAAAAAGGAAACGAAACCGGGCTGCCCCGCGGGCTTCACCGGTGCGCCATTGGCGGATAAGCTTGCTGTCTCGGGCGCCGGGGCCGTTGCGCCATCGTTCTGATCGTGTGTCATTGTCTCCAGTATTGGTAGCGTAAACGATGTCGGAAGAACCTTTTGCCTTGACCCTGCATGCGCCCCAGCCGGTGGCCGGGGATTACGACGCCATCCATGCGGCGGTCATGGAAACAGCTCGCGGACGCTGGTTCCTGCAGGAATATGCACGCCGCAACCGTAACGCCGACACCGCGCTCCTGCTCGCAGCGATCGAGCGGATCGAAGCGGCTCTGCATAGTCAGACAGCGATTCCCGCGCCAAGTCATCTTGCAAGTCATCCTACCAGTCATCCTTCGGAAACAAGTCATTCCGCGGATCAAGGCCCCTCGCCGGCGCCGGATCAATCCTTGGCCTCGTTCACGCACCAGCTTCACGAATTGCGCGACGCGATCGCGCTCACCAAAGAGAGCCTGCCGGCCACCCGTCCGGACGGACGAATTGCGCTCAGGGGCGTGGATTTCAGCCGCATCGCAGCCGGCATCGGCCTTGCAACAGCGCGCATCCGCTCCACGGCGGAGCAGGTTCAAGAAGCGGCCTGGTCCCTGCGCGAACAGGCGGAAAAAGAAGCGGATCCGCAGCGGGCGGCGCTCGACAAGCGCAGCGGCGAGCTCGAGCTCCAGGCGCGCGACTTGTCCGGCGCCTGCGTAAAGCTCGACGACATGGCGGCCGGCGCGACCGCGATCGCGGTCTTGCTGGCCGAAATCGAAGCGCGCCTCGACGGCATGATCGGCGCGCTGCCAATGCAAACGGACGCACCGGCCGAAGCGGCCGCCGAAACCGCCTCCGCGGCGCCAGAATTCCAGGCGTCGTACGCGACGCCGGAACCGGACGAACCGCAAGCGCCGCCGGCCTTTCAGCCCGCGGCGGCTATTCCGTCCGGCGACGCCGGTTTCGTCATCGCGCAGGAACCCGAACCGCAGCTCGTCGCCGCGCAGTCGCAGATCGCGCCCGAGCCGGCTCCGGAAATCGCCGCTGAAGCCGTTGCCGACGCGGTCGCGCCGCAGCCGCAACCGGATCAGACGATAGCGCCGCCGCAAGGCGCCGCCGCTCCAGGCAACGCCAGCTGGCTCGACCTGCTCGCGCCGCGGGTGCGCTCCCGCGAAGCGCCCGATCCGGCGGCCGCGTTCAATGTTCAATTCAATGGCGAGACGCCGCCTGCGACCGAGCTGCCGAATCCGGCCATGCGTGAAATGGGTCTTCCAGATTCCGATCCGGCTTCGCCGCCAGCGGAGTATTCTCAGGCAGCGCCGCTCATCGAGCCGGACATCGCCGAAGCTGAAACCGGCCAAGCTGAAACCGGCCAAGCCGAAGCCAGCCAAGCTGAAACCGGCGATGCTGAAACCGGCGAAGCGGTGATCGCCGTCTACCAAGAGACGGTGATCGTCACCGAAGTCATCGTGGAAACCGCCATCGATCAGACTGCGGACATCGCAGCGCCCATCCCGGCCAGCGAACTCTCCGACGACCCCGCCGCTTTCCTGTTCGAGTCCCCGCCAGAGGCGCCCGCGCCGCAGGTCCCGGAGCCGGAATCCGCGGAACCGGAATCGGCCGAGCCCGCGGTGAACGGCGTGGAAGCGCATGCGGCCAACCCGGCCTTCCAGCCGATCCAGATCGGCAGGCCAGGTGATCCGCTCGCGCCGATCATTGCGCTCAGCGACGAAGAGAAGATCGCGCTGTTTAGCTAGCTCTCTCCGTCATCCTGAGGTGCCCGTGCGTAGCACGGGCCTCGAAGGATACACGGCCGACCACCCTTCGAGGCTCGGGCTTCGCCCTCGCACCTCAGGGTGACGGTGAAAGAGCAACGCAAATCGCTCTGTGCTAACCTCGCAAGAACTTGAAAAAGAACGTCGCGGCACAAAACCCGCCATCGGGCCACAAGGCGTAATCCGGCACTTGCCCGAAACGCTGCCAGCCCTGCCGCGCGTATAGGCGCTCGGCGTCGCCGCTCGCCGTATCGAGCACCAGCAGCGTCTTGCCGGCGTTCAGAGCAGCGCGCTCGGCGGCCACGAGCAACGCCGCGCCGACACCGCGCTTGCGCGCGCGCCTATGCACCAGCATTTTCGCAAGATCGCCGCGGTGCGGCTGGTTCTCCGGCTGTTTCAGAACGACCTGAACGGTGCCGACGATCGCGCCGGATTCGTCTTGCGCCGCCAGCACCACGCGCTCCCCGCGCGCAACACTTTCGGACACGCCGCGCCAGAACGCGCCGGCCTTGGCGCGGGTCATCGGCAAGAGGAAATTGACCGACGCGCCGCCTTCGACGCAGTCGATCAGCACGTCGCTTAATCCGTCGATCTCGCGATCGCCGATGGTTTGCAGGGTTCGGATTGTTATGCCGTTGGCCATTTACCACTCCCTACCCGTCATCCTGAGGTGGCCGCGAAGCGGCCCTCGAAGGATGAACGGCCCACCACCCTTCGAGGCTCGGGCTTCGCCCTCGAACCTCAGGGTGACGGGAATTGAAAGCGTCGCCTCTGTTTGAAGCAATGATGCGAAATGCGCGGTCTCACGTCGCGAGCAGAAGCCTGCACAGCAACGCCGGATCGATATTGCCGCCGGAGAGGATCGCGACCACGACCTTGCCTTTGACGTCGAGCTTGCCCGCGAGCAAGGCCGCCAATCCGATGGCGCCGCCCGGCTCGACCACGAGCTTCAATTCCTTGAACGCGAACACCACCGCGCGGCCGGTTTCCTCGTCGCTCGCGGAAACGCCCTTGCCGATCAATTTCGAATTGATCGCAAACGTAATCTCGCCCGGCATATGGGTCATCAGCGCATCGCAAATGGTGCCGCTCATGCGGGCATTGCTTTCGCGCTTGCCGCTCTTGAACGAACGCAACGTATCGTCGAAGCCTTCCGGCTCGGCGGTCCAGATGTCGGCGTCGGGCACCGCCGCCTTGATGCCAAGCGCGGTGCCGGCTGCGAGGCCGCCGCCCGACGCGCCGACCACGACGATTTCAGGTTTCAGATTGAGCCTGGCGAGGTCTTCCACGATCTCAAGTCCGAGCGTGCCCTGGCCTGCGATGATCAGCGGATCGTCATAGGGCGGCACCAGCACCGCGCCTTTTTTGTCGGCGATCGCGCGCGCAATGGCTTCGCGGTCTTCCTTGTCGCGGTCATAGAGCACGACCTCGGCGCCGAGCGCGGCGGTGCGTTCGCGCTTGGGCAGCGGCGCATCGCTCGGCATCACGATGACGGCGGGCATGTTGAGGAGCTTCGCCGCCGCGGCCACGCCCTGCGCGTGATTGCCCGAGGAGAACGCGACCACGCCGGCGGCGCGGCGTTCCTTCGGGATCGATGAAACCTTGTTATAGGCGCCGCGGAACTTGAACGCGCCCATGCGCTGCATGGTCTCGGCCTTGAGAAACACGCGCGCGCCAAGAAGCTCGTCGAGCACCGGGAAATTCAGCAGCGGCGTGCGCACGGCGACGCCATCGAGCTTCCTCGCGGCGGCTTCGACATCGGCGAAAGTCGGGATGATTTTGGTTTCGATGTTCATGGCCGGACGGTAAACCCGGGCTGTGGCACGGGCAAGGCCGAGGGTTATGCGCCCTGCGCGTCCCACAAGGCTTCAAGGCGGCGGCGGAATGCCTTGGGCGGTTCCGCGAACAGGCGCGCTGCGACGCGCGCGGCGGATTTGGCGTGCTCGGCCTGGCGATAGGCAATCAGCGGCATCAGGCGCGAACGCCAGGTCGCCAGCGGCTGATGCGGTTCGGTCAGATGCATCAGCACGGAAAGATCCTGAAACGCGCCGAGCCGGTTGCGCAGGCGCTGCGCTTCGTCCACCCAGATGCGCCCGAGCCGCGGCCAGGCCGGCTCGACCAGTTCCATCTGGTAGCGGTGCTCGATCACGCGGCGGCGCAATTCGTGCAGATCGTCGGCGACAGCGGTCTCCCATTCCTCCGGCTGCGCCTTGCGCGCGCGCCGATAGGTGATCGCAAGCTGATCGGCGAGATCCTGGAACGTGATCTGCAGCGGCCAATGCGAGACCTGATAAGAGGCGGCGGTGATGTAATCGGAGAGCTGCTGGTGCGTTTCGTCGTCCCAGATCGTGCTCTCGTTCTTGCTCTTCCACTCCTCCAGCCGCTGGTGAATCGTGATCAGCGATCCGGGCGTCAGTGTCGGCGGAAGATGCAGCGTGCCGTCGATGGCGTCATGGAACGCGTCGATCGCGGATTGCGCGTCACGCGCGGAGGTCAGTTTGCGCGAGAGCGTGCGGGCATCCTCGCGCAAGCGCTTGTTGTGGTCGTCGAGGAAGGGCGACAGCAGCCGCAGCATGGCGCGCCAGCGCTTCATCTCTTTCCTGATATCGTGCACGGCGACGGCTGGCTCGCGGCCCTCGTCCTCCAGAATATCGTGCGCTTCGGACAGCAAATGGCCCGCGATCGCGCGCAAGGCGTCGCCGACCGGCTGACCGGGCCGCAGGACGGGGGGATCGCTCACCGCGCCGCGGCCTTCGAGGGAATGCTGGTCATCCATTGCGGCATGCGGGGGAAAAACGGCCTGACTTCAATGATCCGGTGTGGCGAGTTTGATGCCAATGATCCCTGTCACAATCAACCCGAGGCATAAAACCCGAAGGATATCCGTGGGTTCCTTGAACAAAACGATCCCGGCCATGACGCTGCCGGCGGCCCCGATCCCGGTCCAGACCGCATAAGCGGTGCCGAACGGCACGCTTTGCAAGGCGACCGACATCAGCGCGAAGCTCAAAAGGATCGCGACAATGGTCGCCACGCTCGGCCAGAAATTGGTGAAGTTATCGGAATATTTCAGTCCCAGCGCCCAGCCGATTTCGAGCAAGCCCGCCAGCAGAAGCGCGAACCAGGCCATGCGTGCGCCACCCTTCACGCGGCCTGCGGCTCGCCGACATAATGCGTTTCGCGGGTGCTGCGCTCCACGGTCCAGTAGATGATTTCGAGACGTCCGTCGTGATGCTCGGCGATCGCCGTGCAGCTTTCCACCCAGTCGCCGCAATTGACGTAAGTCACGCCGAGATCGTCGTGGATGGTGGCGTGATGGATGTGGCCGCAAACGATGCCCTGCACGTTATGTTTCTTGGCGTCGGCGACCAGCGCCTTCTCGTATTCGCCAATGTAAGACACCGCATTCTTGACCTTGAGCTTCGCCCATTGCGAGAGCGACCAGTAACCGAGCCCCAGCACGCGGCGCATCGCGTTGAATGCGCGATTCGCGGTAATCGCGAAATCGTAGGCCTTGTCGCCAAGCAGCGCGAGCCAGCGCGCCTGCGTCACCACGAGATCGAAGTGGTCGCCATGCACCACGAGAAAGCGCTTGCCGTCGGCGCCGACATGGATGGCGGTTTCGACGACTTCGATGCCGCCAAAATGGGTGCCGTAATAGCCGCGCAGGAATTCGTCGTGATTGCCGGGCACATAGACGATGCGCGAGCCCTTGCGCCCCTTGCGCAGGAGCTTCTGCACCACGTCGTTATGCGATTGCGGCCAGTACCAGCCGGACCGGAGCGCCCAGCCGTCCACGATGTCGCCGACGAGATAGATGGTGTCGGCTTCGTGGTGGCGCAGGAAATCGACCAGCTTGTCGGCCTGGCAGCCGCGCGCGCCAAGATGCATGTCGGAGAGAAACAGGGTGCGGTATCGCCGCACCTGAGGATTGGTCATCAGCAAGCGGTGCACTCCGCTGTCATGTGATTACGAATCTCGATTCACACGAATCCTATGCCAGCGCCGTATTGCCGTTTGATGACAAGGGGATTCACCATTTTGTTAAGGCATGTCATCAGTCCGTCATGGCCTCCGGTTACCGTCGACGGAATGACCGCCGCTATCGCCGCAGCCGCTCTTTTCCTCGCATTTACCGGCGCCGTGCATTTCGGCAGCATCGTGGTCGCGATGCTGCGCTGCCGCCCGGCGCGCGAATCCCTGACCCCGCCGCTGCATGCGCCGGCGGTGACGATCGTGCGCCCGGTTTGCGGGCTCGAGAATTTCATCGAGGAGACGCTGCGCTCCTCGTTCCTGCTCGATTATCCGCGCTTTGAAATCCTGTTCTGTTCGGCGCGCGCCGACGATCCGGCGGCCCTCCTCGCACAACGCCTGATGGCGGATTATCCGTGGATCGATGCGCGGCTATTGGTCGGCAACGAGCGCATCAGCGGCAATCCGAAGCTCAACAACATGTTCAAGGGCTGGCGCGAGGCGAGCCACGATTTCGTGGTGTTCGCGGATTCCAACGTGCTGATGCCGCGCGATTACGTGCAGCGGCTGCTGGCGCAATTCGACAAGGATGCCGGCCTCGTCTGCTCGCCGCCGGTGGGTTCGCGCCCGCATAACCTCTGGGCCGAGGTCGAATGCGCCTTTCTCAACGGCTATCAGGCGCGCTGGCAAATTCTCGCCGACACGATGGGCCTTGGCTTCGCGCAGGGCAAAACCATGATGTGGCGCAGGCGCGATCTCGAACAGGCCGGCGGCATCCGCAGATTGGGTGAAGAGGCGGCGGAAGACGCCGCCAGCACCAAGGTGGTGCGCGAGGCGGATCGCAAGGTGCGCATCGTGGACGCGCCGTTTCCGCAGCCGCTCGGGCGTCGCGCACTGGCCGATGTGTGGAAGCGCCAGGCGCGCTGGGCGCAATTGCGGCGCGCCAGCTTTCTGTCCTTCTTTCTTCCGGAAATTCTCTCGGGCGCGCTGCCGCCGCTCTTCACGCTGGCGTTTCTTAGCATCGCCCTCGATCTTCCGCTCGCGGCGACGCTCGCCCTTTTCACCGCGCTCTGGTACGGCGCGGAAATGCTGCTGGCCTACAATGCCGGCTGGCCGCTCTCGTCGCGCTCCCTGCTCGCGGCCATGCTGCGCGACCTGATGATCCCGCCGCTCTGGGCCATGGCATGGAGCGATGCCGGCTTCGTGTGGCGCGGCAATGTCATGACGCTCGAAGACGACGGCGTCGAAGCGGTCAGATAAACAACAAGATCACCGACAAAGCGACCAAAGCCGCCATGATCGCATTCACGATCCGGCGCGAGCGTTCGGATTTCAGCAGCGTGCGGATCGCGACCCCGAACAGCACGTAGATCACGACCGACGGGATCGTCACCAGCGTGAACACGCCGACGATCAGTGTGACTTCCGCCATCTGATTGCCGCCCACGGTCGTGAATGCCGACATCACGCCGACCGTCAGCGCCTTCACATTCACCCACTGGAACGCCGCTGCTTCAACGAGCGTCAGCGGCCGCGCTTTGGTCTCGCCGTTTCCGGCCGGGTCGCCGGCGCGCAAGATGCGCCAGGCGAGATAGAGCAGATAGACCGCGCCCGCGACGCGCAGGATCTTGTGCAAGTCCGGATAGAGCGCAAAGACCTGCGCCAGCCCGAAGCCGAAGGCCGTGAACAATGTGACCACGCCGACCATGATGCCGGCCATGTGCGGGATCGAGCGGCGGAAGCCGAAGGCCTGCCCCGAAGCCGTAAGCATGATCGTGTTCGGCCCCGGCGTGTAGGCGCCGGCGAGCGAGAACAGGGCGAGCGGGATCAGCGTATCGGGCATGCGTTTTGGGGGCAGCGCTCGTCGCGCATGTGACTTGGCGGGGGCGATTTGTGAAACTAGTATCGCAACAACCAATAACCGTCATGGCCGGGCTTGTCCCGGCCATCCACGTCTTGGGGCCTATGCAAGACGTGGATGCCCGCTATAACGCGGATCAAACAAGAGAGGAATTGCTCATGGATCTCGGAATTGCCGGCCGCAAGGCCATTGTCTGCGCCTCGAGCCGCGGCCTCGGCTTTGGCTGCGCCAAGGCGCTGGCGGAAGCCGGTTGCGAGGTCACGATCAACGGCCGCGACGAAAAGAAACTTGCCGAGGCGGCCGCCGCGCTGGCCAAGACCGGCGCGAAAATCACGCCGGTGATCGCCGATGTCGCGACACCCGAGGGCCAGAAGAAACTGTTCGCCGCCTGCGCGGAGCCCGACATTCTGGTCAATAACAATGGCGGGCCACCGCTGAAGGATTTTCGCGAATTGACCCGCGAAGCCATGATCGACGGCGTGATCGGCAACATGATCGTCGCGATCGAACTCATTCAGAAGACGATCGACGGCATGGCGGCGCGCAAATTCGGCCGCATCGTCAACATCACTTCGTCGTCGGTGAAGGCGCCCCTGCCCGGCCTCGACCTTTCGTCCGGCGCGCGCGCGGGTCTCACAGCGTTCCTTGCCGGCGTGGCGCGCACGGTCGCGGACAAGAACGTCACCATCAATTTCCTGCTGCCCGGACCTTTTGACACTGATCGCCTGCGTTCCGGCATCGAGAACGCCGCCAAGAAGCAGAACATCCCGTTCGAGCAGGCGCGCGCTGCGCGAATGGCCACAACGCCGGCGAAACGGTTCGGCACCACGGAGGAATTCGGCGCGGCCTGCGCATTCCTGTGCTCGTCGCAGGCCGGCTTCATCACCGGACAGAATCTCCTGCTCGATGGCGGCGCCATTCCGACGGCGTTTTGACGATCCGTCGAGTTCCGTTCACGTCGCCTCAACAAACACTGCGAGCGATCAATTCGCTCGCGGCGCGAAACTAGATGCCTGCTGATCGTCTGCGCGGGAACATCCAGTCGATGCCGGTGCCGACCCCTTCGGTGAGCATCCTGTCAGCGTCGCTTTTTGCGATCCTGGCGGACAGCGAAACCCTTGCGTTCAGACGGTGGCCGGACAGCACCAGACTGACACCGCTGACGCCCGGATTAAACGCGCGGACATAGCTTGGCATGTATCTCGCGAGATCGATGCGCTGACGCGCGAGGAATTGATTGACGTTCCCGGCGAGGATTCCGCCAGCAAACGGAACCGACAGCGTACCGCTGAGCACAGCCCGGCTTTCGTCGAGTCGAAACGACAATCGTCCGCCCTCGTAGGTGATGACCAAGGGGACTTCGTAGACGATCCGGTAGCCCTTTGCCACGCTGCAATCTTTTGCCTGTCCCGCGATACGGATCAGCACCGGCGCTTCCGGCCTGGTAAAAACGATCTTGACGTCAAGGACATCCCAGGCGCTGAAGTTGAATACGCTGAAAAAGCCACAACGCGTCGAGTTCATGATCGCGTTGACCACCATCTTTTCCAGCTCTTGCGTGTTCAAGACCTCCACGATGAAGAGCGATTTTAGATCGGCTTGCGTCTCGCGCGTTCGTATCTGGAGGCAGATCGTTGTTTTGAGCGTCGCGCCGGTATCCTGAATCGGATTTTGCGCGTTCACCCTGAAATAGCCGCGCGATGGGCATTGCGCATGCGCAGCCGATGACAGACATATCCAAAAGACCGCGAAAAACGCGGCACCAAACAGGCAATATCGATTTTTCATGATCGCCCCCAGATGGTCGGATTAAAAGTCGATCACAAAAGCCGGCCGCATGCAACCATAGGTTTAATTACGGTGAAACGAAACGGCCTTGCGCCGGCGAATGCCGCAATTCAAAAGGTGCACGATGAGAGGCAAGTTAGCACGAAGATGTTTGTCAATCCGACCAAGGAGACCTTCTCGGCGTTCAGTGAGAACGACCGCGGGGGCCCGATCCACATGCTCAATCTCGTCCGACTGCGCGAGCGTGCCGCCTATCCCCACCGCCTGCGTTCCGGCATCGAGAACGCCGCCAAGAAGCAGAACATCCCGTTCGAGCAGGCGCGCGCTGCGCGCATGGCCACCACGCCGGCGAAACGGTTCGGCACCACGGAGGAGTTCGGCGACGGCCTTGTCGGCGTCAGGCAGGTGCGCTCCGGAAAGACGAATCGCCAGGTGGGCGAGTACGA
>CAMDXM010000025.1 GCA_945878025.1 Pseudorhodoplanes sinuspersici | reverse complement strand
GGGGCGCGCCCCGCGCGGCGGTGAAGCGAAGCGGCTTGTGGTTTTTCTTCACGGCTATGGCGCGGACGGCAACGACCTGATCGACCTCGGCCGCGCCTGGCAGGAGATTCTGCCGCAGACCGCTTTCGTCTCGCCACATGCGCCGGAGCCCTGCGGGCAGGCGCCGGTCGGGCGGCAATGGTTCGCGCTCACGTTTCGCGATCCCGACGAACGCTGGACCGGCGTCAACAAGGCCGGGCCGGCGCTCGACGCTTTTCTCGACAAGGAATTGGCGCGCTGGAAATTGCCCCCCTCGGCGCTGGCTCTGGTCGGCTTCAGCCAGGGCACGATGATGGCGCTGCATGTAGGCTTGCGCCGCGCCACGGCGCCGGCGGCCATTGTCGGCTATTCCGGTATGCTGGTGCTGCCCAACACGCCTTCGCCCGAGGACTTCGCGGCGTCGGTCACGTCGAAGCCGCCGGTGCTCCTCATCCATGGCAGCGCGGACGAGCTGATCCCCGCGCAGGCTTTGTTCCACGCCACGCAGACGCTCGCGGCGCTGGAAATCCCCGCCGAATGGCACATTTCGCAAGGGGTCGGGCACGGCATCGACGGGGAAGGATTGCGTCATGGCGGCGAATTTCTGGCGCGTCATTTCAAGCTTCCGCGCTGAAGGAGCCGTGGCTGGCGCCTGCGAGTGCCATCTTCACAATCCTGTCACGCTCCCGTACATTATTGCCGATGGAATCGACAAAAGCAGGATGCCGAGACGTGCGGAGACCTGATTGAACGTTCACGTATCAGCCAGTTCAGCCAGCGGGTTTTCACCCAGCGGTTTTCCGGCCTTGGTGCTGAACGCGGATTTCCGGCCGCTGAGTTATTACCCGCTCTCGCTCTGGTCGTGGCAGGACGCGATCAAGGCGGTGTTTCTCGAGCGGGTGAACATCGTCGCCAATTACGACCGCGCGGTGCATTCGCCGAGCTTCGAGATGAAGCTGCCGAGCGTCGTCTCGCTCAAGACCTATGTGAAGCCTTCGACGCATCCGGCTTTCACGCGCTTCAACGTTTTCCTGCGCGACAGATTTGTCTGCCAGTATTGCGGCGCCGACGACGATCTCACCTTCGATCATCTGCTGCCGCGCTCGCGCGGCGGACAGACCACCTGGAACAACGTGGTCGCCGCCTGCTCGCCCTGCAATCTGCGCAAGGGCAATCTGACCACGACAGAATCGGGGATGTGGCCCTCGCAGATGCCGATGCAGCCGAGCGTGCAGCACCTGCACCGCAACGGGCGGCTGTTTCCGCCGAATTATCTGCACGAGAGCTGGATGGATTATCTCTATTGGGATACCGAACTCGATCCGTGATCGGGTTACGCCGTGTGCTTTCGTAAGAGTCGTATATCTCGCACAACTCCTTCCACCGTCATGGCCGGGCTTGTCCCGGCCACCCACGTCTTTCTTTTCCGCCATCACCGCAAAGCAAGACGTGGATGGCCGCAACAAGTGCGGCCATGACGAATTGATAGAGTCCCGCGCGAATTCATTGCGCTTCCTTCCGATCCAGATTTTCAAACAGCCCAGTTCTTAACGCGCGCGTCTCTTCTTTCTCGCGAAGCGGTTTCCCGCCGGAGTTTTCCGTCAACCCATTTCGTTTTTCGCCCCCTTTCATAAGAGGGAGCGGAGCGCCGCTCGGCGCATTTTTCAGTGTGGCGGCTCCTGCGAGGAGCCGCACCGGTCTTGCGATCGACCGGTCTCGCCTTACGGCGCTCCACCGCGGCGTTTTCAATCCCTGGGACCCCGCTTGCCTTTGCCCGGGGGTGTCCGGCGGTTTCACCGCCGGGGCCCGGAAAGGCGCAAGGAACGAGCCCTGGGCGTCATCATGCGCCGGGAGGCCGATCCAGGGACTCCCGGGAACAGGTTTGCGAGACCTGCGCGCGGGGCGCCGCTCCCCATCCGCGCTCAGTTTCGCTCTGCAGAGCGCCCCTCAGCGAATCGGGATGATTCGGAAGTTATAGCAATAGTAAAATTCAAACAAGAGATATGTTGTTAACCGCGCAATGTCTTGCGGTCATTCCGGGGCGCACCGACGGTGTGAACCCGGCATGACAGCTGTGGGTGTAAGCGAGACAAGAAAGACGCCGATACCTCGCGGCGCGGCGACCCGGTTTCCACCCCGGATCAAGTCCGGGGCAGGCTCCGGATCAAGTCCGGAGCGGGCTTTCGCCGGAAAATGCTCTAAGGAACCTCGCGGCACACGCTGCCGCCGCCTTGAACCACTCTTGAGAACGAAGGGGCGCAGCCCGCAGCTTCGCCGTGGCCGAGAATCGTTCCCTGCGGATGGCGGTAGCCGTCTCCGGAACGATGCGGACCGCCGCCGTAATAGCCGCCCGGGTTCGCAGGCGGCGGCTGGTAGCCTCTGCCGTATCCGGGCGAAGGCGGCTCGTAATTGCCGCCGTCATAACCCGAACCGCGCCGGCGTTCGCCGCCGCCGCCGCCACAGGGCGCCGCCTTGCCGTAACCGCCGGGGTGAAAATGCGGGACGACTCCCATCCAGCTGTCGCCGGCCCGGCAATCGCCGTGCACGCTATGCGCCTGCGCGCCGGATACGCAAAGAAGCACCGCGCCGAAAGACAACAGCCCAAGCCGCAACATGTGAGTTTCTCCCGATGGATATCGCCAAGCGTCGAGTGTCAGTCCCGGTCGCGCAGCGTGCGATAAGCGCCGGCCGCGCCCCAGATCGCGAGCGCAGCGAGCGCGAGCGAAATCAGCGCATTATAGCCGGCAAGCGACAGGCCCAGAAAGCGCCACTGCACTTCGTCGCAGCGCACGATCCTGATCGTCTGTATTTTTTTCAGCAACCCGCCGGCGCCGCCGAGATCGTTGATCGGGCCGGAGCAATCCGTCGGGCCCTGCCACCATCCCCATTCGACGCCGGAATGGTAGGCGCCGAGGCCCGCATTCCAGAGCATCCCGGCGGCGATCGCCACAAAGCCCACGACCAGGACTTTCCGCGATGCCCCGAACGCCACGCCCGCGGCCAGAAGACAGGCGAGCGGAATGGCGAAGTAATACGCGTAGCGCTGCTCGAGGCAGAGCGGGCAAGGCTGGATTCCAAAGCCGTATTGAAAAATCCAGGCGCCGATGAGCGTGGCCGCGCCCAGGATCGCGATCGCAAGCGGCGCGGTTTTGGCCGGCTCGGCCGCCGCGTGTTCGAAGGTCATTGTCATTGGGGTTTCCCGGACCGATGCGGCAGATTCACACCGCAATTCTGTCGGGACAATGGCTGGGCCAAAGCCCGCGCGCGATTCAATTCTATTTGAAGCGGATTGCCCGGCCGGCGCGCCGAAACCGGGCTTGGGCACGCCGACATTGACCCCCGCCGCGCCCCCGCTATATTCCGCCCCCGTTGCCCCTGTGGCGGAATTGGTAGACGCGCCTGACTCAAAATCAGGTACCGCAAGGTGTGCTGGTTCGAGTCCGGCCAGGGGCACCAATCCTTCCATCCGCTTTCCGCAGCTTGAAGACCGCACATGCGCCTCCCGCTCGCCGTCGCCGCGCTGACACTGGCGCACGCTGCTCCCGCTGCGGCCATCGACAAGGAATCGTGGGATTTCTACAAGTCCGCGGACATGGCGCAGGTCGGCTACGGCGTTCCGGAAAGCGACATCATCACCATCACTTTCAGGTGCTTCTTCAAGAAGAAGCCGATCGAGATCGTCACCAGCGTCCTGCCCAAGAAACCGAAGAAAGGCGCGGCGCTCAAGACCACGCTGACAAATGGCGCCGTCACGGCGAGCTATGACGGCAAGATCGGCTATCACAGCGAACACGGATTCCACTTCGAAGCATCCGCGCCGGCCGAGCCGAAGCTCATGGACGTTCTGAAGTCAGGCACAACGCTCACGATCAGCGTCCCGGGCAGGCAGGTGCGCGTGCCGCTGAAGGGCGTCGCCAAGCCCCTCGCCCAATTCGAAACCGCCTGCCTTCGCAAACGCTGAGGGAGCGTTTTCCGTTTCGCGGCGCTATGCTGTCGCTCCGGCGGAACCACAACAGGGAAGCCACGCCATGAACGAAGACGTCTTCAACACCGCGATCCGAAAATTCCTGAAGGAAGTCGGCGTGACCTCGCAGCGCGAGATCGAGAAAGCCGTGCGCGACGCCGTTGCCAAGGGAAAGCTCAAGGGCAGCGAAACGCTGCAGGCCAAGGTGACGCTGACGCTCGAGGGCGTCGGGCTCAAACATGAAGTGGACGGCAAGATCGCGCTGGGGTGAGTCTTCCTCTCGCCGACCCCGAGGCCGTCATGGCCGGCTTTATGCCGGCCATCCACGTCTTTCCTCCGTCAAGTAAGGCGTGGATGGCCGGGACAAGCCCGGCCATGACGAGAGCGAAAGTTCGTCGCGATGCCGCAGCGTCGATCATCGCACGCGCGGCACCGCGTCGATCCTGCTTCTGATGTCGCGGCGCTCCGCGTCGCTTGAAGCCTTCCGGTAAGCGCGCCACAGATCCATTTCCTCCTCCTTCATGCCGAGCATGTCGGACACGGCCGCCCGGCCCTCGAAGCCGAATTCGCGGGCGCGCGCCGCGGCGGTCAGGATGTCGAACGGCTCCCAGCCCAGCCGCAGATAGGCGTAGTCATCCGCCGACAATTGCACGGCGCGGAAGGTGGCGATCATCTTGCTGTCGCGTTTGGCATCGAGGCCCTGCGCCTGGTAGGCCGCCGCGAACGCGCGCTCGGAGGCGCTTTGCGCCCGCGCGGCTTGCGGGGCGACCAGCGCACAGATGACAAGAGCGACCGCGATCGATTGCAACAGACGCATGGCCCAAGCCCCGCCGGCGGATATTCCCCGGAGACTATTGGTCGCGCAGGACGCCGGACGCGTTCAAGTCACCGCAAAAATTCCGGCGAGATCAGGTTGGGCAGGAACAGCGACACCGTCGGCCAGATGATCACCAGCGCGAGCACCAGCAGCATCGGGATCAGCATGAGCATGGTGTCCTTGATGGCGTCGCGGATGCGGATGCCCGCAATCGAGCAGGCGATCATGAGGCAAAGCCCGTAAGGCGGCGTGACGAGGCCGAAGGCGAGCGACACGATGCCGATCATGGCGAAATGCACCGGGTCCATGCTCACCGCCTTCGACAGCGGCTCGAGGATCGGCGCGCAGATGATGATGGCGGGGATGGCGTCGAGGAAGCAACCGACCACCAGGAACACGAACGCGACGAAGAAGCCGGTGGTGGCGAAGCCCATGCCCCATGCCGACACGCCGGTCAGGATCGCTTCCGGGATCTTGTAATAGGCCAGCAGCCAGCCGAAGCAGCTCGCGGTGCCGACGCAAAACAGAGCGATGCCGGCGAGCTTGCCGGTATCGAGCAGCGCGTCGTAGAGGCCCTTCATGTTCATCTCGCGATAGACGATGAGCGAGAGCACCGCCGCGTAGAGCACCGCGATGCAGGCGGATTCGGTCGCGGTGAACCAGCCGAAAATCTTGCCGCCGATGATGATGCCCGGCGTCATCAGCGCGGGGATCGCCACCCAGGTCGCGCACAGCAATTCGCGCCAGGTCGATTTGGGATAGGTCGGATAGCCGCGCGCCTTGGCGTAGACATGCACGGTCGCCATCTGCGCAAGGCCGATCAAAAGACCCGGGATGATGCCGGCCAGAAACAGCGCGCCGATCGACACGGTGAGAATGCCGCCCCACACGATCATCAGGATCGAGGGCGGAATGATCACTGCGAGAACCGCGGACACGGCCGTGATCGCAACCGAGAAAGACAGGTCGTAGCCTTCCCTGGTCTGCGCCTCGATGAAGATTTTCGACTGGCTGGCGGCGTCGGCGGTGGACGATCCCGAAATACCGGCGAAGAAGATCGACAGCACGACATTGATCTGCGCGAGGCTGCCGGGGAAATGCCCGACCATGGTGCGCGACAGCGTCATCAGCCGGTCGGTGGTGCCGCCGACATTCATCAGGTTGGCGGTGAGCAGAAAGAACGGCACCGCCAGCAGGATGAAGGAATTATAGGCGTTGAAGGTCTCCTGCATCAGGCTCATCGTGTCGAGCCTGGGCTCGATCGCGAGCAACGGCAGGCACGCAAGACCGAGCGCGAAGGCGACCGGCACGCGCAGAAACATCAACAGAAAAAAACTGCCGAACAGAATGAGCGCCGCGATACCCGGCGACAAAACGGCGCCCGTCATGAATGTCCCCCGAAGATGATTTTAAGGTCGTCGGCGAATTGCTCGCCGAGAAAGACGATCCAGGTGACGCCAGTGACCGGCCACGCCATGTGAATCAGCCACAATGGCAGGTCGGCGAGTTCTGAGGTCCGGTTCCACGCGAATTTGGTGAATTCGATGCCGGCCGAGACGAAGATCAGCGCGGTCGCGAGGATGCCAAGACGCCCGAGCAGCTTTGCGAACGCCTCGACCCGCGGCGACACCTGCGGCCATACGTCAACCTCGAAATGCGTCGATTCGCGCACGCCGATCATGGCGCCGATCATGATCGTCCAGATGAACAGAAAGCGCGCCATCTCCTCGGTCCAGATATAGGACGGGATCAGGTCGGTGTAGCGCGACACGATCTGCAGCGTGACCGGGAAAACCAGAATCCCGACCGAAAACACAAGCAGCCAGGACAGAATTTCGGCGTATATCCGCGTGAATTGCCGCCACAAGGTTGGGCGGGTCGTCTCTGCCAGATTGTTCATGGGAAAATTCGATTTGGAGGGAAAAGGCGGCCGGGACGAGTCCCGGCCGCCGGATCGCGCGATTACTTCATCGCGTTGATTTTCTGATACAGGTCGTCGACGCCGATTTCCTTGGCGTAGGCCGCCATCACCGGAGCGACGAGCTTTTCCATCTCGGCGCGATCCTTGAACGGAACGCGCTTGAGCTTGCCGGCCTTTTCGAGGGCTTCGAGCTTGGCGGAGTCTTCCGAGGATTCCACCTGGCGGCCATAAGCGCCGGCTTCCTTGCCGGCCTTGATGATCGCGGCCTGCAGATCCGCCGGCAGCGACTTGAAGGTCTTGGCGGAGAAGCAGATCGGACGCACGGTGATGGCGTGCTCGGTCATCGCGATATTGGGCGCGACTTCGAAGAACTTCATCGATTCCACGCCCGCGGCTTCGTTTTCGCCGGCGCTGATGACGTTGTTCTGGATCGCGTTATAGACTTCGTTATAGGCGATGACCGTCGGCGACATGCCGACCGCCGCGAACGTCTTCGACCAGATCGGCGCGCCCTGCACGCGCACTTTCAGGCCCTTGATGTCGGCGAGCGAACCCATCGGCTTGTTGATGAAGATGTTGCGCACGCCGCCGCCGGCATAGCCGATCAGCATGACTTCGGCCTTTTGGTTGATCTCGTCGGCAACGGGCTTGAGCACGTCGGAATCCAGCACCTTGTTCCAGTGCTTGAGATTCGAGAACAGGAACGGCGCGTCGATGAACGGCGCCGCCTTCGAGAAGGTCGACATATGCGCCGGCGAGACGATGCCGTAATCGACCGCCTTGCCCTGCGCCATATACTCGAAATACTGCTTCTCGAGGCCGAGCGAAGAGTTCTTGTGCAAGACGAAATTGATCGGCTTGCCGTAATACTTCTTCACCAGCTCTTCGAATTTCACGAGCGCCTTGGTGAAGGCGTGATCGTCGTTGAACTGCACCGCGCCGTTGAGCGTGATGACCTGCTGAGACTGGGCGGGCGCCGAAAGCGCCACGCACATCAATGCCGCAACGGCGGCGATCGTCCGTTTCATTGAAAACCTCCCTGAATGCTGGGCTCTTGGCGGCCCGAGGCGCGATGGCCTTGTTAACAATCCTATAAGCGGTCTTTCCGGAATCATAGCCCTTCATTGAGGGCTGCGCTCTCATCGCGCAGGCACAACTGCGTCAATTGTAGACAATGGCTCCGGTCAGGCGGCGTTGCGGCGCCCAAACGCCGTTTCCATTTCGCGGCGGAATTTCACGGCGCTGTCGGTTGCATCATAGTCGATGTCGGCCCAGCCGAGCGGCTCGCCTTCGCGAATCTCGCGCTTGAGCTTGACGCCGTGGGCAAGGCCGAGCGGCAGAAACCCCTTGTCGAGCGAGACATCCGCCGGGACCTGCTTGCCCCAGACGCAGAAGCCGCCCTCGCCGTCCAGAATCTCGCCGGCTTTCAGGTTTCGCTTGGCGGTCGCGACCACGTCGGAGCGGAACCCGGTGGGGGCGCCTGTGGGCTCGTTGCGCAAGGCCGCCGACGCGACGGAGATGCCGAGTTCGAGCCCGATCATGTGAACCGGGCGATAGAGCGCGGCGTATTTCCCGCTTTTGTCCGGCAGGAGATGATATTCGCGGAAACAGCGCCGCGCATATTCGGTTTCGCCCTCGAACACGACATAGGTTCCCATCGCGAGATGATGCGGAATATCGCGTTCGTCGCGATCGACGGACGATGTGACCTCGGTCACGCCTTCTTTTTCGAGGACCCCGCCTTCGCTCTTCGGCTTGCAGATATCGGCAAGCTCGAAGCGGCTCGCGGGCGGAAAGCTCAGGCCGTTGGTTTGCGGCACAAGGCCGGTGGCGTTGCAGACCGCGGTCATCTCAATGCCGGATTTCGTGCCGTCGATAAACGAATTGAACATTTTCGGATTGATCGAAGCGCGGTCCTTGATCTGCAAATATTTGTCGAGAATGTCCCACACCGTATCCGGCGTGGAGCGGTGATAGTTCGGGTGATAACGCGTGCCCTTGCCGGCGGCGATCACCTTGAAGCCGGCCGTGCGCGCCCAGTCGACATGCTCGCAAATCAGCGCCGGCTGATCGCCCCAGGCAAGCGAGTAGACGACGCCCGCCGCTTGCGCCTTGCGCGCGAGCAAGGGGCCGGCAAGCGCGTCGGCTTCCACATTCACCATCACGATGTGCTTGCCATGCGCGATGGATGCGAGCGCGAAGCGGATGCCGTTTTTCGGGTCTCCGGTCGCCTCCACGATCACTTCGACATCGGGAAAGGCGATGAGCGCCTGCGCGTCCGCGCCGACATGCGTCTTGCGGGTCTTGAAGGCGTCGCCGAGCGACGGCGCGGCATAGGCCTCCTGCGGCCAGCCCGCGGTCTTGAGCTGCGAGTGCGCGCGCTCGACATTGAGATCGGCGACGCCGACGACATGCAAGCCGCGCGTCAATCTGGCTTGTGAAAGAAACATGGTCCCGAATTTGCCGGCCCCGATCAGGCCGACGGTCACGGGTTTGCCCGCGGCTTCGCGTTCGAGCAGCTTGGTGTAGAGATTCATCGCAGCGTTTCCTCAGTTTTTTATCTCCGACCTCATCCTGAGGAGCATTGCGAAGCAATGCGTCTCGAAGGAGAGGTCGGCCCGCTGCCCTCATCCTTCGAGACGCGGACACTGATCTCGGGTTTACCCGAGATCAGCTTATTGAATGCGCAAGTCGGGTAAACCCGACTTGCGTCCGCTCCTCAGGATGAGGTTCCACTTCGGAGGATGCTCGCAAGAATAAGTCGGAAGCTGCAAGAGGATTATTGAGCGGATCAACCCTGCAGGCGGTGAAGACGCCGCTACTGGCAGGCGGCGCGGGTCACGATGGTCTCGTTGACGCAGTCCTGCTCGTTGCGCGTCAGCAAGGCGCGCGCCGAGCATTTGCGCGCGGATTCGATATTGGCGCTGGCGCCGGTCTTGAAGCCCTTGGCCTTGCAGATCGTTTCCGCGGCGGCGCCGCAATCGGGCGAACCGTTCGGCGCGAGCAGGCAGCGCTCACGCCCCTCCACGATGCGCGTCGTCGGCAATTTCGCCAGCGCATCGGTGGCTTCCTTGGTCGCGGTGACGGCGTCCTGCGCCGCCTCCCGCACCGCCTTGGCGTTGCGCTCGTTGGCCTGCTCGATCTGCGTCTTCATCTTCTTCAGACCGGCGTCGAAATCGGCGGCGGATTGATCCCACCAGCGGCCCATGGCGTCGAAGAATCCTTCCTTCGCGCGCGGCGCCTGTTGCGGAGGCGGCGCGCCGGCGGGCGGCTGCGGTTGCGGCTGGACTTGCGGGCCTTGGGTCTGGGCGGGCGCAACATTGAGCTGCGCCAGAGCGCGATCGGCGGCGACCGTGAAGCTCAGGAACCAAAAAGCCATGGCAAACAACGCGGCCAGCGGGCTCCGCGGGTCAAAGCGCGGGCCGGCACCTGGAATTCCCCATCGTCCGATCATCGCGATCACGTTTGGGTCCGGAATTTCGTTCGATTTGGCGGCCAATGGTTCCAGCCGCCGCTATCGTGACACTGCCAGCGTGGCATATTTATAGAACTATAGTTGAGTCCCGTCAGAATAGGTAGAGCGCCGCGAATATGCCGACGACCATGACAACGGCCCCGACCGAGACCCAGAATCCGAGGCGTTCCTCGAGCATCGTGCGCGCCCGCTCGCCATAGCGATTGAGCAGGAAGGCCAGGAAGAAGAACCGCGCTCCGCGGGTGATGACCGACAGCACCACGAACAACAGCAGGTTGTACCCGGTGAACCCCGACGTGATGGTGACGATCTTGTAGGGGATTGGCGTGAGCCCCTTCAGCAGGATGATCAGCGCGCCGTATTTGTTATAGGCCTCGCGGAAGGCCTCGACTTTGTCGCCATAGCCGTACAATCCGATCAGCCACAGCCCGACCGAGTCATAAAGCAGGGCGCCGATCGCATAACCGAGCATCCCGCCGAGCACGGACGTCCAGGTGCAGAGCGTGGCATAGGAATAAGCCTTGTCCGGCCGCGCCAGCGACATCGGAATCAGCATGACGTCCGGCGGGATCGGAAAGAACGAGCTTTCGACGAACGAGACGGAACCCATCAGCCATTTTGCATAGGGCTTGTACGCCGCAGCGATGCACCAGTCGTAAAGGCGGCGAAGCATGACGGGTCCGTGTGCGGAGGGAGGGGCCTGGCGAATGGATTGCCCGCCGGGCGGCGGACACTAGTGTCCGGAATCAGAAGTTCGCCCGATCGTGCAGCGGACCCGGTAGCGAACTTCGGATTCCAAGGACACTAGAGACTTATAATTCCAGTGTGGTTTCGGTTCAGACGTCCCCTAACGGACTCGCAGCGTGTAGCAAGGGGACTTCTGAACCACCACACTGGGGGGCCGTTTTTCAGCGCCGCTTATGCGCGCGGACCGCTTCGAGTGCAACGACTTTCCGGCGCGCCGCATTCGGCGCCTGTTTCTTGAGGATTTTCTCGTTCTTCGGGATTTTCTCGGCGATGCCGAACAGCTCTTCCCGGCGCCGCATTTCCGCCCAGACGTCCTGCGGACGCACCCCGGTCGAGACCCACAGCACGACGAGATTATAAAGCAGGTCGGCGCTCTCACGCACGACCGCTTCGCGGTCGCCTTGCATCGCGTCGATGACGACTTCGACCGCTTCCTCGCCGAGTTTCTTGGCGATCTTGGAGCGGCCGGACCGGATCAGCCGGGCGGTGCGCGAGCGCGCGGGATCGCCCTTCCTCAGGTCGTACACGGCGTTGAAAAGGCGCTCGAGCGAATCAGCCATCCTGACCAAGATACTCCCATCCGTTCATTAAGACGTTAACGAAGGGATCGCCAATAAAAAAACCCGGCGCCGCGGGGGCGCCGGGTTCAGGCGAACCGCCACGGGCGGCTTGTCAATAGCGGTAATAGCCGCGGCCGCCATACCCGTATCCGCCGCCGCCGTAATATCCGTACGGCGCGCCGTAGCCATAGCTGCGTTCACGCGCCTTGCGGTATTCGCGCGCAGCGGCGTAGGTCGCGATGCCGCCGATGATGGCGGCGGCGAACGCCGCGCCCGCGGCATTGTTGCGGTAGCGGTAGCCGCGATGGTAGCGGCGCGAGCTGATATCCGTATTGGCAGCGCTGACCTGCATCGGCTTCACGCTCGCGGTGTCGTTGGCAGTTTTCGATGCAGCAAAAGCCGGCGCCACGCCGGCGGTGGTGAGTGCGATCGCAGCCGCAGTCACGACTGCAAGGGCGCGATTGGCATTGCTACGCATTTCAGTTTCCTCCAAAGCCTGTTCCTCTGAACAGACAACCACAATGTAGGAGAGGAGTTCGGCGCGCATGCGGCGCCGCAGATTATGTTTTGGTAATGAATCGGTTTTGCCCGGATATGCGGCGCGGCGCGACGTCGCATGCTGTTTATCTTCTATTCACCCGACGCCAGCAGGCTCGCATTTCCGCCCGCCGCCGCGGTGTTGACCGTGAATGTCTGTTCAGTCGCAAAACGCCGGAGGTAATTCGGCCCGCCCGCTTTCGGTCCGGTGCCCGACGTTCCGGCGCCGCCGAAGGGCTGGGTGCCGACCACCGCGCCGATCATGCTGCGATTGACGTAGACATTGCCGTTGCGCATGCGCGCGGCGATGGAGGCGATACGCGCGTCGATGCGCGAATGGATGCCGAGCGTCAGCCCCGTGCCGTTGCCGGCGATCTCACCGAGCAGATCGTCGAGTTCATCCGCCTTCCAGCGCACCACATGCAGGATCGGGCCGAACACTTCTTCCTTCAGATCGGCCGCGCGGGAAAGTTCGACGATCGCCGGCGGCACGAAAGTGCCGCGCGTCGGCAAGGACCGCTTGCGATCCCAGCGAAACCGCACTTGCGCCTGATGCGCGCCGATCCAGCGATCGAGACGGTCCCTGGCTTCGAGATCGATGACCGGCCCGACATGGGTCGAAATCTCGCGCGGGTCGCCGACGGCAAGTTCCTGCGCCGCGCCCGCGATCATCTCGATCAAGCGGTCTGCGACGTCCTCTTGCAGGCAGAGGAGCCGCAAGGCCGAGCATCGTTGCCCGGCCGAGCGAAACGTGGAAGTGACGACATCGTCCGTCACCTGTTCCGGCAACGCAGTTGCATCCACGATCATGGCGTTGATGCCGCCAGTCTCCGCGATCAGCGGCGCGATCGGACCGTCCTTGGCGGCGAGCGCGCGATTGATCGAAAGCCCGGCTTGCGTCGAGCCGGTAAAGGCGACGCCCGCGACACAGAGATCGGCGACAAGCGCCGCGCCGATCCTGCCGTCGCCGGTCACGAGATGCAGCGCCGAATGCGGCACGCCCGCCTCATGCAGCAGATCGATCACGACGCCCGCGATCAGCGGCGTCTGCTCGGCGGGCTTTGCCACCACCGCATTGCCGGCGACGAGCGCCGCCGCGATCTGGCCCAGAAAAATCGCCAGCGGAAAATTCCACGGCGAGATGCACACGAACACGCCGCGGCCGCGATAACGCAATTCGTTGCTCTCGCCGGTCGGACCCGGCATCGGCTGGGCGATGAGCGATATGCGCGCTTGCGCCGCGTAATAGCGGCAATAATCCACCGCCTCCCGCCATTCGCTCACCGCGTCGTCGAGCGTCTTGCCGCCTTCGCTCTGCAGCAAGGCCAGCAGCAACCCGCGTTTTTGCTCGAGGAGATCCGCGGCGCGGTCGAGTATGGCCGCTCGCCGTTCGAGCGGCGTTGCCGACCATGACGGAAAACCCGCGCCGGCGGCACTCATCGCGCGCGCAGCGATCGCCTCGTCGGCTTCGGCGACGCGCCCGATCGACAACCCATCGATCGGTGACAGCACGACGCGCGTTGCGCCTTGCTGCGCGACACCGTTGATCAGAGGCGCGGCACTCATGCCCTGCGGCAAGGCGGAACGAAGTTGTTGCAGGAGCGCATCCAGACTCGCGCGGTCGCCGAATTCGACGCCGTGAGAATTCCTCCGCCGCGGCGCGTAGAGATCGCGCGGAAGCGGGATCTTCCGGTGCCGCGCGCCATCCGCATCGACGATGACATCGCGCGGTCGCTTGAGGATCGCGGCAACGGGAACATCCGGATCGGCGGCGACCGACACGAAGGACGTGTTGGCGCCGTTTTCAAGGAGCCGCCGCACCAGATAGGCCAGGAGATCGCGGTGTCCCCCGACCGGCGCATAGACGCGGCAGGCCGCTTCCGGAATGTCGACGCGCAACGCGGCATAGAGCGCCTCGCCCATGCCATGCAGCCGCTGAAACTCGAGCCCCGCGACCCCGCCCGCTTCCTCGACCACGCTTGCGACAGTCAACGCGTTATGCGTGGCGAATTGCGGAAAGATGCGCGGCCGGGCGGCGAGCAATCTGCGTGCGCAATCCATGTAGCAGAGATCGGTCATCGCCTTGCGGGTGAAGACCGGATAATCGGCAAGGCCGCGCTCCTGCGCGCGCTTGATCTCGGTGTCCCAATAGGCGCCCTTCACCAGACGCACCATCAGATTGCGGTCGAGCGCCGTCGCGGTTTCGATCAGCCAGTCGATCACCTGCGGCGCGCGCTTCTGATAGGCCTGCACGGCGAGACCGAAACCGTTCCAGCCCTGCAGCGAGGAATCGGAAAGAACGGCGGCGATCACATCGAGCGACAATTCGAGGCGATCGGCTTCCTCGGCATCGACCGTGAAATTAAGATCGAAGCCTTTGGCCATGCGCGCAAGCGCCAGCAGCTTCGGCGCAAGCTCGGCCATGACGCGCTCGCGCGACGTCGCTTCGTAGCGCGGATGCAAGGCCGAGAGCTTGACCGAAATTCCAGGACGCTCCGGAAGCGCCGCATCGCCGGCGCGGTTTCCGATCGCCTCGATCGCGCGTGCGTATGACTCGACATAGCGCGCGGCGTCCGCTTGCGTGCGCGCGCCCTCGCCCAGCATGTCGTAGGAGAAACGCCATTGCGGATGCGAGCCTGCGCGCGCAAGCGCTTCCGCGATGGTCTGGCCAAGAACGAAATGCGAGCCGAGGAGGCGCATGGCCTGGCGCGCGGCCGTGCGAATGGCGGGAAGACCGATGCGCCTGGCAAGATCGTGCAGGATCGTTTCCGGCGTCTCGCCCGGCTCGATCAGCCGCGCGGTGACGCCGAGCGTCCAGGCCGAGGCGGAGACCAGAAGCGAATCCGCCCCCGAATCGGGGTGCGACCAGTCGGCGGCGGCGAGCTTGTCCTCGATCAGGCGATTGGCGGTCTCCGCATCGGGCACCCGCAACAAGGCTTCGGCCAATACCATGAGCGCGAGCCCCTCGCGCGTCGACAGCGAATAGGCATGCAGGAAATCCTCGATTCCGCCGAGCCCGCCGGTCTTGGCACGGATGGCTTCGACAAGGCGGGTCGCGCGCGCATCGATGCGGGTATCCGCGCCGGGCTCCGGCGGCGCATTCAACCAAACAGCCGCCAGATCTTCATCGGGCGAGGCATAAGCCGCGACGAAGGGTGCAACGGGTCTCGCGGGCGATCTCGAAGCCGTCATTTCCGAACAATATATCGAATATGATAGTTGGGGGTGGCCGACATGAACGCTAACCGGCACTTTCTCGGCGACGTCCTGCTATCGCTACCGGGGGTGAGGGAAACCCACACTTGTGCGGTGATGGACGAGATCAGGGATGCCATCGCCCTGCCGCTGTAAGCTGAACCTGTTTAACCGATCCAAATTGTGCTAAAGTTACTGGATGCCCAGCCAGAAACGCACGTCGAAAAAAGCAGCAAGTTCCGGTTTCGTAATCGGCCGTTCCAGCTTCGCCAAAATCAGTTCGGTCGAAGGTCTTAAATTGACCCCGGCGATGAAGAATCGCGCCAACGTTTCCAAAAGCAAAAAGCTGTCGGGCGAGGAAACGCGCAAGATCATTCTGCAATCTTATCGCAAAGACTGATCCTCTATCGCATGTATGATGCGATCGACGACCCCTACACCTACGACGGCTCGACCGTCCTTATTAACAAGCTCGACCTACGCGACCAGAAGGAACTGGATGCGTTCGAGCTGGAAATTAGTACGCAGCGCTCAGAAGAGGAATTGCCGAACGGTCAACTCGATTTCGACCATTTCCGCGCGGTTCACCATCATCTGTTTCAAGACGTGTACGACTGGGCCGGGATGCCTCGTACGGTGCGCATTTCCAAGCAGGGAAATGCGTTTTGCTATCCGGAACACATCAAAGCTCAGGCCAGCAAGCTGTTTTCCAATTTGAAGACCGCCGACTTTTACCGAAATCTGTCGGCAATGGATTTTGCGAAGGGGTCGGCGCGTTTTCTGGCCGATCTGAACGCTATCCATGCATTTCGCGAAGGCAATGGCCGCGCTCAACTTTCTTTTTTCGCAATGCTGGCCCATCGGGCGGGGCACCCGTTGGACATGGACAAGTTCGATCCCGACGCGGTGCTGAGCGCGATGATCGAGAGTTTCGGCGGCAATGAGGCCAAACTGGCGGTCGAAATCGAACGGCTGATTGCGCCTGGGGATAGTAGACGCGAGTGAAACGGGTGGTGGGTGGGGCAACAGAACTAACCCCACCCCGTCTCGCATCGCTTAGCGCGATGCGATCCGACCCTCCCTTGCAGGGTGAGGGTTTGCGCCTAACCTCATACCGAGGAGCAAAGCCGCCGCGCGGATGCGATGCCATGTCGCGTCCGTGTAACGCCTTGCTCTTTCAATCGGCATGTTCTTTGCTCGTAAAAGATGATGAATTTGGCGACGAATTCGAATGAAAAATTCGAACCGATGATAAACCCGATGCAAGACATGAACCCGATGCAAGACAATGTGCTTCCGCCGCCCGGCCGAGACGGCCATACCGGCTTCAAGAAAGTCCAAGGGAAAGGAAAGACAATGCGTCAGTTAGGCATCATCCGGATTGCCGGATTTATGGCCGCCGCCATCGGCCTGGCGTTTCCGATCGCGCCGGCCATGGCGCAGACCCCCGTCAAATTCACCCTCGACTGGAAGTTCGAGGGCCCGGCGGCGCCGTTCGTGGTCGCCATCGACAAGGGATATTTCAAGGCCGAAGGCCTCGACGTCACGATCGACACGGCGGGCGGCTCGCTCGAGCCGCTCACCCGCCTTGCGTCGGGAACCTACGACATGGGCTTCGGCGACATCAATTCGCTGATCAAGTTCCGCGACGCCAATCCGGGCACGCCGATCAAGGCCGTGTTCATGGTCTACAACAAGCCGCCCTTCGCCATCGTCGGGCGCAAGAGCCGCGGCGTCGTGAAGCCGAAGGACCTCGAAGGCAAGAAACTGGGCGCGCCCGCGCCCGACGGCGCCTATGCGCAATGGAAAATCTTCACCAAGGCGAACGATATCGACGCCTCCAAGGTCACGATCGAGAATGTCGGCTTTCCGGTGCGCGAACCGATGCTGGCGGCGGGCCAGGTCGACGCCATTACCGGCTTTTCGTTTTCGTCCTTCATCAATCTGAAGGATCGCGGCGTGCCGGTCGACGACATCACGGTCATCCTGATGGCCGATTACGGCGTCAACCTTTATGGCAACGCGATCATCGTGAATCCGAAATTCGCCGCCGAAAATCCCGAAGCCGTCAGGAAATTCCTCGCCGCTTTCGTCAAGGGGCTGAAAGAGACGGTGAAGAATCCGGAGGCGTCCGTCACCTCCGTGGTCAAGCGCAACGACGTCGCCAAGAAAGAGATCGAGCTTGAACGGCTGCGGATGGCGTTGAAGGACAACATCCTCACCCCGGAGGTGAAGGCGAACGGATATGGCGGCGTCGACAGCGGGCGGCTCGACCGCTCGATCGATCAGATCGCGCTGACCTACGATTTCAAGAACGCCAAGCCCAAAGCCGCGGACATTTTCGACGCTTCGTTCCTGCCGCCGGCGGCCGAACGCAAGGCGAACTAGGGAGCGGCCGGCATCGAGCGCGGAGACCGCGATTGGAGCAAGGCTTCATTGCACTCGACGGCGTGAGCCACCGCTATGGCGGGCAGACGGCGGGACCGGACAATATCGTTGCCGTCGCGGACCTGACGTTGTCGGTGAATCGCGGCGAGTTCGCCGCGGTGGTCGGGCCCTCGGGCTGCGGCAAATCCACCTTGATGAAACTCGTGACCGGCCTGCAATTTCCCTATGCCGGAAGCGTCGCAGTCGCGGGCCAGAAGGTCACGCAGCCGGTCAAGATCGCCGGCATGGCCTTCCAGGCGCCGACGCTCCTGCCCTGGCGCACGACGCTGGAAAACCTGCTGCTGCCGCTCGAAATCGTACAGCCGCACCGGTCGCAATTGCGGCGCCGGAAGGCCGAATATGTCGCGCGCGCCGAGCGGCTGCTCGCCTCGGTCGGTCTCGACGGGTTCGGCGACAAATTCCCCTGGCAATTGTCCGGTGGCATGCAGCAGCGCACGTCCTTGTGCCGCGCGCTCATTCACGAGCCGCAACTCCTGATGCTGGACGAGCCGTTCGGCGCGCTCGATGCATTCACGCGCGAGGAGCTCTGGTGCGTGATCCGCGACCTGCATGCGACGCGCAAGATCACCATCGTGCTCGTCACCCACGATCTGCGCGAGGCGGTATTCCTCGCCGACCGGGTCTTCGTGATGTCGGCGCGGCCCGGACGCATCCTGGCCGAGCGCAAAATCGAATTGCCGCGCCCGCGCGACCTCGACGTCACCTTCGCGCCGGAATTCCAGGCCATCGTGCACGACCTGCGCGCGCATATCGTGAGCGCGCGGCAATGACGCGCACGCCGCTCATCGTCCGGCTCGCGCCCTGGCTGTTCACGCTCGGCTTCCTGCTGATCTGGGAATTCGCGGTCCGCGGGTTCAAAATTCCGGAATTCTTTCTCCCAGCCCCGACGATTGTCGCGAAGGCCTTCTACGATTTCTGGCCGGCCATCGTCCGCAATTCGTGGATCACGCTGCAGGAAACGCTGGTCGGATTCGGTCTCGCGGTCGGGTTCGGGCTTTTGCTCGGTCTCGCGATCGGCTGGTCGCGCACCATCTATGCCGGACTCTATCCGCTGATGGTCGGCTTCAACGCGATTCCAAAAGTCGCCTTGGTGCCGATCCTCGTTCTGTGGTTCGGCATCGGATTCCTGCCCGCCGTGCTCACCGCCTTCCTGATCTCGTTCTTTCCGATCGTGGTCAATGTCGCCACCGGCCTCGCGACCATCGAGCCGGAAATGGAAGACGTGCTGAAGGCGCTCGGCGCCTCCAAGCTCGACATCATGCGCAAGGTCGGCATCCCGCGCTCGCTGCCTTACTTCTTCGGTTCGCTCAAGATCGCGATCACGCTCGCTTTCGTCGGCACCGTGATTTCCGAAAGCATCGCCTCCAATAACGGCATCGGCAATCTCATGCTGCAGGCGCAGGCGCAGTTCCAGGTGCCGCTCATCTTCGCGGGGCTTGTGGCGCTCGCGATCGAAGGCATTGCGATGTATGGGCTGATGGCCATGCTCGAGAAGCGCATGACCGGCTGGGCGCAACGCTCCGGCTTCGCGCAGAACTAGAGAGCATTTCCGGGCGAAGTGAGTACCGGTTCGCCGTCCGGAAATGCGACAATGTCAGATCGAAATCACGCTCGGCGACAGGCTGCGGTCGGCCAGGCCGAATTGCGGATGCAGCGCCTCGGTGATGGCGTCGGCGAGTTGTTCGAGCGCCATGCGCTCGCCTCCCTCGCGAATGTAAATTCCGCAGAAGACATCCGGCAGCGCCGGCAGCGGCCCGTCGTCCCAGATCATCAGTCCGGGAATGCCGGCGCGGCTGCGCGCAAGCGCCATCACGCCAAGCCCGGCCTTGATTGCCGCCGCGATGCCCGCCGTGCTCGAGCTGATATACACCATGTCGTGCATGCGGCCGATTTTGTGCAGAACCTCCACCGCGATGCGATGGAACACGCATTGCTCGCCGAATGACACCAGCGGAACCCGGTCATCCTGATTGAAGGGGATTCTCGGGCCGCGAATCCAGACCGGTTCCTCCGCCCATTGCGAACGCGCGCCGGGCGAGGGCGCGGTCGACAATCCAACCACGAGATCGAGGTCGCCCTGCCGCAAATCGTTGAGCAGCGCCACGGAGCTCCCGTTGCGGACCGCGAACATGACCTCCGGCCAGCGGGCCCGAAATTCCGCCAGCGTCCAGGGCAGGTGCTGCGAGACGAAATCGCCGGGGACCCCGATCCGGATGGTTTGCGAGGGCGGCCGGGGCGTCGCCAGTCCCAGGATATGGTCGTTGATCGAAAGGAGCCGCCGGGCATGATCGACGATCGTCTCGCCCACCGGGGTCAGGCTGACTCCGGGCGCGCTCTTGTCCAGGATCTCGGCCCCCAGAAGCATCTGCAGGCGCTTGATCTGCGCGCTGACGGCCGGCTGCGTGACGCCGAGCATTTGCGCCGCCTTGGTGAAACTTCGCAGATCGACCACGCTGACCAGCGTGCGCAGCAGCTCGGTTGGAATATTGGCCATCATGGCGACGGACGGATCACCCTCAATTGCCGGGGAAGTGTCGCATGTTCGTCTTGCTTTAAGACCGCATACCCGCGATCACTTTTGGGTTATTAGACGGACCAGAAAGTGCGGTCTTTTACGGATGTCAATGCCATCGATTACACTTGGACCAAGCCGCCTGGACTAACCCGCCGCAATCGGCGAGCGGGCGGCCAGGCCGCGCATAACGGCCGCTTCGATTGACGAAATGAGATCCATGAGCCTCCCCCACGTTTATCTTCGCGTCCTGAAACTGCTGGGCTCCGAAACCCGTCTGGGCTGGTTTCTGGCCGTCGCCAATGTCGCGCTCGCCGCCGCCCAGTTCGCCGAGCCGGTGCTGTTCGGCCGCATCATCGACGCGCTGGCCGGGGTCCAGAACAAGACCGGCGTGACGACCTGGGACAACCTCCTCCCACTGCTTCTGGCCTGGGCGGCATTCGGGATTTTCACCATCGCCTGCGGTGTGGTGGTCGCGCTTTATGCCGACCGGCTCGCGCATCGCCAACGGCATGTCGTGCTGACGGATTATTTCGACCACGTGCTGCAATTGCCGCTCTCGTACCATGGCGGCGCGCATTCCGGCCGGCTGATGAAAGTCATGCTCGCCGGAACCGACTCGCTCTGGAATCTCTGGCTGTCTTTCTTCCGCGACCATTTCGCGGCCTTCGTGTCGCTCCTGATCCTGTTGCCGTTGTCGATGTATCTGAACTGGCGGCTGGCGCTTCTCCTGATCGTCCTTTGCGTTATGTTCGCCGTGCTGACATCGATCGTTCTGCGCAAGACCAACACCATGCAGACCGATGTGGAGCGCCATTATTCGGATCTCGCCGAACGCGCTTCCGACGCGCTTGGCAATGTCGCGCTCGTGCAAAGCTATGTGCGCGTGGAAGCGGAAGTCTCCGGCTTGCGCAACGTGGTCGACCGCCTGCTGTCCGCGCAGATGCCGGTGCTGTCATGGTGGGCCGTTGTCGCGGTCGCGACCCGCGCCGCCACCACCATCACGTTGCTCGCCATTTTTCTGGTCGGCACGGCCTTGCTGTTCAAGGGACTGGCGACGCTCGGCGAGATCGTGATGTTCATGAGCTTTGCGAGCATGCTGGTGCAGCGCCTCGACCAGGCGGTCGGCTTCGTCAATAAAATCTTCATGGACGCGCCGCGCCTGCGGGAATTCTTCGAGGTGCTCGATGCCGAACCGGCGGTGCGCGACCGGCCGAACGCGATCGATATCGGCCGCGTCGCCGGACGCGTCACGTTCGAGCATGTCTCGTTTTCCTATGACGGCAAGCGGCCGGCGGTGGCGGATCTCGATTTCTCCGCGCAGCCGGGCGACGTCATCGCGCTGGTCGGCCCGACCGGCGCGGGCAAGACCACCGCCCTGGCGTTGCTGCATCGCGTCTTCGATCCGCAATCGGGCTCGATCAGGATCGACGAAACCGACTTGCGCGACATCACGCTCGCCTCGCTGCGGCGGAATATCGGCGTCGTGTTCCAGGAAATGCTGCTGCTCAACCGCTCGGTCGCCGAAAATCTCTTTATCGGCAAGCCGGACGCGACCGAAGAGGAAATGCGCTCCGCGCTGGCGCGCGCGCAGGCGCTCGATTTCATCGAACGCAATCCCGAAGGCCTGTTGGCGAATGTCGGCGAGCGCGGACGGTTCTTGTCGGGCGGCGAACGCCAGCGCCTGTCGATCGCGCGCGCGCTGCTGAAAAACCCTCCGGTCCTCATTCTGGACGAGGCGACCAGCGCCCTCGACGCCAATACCGAAAGGATGGTTCAGGCCGCGCTCGACGAGGTCATGAAGAACCGCACCACATTCGTGATCGCGCATCGCCTCGCGACCATCCGCAACGCGACCAGGATTTTGGTGTTTGGCGCCGGCCGGATCGTGGAAATGGGAAGCTTCGACGAACTCGTTTCACGCAACGGGATCTTCGCCGAACTTGCCCGCAGTCAGTTTCTCGCGCCGAAGCTGGAAGAGCCGAGTATCGAAGCGGCGAGCTGAAGCTGTCCAGCACGCCGTCCCTCTCGATTCGTCATGGCCGGGCTTGTCCCGGCCATC
>CAMDXM010000024.1 GCA_945878025.1 Pseudorhodoplanes sinuspersici | reverse complement strand
GGCGCGATTGTGCTGGTGCTGTATAATTGGCACGGCGCACTCGCGCTCTGGACGATGGTCGCGCGTGCGGCCGCGACCATTGCCGTGGCCTGGCGCAGCGAAGCCGCGACCCCAGCGCTCCCGGTGGCCGCTACGTTCGCGCTCCTGATTGTCGGGCATTGGGCGACATCGCAATATTTCGTCGTGTGGCAATCGCCGGGCGGAGTGCTGTCCGGTTTGCCTATGATACCGAAGCTTGAATTGCTCAATCTGCATCTGGCCTTTGGCGCCGGCATCGCCGCGATGTTCGGCGCCACTGGTTTTCTCGCACAAGGCCGGTCGGACAATCCGCTCGCCTCGATCCTGTGGGCGGCGACCGGCGTGCTGACGCCGGTCATTGCCCTGATCGCGCTCTATTACGGCATCGTCGACTTCGAACGCTCGATCCCGTTCGCGGCCATCGCCTTGCTGATGGCGATCCTGTTCGCGATCGCCACCGAAACGCTCAGCCGGCAGGACATCCGGCCCGGAGGCGCCGCGGCCACTGCGATCTATGCCTGCGGCGGCGTCGCGGCGCTGGCGCTGGCGCTCACTTTCGCGCTGGAAAAAGGCTGGCTCACGGTATCGCTCGCCTTGATGGTGCCAGGCATCGCGTGGATCTCGATGCGGCGGCCGCTGCCGATGCTACGGACGCTATGCACGATCCTGGTCGCGCTGGTGATGGCCCGCATCCTATGGGACCCGCGCATTGTCGGCGGCGATATCGGCACGACACCGATCCTGAACTGGATCCTGTGGGCTTACGGCGTGCCGGCTGTGTCGTTCTGGACGGCGGGCCACCTGTTGCGCAAGCGCGCGGACGACGCCGCCTCGCGCAGCGTGGATTCCGCGGCCATCCTGTTCACCGCGCTGACGGCATTTCTCGAAATCCGCCACCTGATGAATGACGGCGATATCTACCGGCCGGCGGCGCAGCTCGGCGAATTGGGATTGCAGGTCTCGACCGGCCTCGCCATGACCATCGGGCTCGAACATCTGCGCGGCCGCAGCCACAGCATCATTCACGATATCGGCGCGCGCGTGATCGGGTGTCTCACCTTCCTCGCGATCGTGTTCGGGCTCGGCATGCGCGAAAATCCGATGCACACCGGCGATCCGGTCGGCGGCATGGCGTTCAATTTCGTCCTGCTCGGCTACGGAATTCCGGCGATATTGATGGCGGTGCTGGCGCGCATCATCCGCGATACGCGGGCGCGGCCATTCTATATTGTCAGCGCCGTCACCGCGATCGTGCTGGCGCTCGCCTATCTCACGCTGGAGGTCCGCACGCTGTTCCACGGGCCAATATTGACGGCGAATTTCGTGTCGGACGCGGAGGATTACACTTACTCGGCGGCCTGGCTCGCCTTCGGCGTCGCGCTCCTGCTCGCGGGTATCGCGCTGAAATCGAAACCGGCGCGATTTGCCTCCGCGGCGGTCGTGATGCTGACCATCGCCAAGGTCTTCCTGCACGATCTCGCCGGCGTGCAGGGGATTTACCGCGCCTTCTCCTTCATCTGCCTCGGCCTGGCGCTGATGGGTATCGGCTGGCTTTATCAGCGCCTGCTGTTCCCCGCTCCGCGTCCGGCCGATCCGCAATCGCAAATCTGAAGGCTCGACATGCCGGAGAGGACATTCGGCGTCGTTCCGGCGGAAATATTGTTGTCGCACACCGGCCTCGACTTCCTGCAGGGCGTGATCGACGGGCGGTTTCCCGCGCCGCCGATTGCGGAGACGCTCGGCTTCGAGCTCGTCGCCGTCGAGAAAGGCCGCGCGATTTTCGGGGGCGTTCCGCAGCACCGCCATTACAATCCGATCGGCGTCGTGCATGGCGGCTTTGCGATGACGCTGCTCGATTCAGCGCTGGGATGCGCCGTGCACACGACGCTCGACCAAGGCGAGGCCTACACGACGCTGGAGATCAAGGTGAATCTCGTTCGGCCATTGACCAGGGATACCGGACCGGTGCGCGCGGAAGGGCGCATCCTGCATCGCGGGCGCAACGTCGGCACCGCGGAAGGCGAGATCAAGGATGCGGGCGGAAAACTTTACGCACACGCCACGACGACGTGCATGATCTTCCCCGCGAAAGGATAACGAAGCGCAATCCGGCGAAGTGGGAACCGGTTCGCCGCAAGATTGGCGTCAAATGAAAAGGCTCTAGCGCTGGCCGAGGGTCGTGAGCGTGGAGCGCAGCGAGAGCGGCTGCGAGACCTGCTGATTTTCCGGCAACGCCGTCGCGGTCGCGATTTCGACCGGACCGCGCCGATTGAAATCGCAGGACGCAAAGCCAAGACCCGACACCGAACCGCGGAAGCTCTTGTGGCTCGTCCTCTGCAGATTGAAGCAGGGCTTGAACGGCAGCCCGCGCACATTGGCGCATACCGCTTCGCCCTTGACGTTGATCGTGCCGGCCGGGAGCTGCGCCCAGCGCACCGGGCCGTTGCCGCGGAACTGGATGGTGCCGGCGACCGAACCGTCGGCCTGGATGCGGCCGGCGCCCTTGGTGCCTTCGAAGCAGTTGAAGGTGAAGAGCTTGCCGACCACGAAGCTGCGCGCTTCGCTGGCGGTCATGGTCTGAGCGAGGGTGGGATGCGAGACCGTCAAGACGGTGAGGCCTGCCAGCAGAGCTACGATACGCAACATGTCACACCTCGCTTCTCGCCCGGTTGCTACAGCGTGTTAACCGGGCTCTTACCATAATTGCGCGCGATCATGCCCGGATTTCGTAGCCAAATGCTGAACGTATTTACCCGATCTTGACCACGATTCGACCCCGGACCCCACCCGAGAGGATTTTGGGGGCGGTTCCGATCACCTCGGATAGGGCAATTTCCGTAGTCATTGCGGCCAATTTGGCCCGGTCCAGATCGGTTTCGAGCCTTTTCCACGCTTCTTTGCGCCGGGGCAGCGGGCACATGACCGAGTCGATGCCCAAAAGCGACACCCCCCGCAAAATGAAGGGGGCGACGCTCGCCGGCAAATCCATACCGGCGGCAAGGCCGCAGGCCGCGACCGCTCCCCCATAGCGGGTCATGGACAGGACGTTGGCGAGGGTCGTGGAACCGACCGAGTCAACGCCGCCCGCCCAGCGCTCCTTGGCAAGCGGCTTTGGCGGTCCTTCGAGCTCCTTGCGATCGAGGATTTCGGCAGCGCCGAGACCTTTCAGATAATCGGCCTCCTGCGGCCGGCCGGTGGACGCGATCACTTGGTATCCGAGCTTGGCCAGGAGCGCGACCGCGACCGAACCAACGCCGCCCGCCGAACCCGTCACGATCACCGGCCCCTTGTCCGGTGTGACGCCGGCACGCTCGAGCGCGATCACGGAGAGCATCGCGGTATAGCCCGCCGTTCCGATCGCCATCGTGTCGCGCGCGCTCATCGTCTCCGGAACGCGCACCAGCCATTGGCCTTTCACCCGCGCCTTCTGCGCGTAGGCGCCAAGATGGGTTTCGCTCAAGCCCCAGCCGTTGCAGATCACCCGGTCGCCCGCTTTCCAGTCCGGGTGCGAGGAGTTCTCGACCGTGCCGGCAAGATCGAGGCCTGCGATCATCGGGAAACGGCGCACCACCGGCGCCTTGCCGGTGATCGCGAGTCCGTCCTTGTAATTGATGGTGGACCATTCGGGGCGGACGGTGACGTCGCCCTCCATCAGATCCTTCTCGTCGAAATCCTTGAGCGCGACGCTCTGGCCGGCCTCGCCCTTGTCGATAACGATGGCCTTGAATGTGGTCACTTGGAAAGTCTCCCCGGTCACGCACAGGCTTCATGCCTGGCAGCCACGTCTTCTGTTTTCATCTAAGCAAGACGTGGATGGCCGGGACAAGCCCGGCCATGACGGCCGAGTCAAGCCGCCGCGGCAGCCGCAGGCCGCGCGACCGGCTTTTCAGCGATCGGCAGATTGATCACCGCCGACAGGATGCCGAGCAGGATCGCCAGCCACCAGATGATGTCGTAGGAGCCGGTGCGCTCGAAGATCACGCCGCCGAGCCAGACGCCGAGGAAGCCGCCGACCTGATGGCTGAAAAAGGCGAAACCCGCGAGCATGGTGAGCCAGCGCGTGCCGAACATCAGCGCGACCAGCCCGTTGGTCGGGGGCACGGTGGACAGCCAAAGCAATCCGATCACGGCGCCGAAAATCACCGCCGTCAGCGGGCTTGCCGGCACGCTGATGAAAACTGCGATCGCGACCGAACGCAGGAAATAGATCGCCGCGAGCAGATAACGTTTGGGCATCTTGTCGCTCAGATATCCAGCCGAGATCGATCCGATAATGTTGAAAAGGCCGATGACCGCCACGGTCCAGGCCCCGATATCCGCGGACAATCCGCGGTCCACGAGATAAGCCGGCAGATGCACCGTGATGAAGAAGACCTGGAAGCCGCAGGTGAAGAACCCGAGCACGAGATAGATATAACTCCCGTGCGAGAGCGCTTCGCGCAGCGCCTGCGACACGGATTGCTGTCGGACCTGCGCTGCGCCGGACGACGCGTCGCGCGGCAGTGCAAGCGCGAAGGCCAGCGGCATGATCGCGAGAACGACCGCGCCGAAAATCATCAGCGTCGTCTGCCACGGAAACACGTTGTTAAGGCCGATCGCGACCGGCGCGAACAGGAATTGCCCGAACGATCCGCCCGCGGTGCCAAGACCGAACGATAGCGAGCGCCATCGCACCGGCAGCAATTTGCCGAAGGCGCCGATCACCACGGTGAAGGACGCTCCCGCGAGGCCGAAGCCGGTCAGGAAACCGGCGGACAGATATAATTCGCCGGGCGACGACGCATTCGCCATCCAGCCGAGGCCGGCCGCGTAGAGCGCGGCGCCGACGCACAGCACCGTCACCGGACCGAAGCGGTCTGCGATCGCGCCGACAAAGGGCTGCGCCGCGCCCCAGATCAGCATCTGGAGCGCGAGCGCCAAAGCGAACACCTCACGCCCCCAGCCATGCGCCGAAGACATCGGCGTCAGGAACAATCCAAGCGAGGCGCGCGGTCCAAAACCGATGATGGCGATCAGGCAGCCGCAGACCACGATCACCAGGGGTGTTTGCCAGGCCGGACGCCTGGCGGTTCGCGTGTCGGTCATTGGCCCCCGCGGCTCAGACCGGCTTCAACACGGCGCGCATGACCGGCTTCTCCACGATCGGCAGATTGATCACCGCCGACAGCACGCCGAACAGGACCGAGAGCCACCACACGATGTCGTAGGAGCCGGTCTTCTCGAAGGCGATGCCGCCGAGCAGAACGCCGAGAAATCCACCGACCTGATGACTGAAGAAGGCAAAGCCGAACAGCATGGACAGCCAGCGCGTGCCGAACATGACCGCGACCAGCGCCGAGGTGGGCGGCACCGTCGAGAGCCACAGCAACCCGGTCACCGAGCCGAAGATCAATGCCGACATTGTGGTCATCGGCAGGCTGATGAAAACGGCGATGGACAGCGCGCGCAGGAAATAGATGATCGAAAGAATGTATCGCTTCGGCATGCGGCTCGACAGCCATCCGGAGGTCAGCGAGCCTACGATATTGAACAGGCCGATGACGCCGATGGTCCAGGCGCCGGCTTCCGCCGACAATCCGCGGTCCAGCAGATAGGTCGGCAGATGCACGGTGACGAAAGCGAGCTGAAATCCGCAGGTGAAGAAGCCGAGCACCAGCAACACGTAGCTGCGATGTCCGAAGGCTTCCGACAACGCCTGAGCGATCGACTGATTGGCGACGCTGCCGGGCGCGCCTGAGGAATCGGCCTTTGGCGTTGCAAGCGCCAGCGACAGCGGCAGGATCAGCAGCATCGTCGCGGCGAAAACGAGCAGCGCGGTTTGCCAGCTGAATTGATCGATGAGAGCGCGCGCCAGCGGAGAAAACAGAAACTGGCCGAACGAGCCGGCCGCCGTTCCCGCGCCGAAGGCGAGCCCGCGCATATGTTCCGGCACAAGCTTGCCGAGGGCGCCGATCACCAGATTGAACGAGCAGCCCGACAGGCCGAAACCGATCAGCACGCCGGCGGACAATTGCAGCACGCCCGGCGTTTGCGAATGCGCCATCAGGGCAAGGCCAAGCGCATACAGAATGGCGCCGCCGCACAGAACGCGAATGGTGCCGAAGCGGTCTGCGATCGCGCCCGCGAAAGGCTGGCCCACGCCCCACAGAAGATTCTGGATCGCGAGCGCGAGCGAGAACACTTCGCGCCCCCACCCGAAATTCATCGACATCGGCGTCAGGAATTGACCCAGAGCCGAACGCGGACCGAAGGCGAGCATCGCGATGACGCAGCCGCAGACGACGATGACAAGCGGAGTGCGCCAGCCCGCGATGGCGGAACGGGCTTCAACATGCGGCATGTTTTTCGACTCCTGGACCTTCGGAATATTGCACGCTAACAGACGGTCGATCATAATGAAAATGAAAGATAATGATGATCTTTATGATCGAATGGCATATATGCCAAAACGGCATGAGTGAGCGAACCCGATGAATATCGAGGATGTCCGCGCTTTCGTCGCTGTGGTCGATAACGGTTCCGTCGGCAAGGCGGCGTTGCGCCTCAATCTGACCCAGCCTGCGATTTCGCGGCGCGTGCAGCGGCTCGAGGAATCGCTCGGCGTCACCCTGCTTGATCGCATTTCCAAGCCCGCGCGCCCGACCCGCGCCGGCGAGGCCGCCTACCGGCGTTGCCTCGAAGTGCTGCGGGCAACCGACGCGCTCACGCGTGAAACCGGAACCGCGATGGCTGCGATGCCGCTGCGCGTGGGTGTGAGCTACGCCATTTCCGAATGTGTGTTCGCGCCGGCGCTCGACGCGCTGCATCGTCTGTCCCCGACCGTGTCGCTTCATCTCGTCGCCAATGCAAGTGCGCCGTTGCGCAAAGCCGTTGCTGAAGGCGCGCTTGATGCCGCCGTGGTGGTGGAGCATTGCGGCCGCGCACCGGAGGGCCCGCGGGCGCTGATGCTCGGCGAGGAACGCGTGGCTGTCGTCGCTGCGAAAGAGGCCGATCTGGCTTCCACGGTCGGCGTCGGTGATCTCGCCGGCCATTCCTGGATTCTCAATCCCGACGGGTGCCTTTTTCGCAGCCAGCTCGAGCGCGCATTGGCGGAGAAGGACGCGCCGCTCAATGTGATCGCGGAGACCTGGGGCAACGCCTTGCAACTCGCCATGATCGCGCGCGGCAGGGGATTAGGTCTCGTGCCCGAACGTCTTGTGCTCGCCTCCCCTTACCGCGCGCGCCTGCGGATCATTGAGGTCCGCGGCTTCCGGCCGAAGCTGTCGGTCTCGATGATACGCGGCGAAGTGCTGGCCGTGTTTGACACCGCGCTCGACGCGATGGCTGCGGCGGTGAAGGGCGTTCTGAGCGGGACACAGGCCCGGGCGCGACGCATGGCCTCAGCCGGATAAGGCCACTAGCGCTGTGCCCGCCGAGGTGCTATATTTGTTTTGCTCGAAATGAGAATAACAAACTGAGCACCGGCATTCTTGTGCCGGATCTTTTAGTCCCCATATATGCTCATATTGAGCATATATGGCTCCAAGGAGGCGACAATGCCGCTCCTCGACTTGCAAGGCCCCGTGGTGAACCGCCCGCCCGTCACGCATGTGCCGGCGCCGGCCGGCTCGTCCGCCGCTGCGCGCAAATTCGGCGTCAAGCCGATGCCCGAACTCGTCTGGAACGAAGATGTCGCACGCGAAACCGCGCATCTTTACGAGCGGATCAAGGCCGTTGTGCCCGCGGTCGAATGGCCGATTTTCGCGCCTTATGTGAAGGCGATCAACGAACTCAAGCGCGAGCGCAACGCCGTCATCCTGGCGCATAACTATCAGACGCCGGAAATCTACAATTGCGTCGCCGATTTCGTCGGCGACTCGCTGCAGCTTGCGCGCGAGGCAAGCAAGGTCAAATCCGAGATCATCGTCCAGTGCGGCGTGCATTTCATGGCCGAGACTTCGAAGATTCTGAATCCGGAAAAGACCGTGCTCATTCCCGACAGCCGCGCCGGCTGTTCGCTCGCGGCTTCCATCACCGGCGAGGATGTGCGCCTGTTGCGCGACCGCTATCCCGGCGTGCCGGTTGTCGCTTACGTCAACACGTCTGCCGACGTGAAGGCGGAAGTCGACATCTGCTGCACGTCCTCGAATGCGCTGCAGGTGGTCGAGAGCCTCGGCTCCGACACCGTCATCTTCCTGCCTGACCAGTATCTGGCGAAATACGTCGCCTCGCAGACCAAGGTGAAGATCATCGCCTGGAAAGGCGCGTGCGAAGTGCACGAGCGTTTCACCGCCGACGAACTTCGCATGTACCGCGAGAGCGATCCGACGCTGCAGATCATCGCGCATCCGGAATGCCCGCCGGACGTGCTGGCGGAAGCCGATTACACCGGCTCGACCGCGGGCATGATCGACTGGGTCCGCCACAACCGGCCGAAACGGATCGTGATGGTCACCGAATGCTCGATGGCCGACAACGTGCAGGCCGAATTGCCGGACGTGGAATTCGTGCGCCCGTGCAATCTCTGCCCGCACATGAAGCGCATCACGCTGCCGAAGATCCTCGACAGCCTCGTGTACATGAAAGAGGAAGTCGTGATCGATCCGATGGTCGCAGACAAGGCCCGCCGCTCGGTCGAGCGGATGGTCAATCTCCAGAATTGACCGGAGAGCTCACATGCTCAATCGCGTCGTCGACTTTCCGCGCAGCGGCCAGCAGAAGGCGGATTCGTCCCTCTTCTGCCCCGACGCGTTCCTCTCGCAGCTCGAGATCGACGACGCGGTGATGCGCGCGCTGGCCGAGGATCTCGGCCGCGCCGGCGACGTCACCTCGATCGCGACCGTGCCCGAGACGGCGCGTGCCACGGCGATCGTTGTAGCGCGCAAGGCGGGCACCATCGCGGGACTCCCGCTGGTGGAGGCGACCTTCCGCAAGCTCGATCCCAGTGCGGAGATCATCGCGCATGTACGCGACGGCGCCACGGTCACTGCGAAAACCAAGCTGATGACTGTCACCGGAACCGCGCGCGCGGTGCTCGCCGCCGAGCGCACGGCGCTCAATTTCGCCGGGCATCTTTCCGGGATCGCGACGGCGACCGCCGAACTCGTCGCGAAAACCGCCGGCGCCAAGGCGCGCATCACCGATACGCGCAAGACCACGCCCGGACTTCGCGCGCTGCAGAAATATGCCGTACGCTGCGGCGGCGGCTTCAATCATCGCTTCGGCCTGGACGATGCGATCCTGATCAAGGACAATCACATCGCGGTCGCGGGCGGCATCCGGCCCGCGCTCGAAGGCGCGAAGGCGGTGGCGGGACATCTTGTGAAAATCGAGATCGAGGTCGATACCCTCGTCCAGTTGAGCGAGGTGCTCGATTGCGGCCTCGCCGACGTCGTGCTGCTCGACAATATGAGCATCGCCGACATGACCAAAGCCGTGGAGATGGTGGCGGGGCGGCTCGTCATCGAAGCCTCGGGCTCCATCACCCTCGACAGGGTCGCCGAAATCGCCGCGACCGGCGTGGATTACATGTCCTCCGGCGCGATCACGCATTCGGCGCCCAATCTCGACGTCGCGCTCGATATCGAGATGTGATATACGGACGGCGTGGAGCCGTCCCGATGCACAGGCTTCTGCCCATCTCGTTCGTCACAGCGGCTCTGGCCGCCGCATCGAGCGCGCCCGCACAGGCCGATTGCACCTGCCGCGCGCTGGGCCGCGTGTTCGAACAAGGCCAGGCGGTCTGCCTGTCCACGCCGAGCGGCCCGCGCATCGCCACCTGCGGCATGGTGCTGAACAATTCCGCCTGGGAGTTTTCACAAGCACCCTGCGTCTCTTCGCAGGTCCTGCCGCAACGGCGTCCCGCCATCGCGCATGGCGAACACGACCAAGACAAATCCTGAACTGAAAATTACATCTTGGCCGCGGCCACGCTCGGATCGGCGCTGGCCGCCGCTCCCCAGGCCGGCGCTTCCGCGCCGTCGCCCCAGGCGCGCGGGCGATAGAAAGTATGCACGCCGAGCGTGTCGAATCTCTTCATCTCGTTGACCCAGCTCGGCCGCACCCAATAGGCGTGATAATGCGTCGACTTGCCGATTTCCGGCAGCCAGATCTTGCCGTCCAGCGAATCGCGGGAAATGCGCTTGGCCACTTCCCATGCATCCGGCTCGGTCACGACGTCGCGGACATTGTCGCAGGCGAAGGTGAACTGGCAGGCGAGATGCCGGTGTGCGTTCTGATAGACGACGCCGCAGACATTGTCCGGGTAATAGCCCGAGAAGGTGCGGTTGAGCACCACCTGCGCCACCGCCATCTGCCCGCGCTCGGTTTCGCCGCGCGCTTCGAAATAGATCGCATTGGTCAGGCAGCGCTCATGCTTGGCGCGCGACGCGCCCGACAATCCGAGCCGTTCGGCCGGCGTCATCGGCCGCCTGCCTGCGCCCGTGACCTCGCCCTTGGGCGCAACCGTCTCGCCTTCGGATTTCGCATCCGGCTTCAAGGCAGCCTCCTTGTGCGCGGGCTCGACCGCCGCGCGCTTGATATCCGGATCGACGGACGGATGCATCGGGATCAGCACCGGCGCTTCGCCCTCGCGCCAAGGCTGCAGCTTGCCTTCATTGGGCCCGAACGTCTCGACGCCGAAGAACAGCCGCGCGATCCGTTCGGCCGGATTGTCCGGCCTGATCTTGGAGCGGACGGCGACATCCGAATCCACGGGTTCTTCGTCGGTGATGATTTCCGCTTCGGCCTGCCGCGTTTGCGGAAGCGGCGAGAATTCGAGATCCATGCCGGACGGCAATTCGGCGACGGCATCTCGCCTCCGCGGAAGCGGCGAGAACTCCAAATCCATGCCGGACGGCAATTCAGCCATAGCGTCCTGTTTCTGCGGCAGCGGCGAAAACTCCAGGTCCATGCCCGACGGCAATTCAGCAACGGTGTCCTGCTTCTGCGGAAGCGGCGAAAATTCCAGATCCATGCCCGACGGCAACTCAGCCACGGCGTCCGGCGCGCGCGGAAGCAACGAGAACTCGAGATCCATTCCCGACGGCCAATCGGATTGAGCCTGCCCCGGCACGACGACCTGTGGCGCTGGTTCCGCCGCTGCCCGCGCCTCGGGCGCTGGCACGGGTTCCGCCACCGGATCCGGCACGGCCTCGGGGATCGCGGCAACGTCCGGCTTCGGCGCATCCGGCGTTGCGATATCGGATTTCACCGGCTCCGCACCGGCGACTTGCGGTTTCGCTGGCTCGGGCGGCGTGGGCGTAGCTTCGGCCTGCGGCTTTTCTTGCGGAATTTCTTGCGGCGTCGGCTGTTCGAATTGCGCGCGGTCCTGCGTCTTTTCAGGCGTCTTCTTCGGCTTGTCTTGAGGCGGCTGCGGCTCGGCGGGAACCAGGCGCTCGCGCGGCACCAGCAGATCGCCCTTGAGCGTGCGGTTGACGGCCGGAAACTGGATCGGCGGCGGCGGCTCGGCCAGCGGATTGAGGCGCGGATCGCCGATCGAACCGGTGATATCGAGCGAGCGCGGATCGAGGCTTGCAAAGGTGTATCCCGGCGTCATCGGGATCAGCGTTCCGAGCGGTTGCGGGAAACTGAAGGTCGCCGCCTGGACCGTGCCGAACGGCGTCACGCGCACATATTGCCGCCAGCGATCGGATACCGCCGGCTGGCGCACGATCAGCGCCGCCAGGTCCTGAAAGCCGACGGGTGTCGGCATCATCGCCAGAAAGAATATGAAGAGGCCAAAGCCGCGGCGGACGCCGCTCTTTGGCCTCCGGGGCGAGGCACTCATCCACACACTCACGCAACGCCACAAACGCCACGACACACATCAAGCCGCGGCGGCGCGCGCCGCGAACTTATTTAAAATTTGAGCGATTATCGTTGCGATCGCGTTAACCGTGCAGGCTTCCGCGCGGTGCGATCATGACGCCTGGCGATGCAGTGAGACCGTCATGGTAAACGATCCGTCAATGCACGACGCAGAACGGCCTCGCTACCCAAGCCGGCTTTAGCCGACTTGGGTATTTTTGATTGCCGATCTCGGGTAAACCCGAGATCGGTTGCGGGGCCGTTTGCCGATATCGATGCCTTGCGGCAGCGATTACATCTTGGCGCCGATTTCGGTGAAGTATTTCGCCGCGCCGGGATGCCACGGGATCGTCGTGTTCTTCTTGTTCTGGGTATCGAGAACGATCGCCTTGGCTTCGCCATGCGCCAGTGCGACGTCGGCCCGCTTCTCGAACAGCGTCTTGACGACGTCGTAGGCGACCTTGTCGGTCATTTTCGCATTGGCGACCAGGATGTTCTGGACGACAGCGATCTTGTTGTCGGTATCCTGACCCGGATAGCTCTTCGCCGGGATCACACCCTTGCTGTAGAGAGCGCCGTATTTGGCATTCATCTTTTCAGCGAGATCATCCGTGTCGATCAGCTTGATCTTCACGTTGGGCGTCGCGCCGAGATCGGTGACCGCCGCGGTCGGAAGGCCGCCGACCCAGAAGTAAGCGTCGATCTTGCGGTCCTTGAGTGCATTGGTGGATTCGGCGACGCCGAGCCGCTCGCGCGTCATGTCCTTGTCCTTGTCGAGGCCGGCGGCCTCGATCACGCGGAAGGCCATGACTTCGGTGGCGCTGCCGGGCGAGCCGGTGGACACGCGCTTGCCCTTGAGGTCGGACATCTTGGTGATGCCGGTGCCCTCGACCGAAACGACATGCATGCGGTTGGGATACAGCACCATGAGCGTGCGGACCTCGACCTTGTTGCCCTTGAACTTGTCTTCGCCCTTGAGCGCGTCGAGCGCGGCGTCGACCATCACGAGGGCGACCTCGCTCTGTTCGGTGCCGATCAGCTTGAGGTTGTCCACCGAACCGCCGGTCACGCGCGCCGTGGCGTTAACGCCCGGGAGATTCTTGGAGAGCACATTGGCCATGCCGCCGCCCATCGGATAATACACGCCGCCGGTTCCGCCGGTGGCGATGGCGATGTTCAACTGCTGCGCGACGGCAACTCCGCCGAGCAAGACGCCGACAGCCAATCCGGCGGCGATCAATCCGATACGTTTCGACATTTCTGCATTCCTCCTATTTTTGACCGGTCGCTGCGATTTCTGGCGGCCCCGGTTGCAGTCGTTGTTTCAACAATACTACAGCCGCGAGCAGCAAGCCAAATGTCGCGGTGTAATCGATATCGCGGCCAATGATCGCTTCCGCGCCGGCCTCGATGAGACTTGGGAAAATGAGCAGCAACCCGGCCAGCGTCAAAAGCGCGCGCTCAAGCAGCGTGGTGCGCCGCAGCGCCCAGCCCTGCGCGGCCATGGCGAGCGCGGCAAGGCCGAGCGCCGACTTCGCCGTGATCTGAACAATGTCGACCCACTGGCTCGCGGGCAGCTTCATCAGCAAGCCGATGCCCTGCGGATCGAGCACGAAGACGAACGGCACAAGGAATGCGGGCAAGGTGTATTTCCACGCCTGCACCGTGGTTTTGTAGGGATCGCCGCCGGTGATCGCCGCCGCCGCGAACGGCGACAAGGCGGTCGGCGGCGAGACTTCCGACAGCACCGCGTAATAGAAGATGAACATATGCGCCGCGAAATCCGGCACGCCGAGCTTGATCATGGCGGGCGCAGCGATCACCGCGCAGATGATGTAGGAGGCGGTCACCGGGACGGCGAGGCCGATGACCCAGACGATCAGCGCGGTGTAGATCGCGGTGAGCAGCAGGCTGCCGCCGGCATAATCGATGACGATGGAAGAGAATTTCAGGCCGAGGCCGGTCAGCGTCACAACCCCGACGATGATGCCCGCGATCGCGCAGGTGAGGCCTGCGGTCAAGGCCTGCATGGAGCCATCCGAGAGAGCGCGCACGAGTTTTTTCGGCACAAGCGCGGTCTCGCGCGTCAGGAAGCTCATCACAAATGTCATCGCCGTGGCGTAGAACACCGACAAAGTCGGCGAATAGCCCCACAGCATGAAGATGACGATGGAGATCAGCGAAATGAAGTGGAAGCCGTAGCGCCGCGTTAATTGCCACAGCGACATTTCCGGCACGAAAGGCTCGCCGCGCGCGCCGAAGCGCTTCGCATCGAGCTCGACCATGAACAGCAGCGACAGGTAATAGAGGCAGGTCGGGATGAGCGCCATCCAGATCACGTCGAGATAGCTGATCTTCAACAACTCCGCGATCAGGAACGCAGCCGCGCCGAGCACCGGCGGCGAGATGATCGCACCTAATCCGCCCGCGGCGAGCAGGCCGCCGGCGGCGTTCACCTCGAAGCCCGATCGTTTCATCATCGGGAAAGCGACGGCACCGATGGTGACCGTGGTCGCTACCCCCGAACCGGATGGGCCACCAAGAAGGAAGGACGACAGCACCACTGTGCGGCCGGCGGCATTCGCCTTGTTGCCCATCAGCGTCATCGAAAAGTCGATGAAGAATTTCCCGGCGCCGGAATGCTGCAGGAACGAACCGAAGATCGTGAACAGCACGATCAGTGTCGCCGAGACATCGACCGGCACACCGAAAATTCCCTCCAATGTAATAAAGAGATGCCCGACCAGCGCATTGAAGCCGTAGCCGCGGTGATTCCAGGGCGACGGCAGATAAGGTCCGGCAAGCGCATAGACCATGAACAGAATGGCGATGGCCGGCACGATCCAGCCAATGGAGCGCCGCGTCGCCTCAACCAGAAGCGCGATGAAGATGACGCCGAGGATGATGTCGGTCCGGTTCGGCGTCGTCGCGCGATCGGTGAAATCCTCGCCACCCGCGATCGCATAGATCAGGACTCCGACGCAGGTCAGGCCGGCGATCACGTCCCACCAGCGGATGTGATTGCGAAACCGCTCCGCCATCGGAAACACAAGGAAACTCAGCATCAGCACGAAGGCGACGTGCGTGTAGCGCATTTCCTGCGTCGGGACGATTGCGTAGGCCGCATAGAGGTGGAACAGCGACATGGCGACCGCGATCGAGGTCACGATCATGCCCGGCCAGCCGGCCAGGCGGTTGATGACGCCCTCCTCCTGCTCGACCATCGCCTCGGCCTTGCGCAGGCCTTCCTCGGAAATGGCCGGCTTGAAATCCGACAGCGGCTTGGCGATTTCGGCCATGACGTCCCCCCCCTCAAGCGGCAGCGCGCTTTTTCGCTGCGGATTTTCTCGTTATTACAGGGCATTGCACCCTGTTTTGACGCTCGTCGCGTCCCCTGCCCGGGCGGCACGCTACACCAAGCCTGAGCCGATGGAATAGCCCGTCCGCCGCCGAGCGGCCGCCCAAAATGAAAGCAGCCATTAACCCTAAAAAAATAGCCGGGCCCGATAATCCACGCGCCTCAGAGGGATGACATCCGCCATGCAAGACGCCGTATCCGCGCTCGCCGGAACATTGACCTATTCCTACGTGGCCTGGATCGTGGTCGCGGGATTATTCGTTTTCGGCGCTGTGCTTTGGATGTTTTTTCGCCTCGGCCGGCAGAATGCGCAGATCAAAGCCGCATTCAACAACATGTCCCAGGGCCTGTGCATGTGGGATGGCGATTTGCGGCTCGTCGTCTGCAACCGGCGCTATATCGAAATGTTCCGCATGGAACCCGCATTCGTGCGGCCGGGGCGCCTGTTCCGTGAAATTCTCGAGCATCGCGCCACGGTCGGCACCCTCAAGGGCAATGTTGATCAGTATGTCGCCGATGTCATGAGCCGCGTCGCACAGCAGAAAGCGTCGTCCCAGATCCTGCAGCAGTCGGATGGCCGCGTGATTTCGATATCGGAACGCCCGATGCCGAATGGCGGATGGATCGCAACGCTCGAAGACGTCACCGAGCGGCACAATGCCGATCAGCAGCGCGCCACCGCGCGCGCGAACGACGCCCGCCGCTCCAACATCGAGAGCACGATCTCATCGTTCCGCGACGGCATGGAACGGATGCTCGCGAGCGTGAACAGCACCGCCGCGGCGATGCAGGAAACGTCCGCAGTGCTGCTGGAATCCTCCGAACAGGCCGCGCGGCATGCGGAGGGCGCGGTCGGCACCTCGAACGCGGCATCCAGCAATGTCGCAACCGCCGCCACCGCGGCGGAGGAATTATCCGGCTCGATCGGGGAAATCAGCCGTCAGCTTGCGAGCACCACGGCTGTGGTGCGCCTCGCGGTCGGCGAAGCCGACGCGACCAACAACGAGATCAAGGGCCTCTCCGATTCCGCGCAGAAGATCGGCGATGTCGTCGAACTGATCCGCAATATCGCGGGACAGACCAATCTGCTCGCGCTCAACGCCACCATCGAAGCCGCGCGCGCCGGCGAATCGGGACGCGGATTCGCCGTCGTCGCCTCGGAAGTGAAATCGCTCGCGGTGCAGACCGCCAAGGCGACCGAGGAGATTTCCGGTCAAATCCAGTCGGTGCAGGCCTCGACCACCGCCGCCGTGGAGGCGATCCGCCGCATCACGGCGCGCATGCAGGAAATCGAGCAATATTCGTCGGCAGTCGCGGTCGCGGTCGAGCAGCAGAATGCGGTGACAAGCTCGATCTCGCGCAATGTCGCGAGCGCCGCGCTCGAGACCAACAACGTGGTCGCCGTGCTCGATCAGGTCGCGGGCGCCGCGGGCGAAACGCGCAAATCCGCCGAGACCGTCCTCAAATCGTCGGGCGCGGTCGAGACCGCCTTGTCCGACCTGCGCTCGGAAGTCGAGGAATTCCTCGCCAAGGTCGCGGCGTAACTTTCACGTCATTCCGGGGCGCGCCGAAAGGCAGGACCCCGGAATCCACATGCAAATTCGGTAAGTGAGAATGGATTCCGGGTCCGGTGCGCAGTTCATCATCGGGCCGCGCTTTGCGCGGACCCGTTGGCACCGTCCCGGAATGACGACAGCGGCGGATTACGCCTGGCTGGCGGCTTCCTTGCCAAGCGCGGCCTGTGCGGCCGCAAGCCGCGCAATAGGCGCGCGGAATGGCGAACAGGACACGTAATCGAGTCCCACTTCATGGCAGAAGGCAACCGATGCCGGATCGCCGCCATGTTCGCCGCAGATCCCCACTTTCAGGTCGGGCCGCGCGGCGCGTCCACGCTCGACGCCCATCCGCACGAGTTCGCCGACGCCCTCGCGATCGATCGAAACGAACGGATCGGCCGGAAGGATGCCGCGCTGGGTGTAGAAGCCGAGGAAGCTTGAGGCGTCGTCCCGGCTGATGCCGAAGGTCGTCTGCGTGAGATCATTGGTGCCGAAGGAGAAGAATTCGGCGGCTTCCGCGATCTCCTTCGCCATCAGCACCGCGCGCGGCAATTCGATCATGGTGCCGACCTGGTATTCGACCTTGCTGCCGGTCTCCTTCATCACCGCCTGCGCCATCGCGTCGATGCGCGCCTTCACGATGTCGAATTCGGCGCGCGTCGCGATCAAGGGCACCATCACTTCCGGCACCACCGGTTGCCCGGTGCTTTTGCCGGCCGCGATCGCCGCCTCGAAAATCGCGCGCGCCTGCATCTCGGCGATTTCCGGATACGCTATCGCGATACGGCAGCCGCGGAAGCCGAGCATCGGATTGAATTCGGCGAGTTCGCGCGCGCGGTTGGCAAGCTTCTGCGGATCGGCGCCCATGGCCTTGGCCACTTCCGCGATCTCTTCCTCTCCGTGAGGGAGGAATTCGTGCAGCGGCGGATCGAGCAGGCGGATCGTGACCGGCAGGCCCTTCATGATCTCGAACAATTCCACAAAGTCGCCGCGCTGCATCGGCAGGATCTTGGCGAGCGCCGCGCGGCGGACTTTCTCGTCGTCGGCGAGGATCATCTCGCGCACGGCGCGGATGCGGTCTTCGTCGAAGAACATGTGTTCGGTGCGGCAGAGGCCGATGCCTTCCGCGCCGTATTTCAGCGCGGTGCGCGCATCCGCCGGCGTATCGGCATTGGCGCGCACGCCGAGTTTTCGCACCTTGTCGGCCCAGCCCATCAGGGTCGCGAATTCGCCGGACAATTCCGGCTCGATCATCGGCACGCGCCCGGCCAGCACCTGGCCGGTGGAGCCGTCAACGGTAATGACATCGCCCGCCTTGAGCGTCATCGGGCCGGAGGTCAGCGTCTTCTTGGCGTAATCGACGCGGATCGAGCCCGCGCCCGAGACGCAGGGCTTGCCCATGCCGCGCGCGACCACCGCCGCATGCGAGGTCATGCCGCCGCGCGTCGTCAGAATGCCTTCCGCCGCATGCATGCCGTGGATGTCCTCCGGGCTGGTCTCGACGCGAACCAGGATGACCTTCTTGCCTTGCGCCTTGAGGCTTTCAGCGTCCTCCGAGGTGAACACGATCTCGCCGGAGGCGGCGCCCGGCGACGCCGGCAAGCCACTGGCGACGATCTTGCGCTCGGCCTTCGGGTCGATGGTCGGATGCAGCAATTGATCGAGCGAGGCCGGATCGATGCGCAGTATCGCTTCGTCCCTGGTCACAAGCCCTTCGCTCGCAAGCTCGACCGCGATCCGCAAGGCGGCCTTGGCGGTGCGCTTGCCGGAGCGCGTCTGCAACATCCAGAGCTTGCCCTTCTCGATGGTGAATTCGAGATCCTGCATGTCGCGGTAATGCTTTTCGAGCATACCGTAGAAGCGCTGCAATTCGGCGAATGCATGCGGCATGGCGCTTTCAAGCGATGGCTTGTCGGAGCCGGCTTCCTTGCGCGCCTCCTCGCTGATTTCCTGCGGCGTGCGGATGCCGGCGACGACATCCTCGCCCTGCGCGTTGATCAGGAATTCGCCGTAGAGCTTCTTTTCGCCGGTCGAAGGGTTGCGCGTGAAAGCGACGCCCGTGGCGGAATCGTCTCCAAGATTGCCGAACACCATCGCCTGAACGTTGACCGCGGTGCCCCAGCTTTCCGGAATGTTGTGCAATTTGCGATAGGTGTTGGCGCGCGCATTCATCCAGGAGCCGAACACGGCGCCGACCGCGCCCCATAATTGCTCCTGCGGGTCCTGTGGAAACGGCTTGCCGAGCTCTTCCTCGACGCGCTCCTTGTAGCGCTTGACGAGTTCGCTCCAGTCCTCGGCCGAAAGATCGGTGTCGAGGCTGTAGGCGTTCCTGTCCTTGTGGTCTTCGAGGATTTCCTCGAAATGATGATGCTCGATGCCGAGCACCACGTCCGAATACATGGTGATGAAGCGGCGGTAGGAATCGAAGGCAAAGCGGCGGTCGCCCGATTGCTGCGCCAGCGCCTCGACCGTCTGATCGTTGAGGCCGAGATTGAGCACGGTGTCCATCATGCCCGGCATCGAGGCGCGCGCGCCGGAACGCACAGAAACCAGCAGCGGATTCCTGGAATCGCCGAAGATCTTGTCCGTCAGCTTGCCGACATGCGCGAGCGCCGCCGCGACCTGCTTGGTGAGATCGTCAGGATAACGCTGTTCGTTCGCGTAGTAATAAGTGCAGACCTCGGTCGTGATGGTGAAACCGGGCGGCACCGGCAGGCCGAGATTCGCCATCTCGGCAAGGTTCGCGCCCTTGCCGCCCAGCAGGTTTTTCATGTCCGCTTTGCCTTCGGCCTTGCCGTCGCCGAAGGTGTAGACCCACTTCGCCATCATTTTTAGTCCCGGTTGGCTCCGATTCCGGCCAGTCTTTGGCCGGTTTTGGATGTTCTTTCAACCGGAACAAAAGCATGAGCAAAAGCCCGATTTTCGGGGCTTTTTCGTCTCTCTAGCGGAAGAGGCCGAGCCCCAGAAGACCGACGACGATGAGGTAGATGGCGACAATGAAGTTGAGCAGCCGCGGCATGATCAGGATCAGAATGCCGCAGAGCAAAGCGACGATCGGCTGCACATGGGCCAAGGTAATGGACATGAAAGGTCTCCGCGATGTGTGACGACAGTAACGGCGAAACCGCCTTCCGGTTCCACCATGCGGTCAGACACTAGGCAAGTTCATGACCGGCGCAAGACAACGCCGCCCCTTATCAAGCGCTGTATTGGCCCGCAAACCATCTTGACTTGGCAAGCGCGGCGCGATCCGCTTGCGCCATGGCCGGAATTGCCGGCCAATGGGGGAAACCATGCCGAGACTCAACGCACCGACTCAAATCGTCTTTCTGATTTCGCTCGCGCTCGCCCTGCTCGCGGTGATCGGATTTTTCGTCACGATTCCTTTCGTCAGCATGTACGCATTCTGGCTCGCGGTCGCGGGCTATGTGGTGCTCGCCGCCAGCTGCGTGCTGAAGGGGTTGTAAGCGGTTGCCGTATCCCGGACGCGGCGCCGCGTCCGGGACGCGATCATCCCTCGATCCTTGAAAAATCCGCCACCGCCCGCGTCGCTTCGCGGATTTGATTCAGGAGCTTGAGGCGGTTCTGCCGCAACGCCTTGTCGTCGGCGTTGACGGTGACCTTGTCGAAAAAAGCGTCCACGGCCGGGCGCAGCTTCGCCATCGCGCTCATGGCGGCGGCGAAGTCTTCCTTGGCGATGGCCCCGGCGGCCTCGCTCATCGCGGCGCCGATCGCTTTCGCAAGCGTCTTTTCCTCATCCTGCTGTAGCAGTTTCGCATCCGGCGCGCCGGTATAGGACGCGCTGTCCTTCTTCTCCTCAATGCGGATGATATTGGCCGCGCGCTTGAAGCCCGCGAGCAGGTTCTTGCCGTCGTCGCTGTCGAGGAATTTTCCGAGCGCCTCGACCCGGCGCACGATCATCACAAGATCGTCCTGACCGGGAAGCGCGAACACCGCGTCCACCAGGTCATGCCGCGCGCCCTGGTCGCGCAACTGCACCTTGAGGCGGTCGGCGACGAATTCACGCAGCTCCGAGCCTGTGAGCGCGTCGAAACTTGCCTTGATGGCGTCGAGATCCGACTTGCCCTCGGCATCGAGCCCCTTGCGCACGAATTTGTTGTCCTGATCGAGATAGCCCTCGGTCGCATCGCCGAAAATGCCGATAAGGTTGGCGCGGATATCGTTGTTGAGCAGGATGCGGATGACGCCGAGCGCGGCGCGGCGCAACGCGTAAGGATCTTTCGAACCGGTCGGCTTTTCGCCGATCGCCCAGAAGCCGACGAGCGCGTCGATCTTGTCGGCAAGGGCCACGGATATTGCCACGGGATCGGACGGCACGCTGTCGTTCGGGCCGAGCGGCTTGTAGTGATCCTCGCAAGTCCTGGCGACGGCTTTGTTCTCGCCCTGCGCCAGCGCGTAGTACTTCCCCATCAAGCCCTGCAATTCGGGGAATTCGCCGACCACTTCGGTGAGAAGATCGGCCTTGGCGAGCCGCGCCGCGCGTTCGGTGAGCGCAGGATCGGCCTTCACGACGGGCGCAAGCAGCACGGCGAGCTTTACGATCCGGCCGATCCGCTGCTGCTGGGTGCCGAGCTTTTCGTGGAAGACGATGCCGGAGAAGCGCGGCAGCCGCTCTTCGAGCCTGGTCTTCAGATCGCTGTCGTAGAAAAACTTCGCATCCGACAGCCGCGCCCGGATCACGCGCTCGTTGCCGGCGACAATGGCCTTGCCGCCGTCGGAGGCTTCGATATTGGCGACGAGGATGAAGCGGTTGGCGAGCGCGCCGTCGCGCTTTTTCACAACGAAGCATTTCTGGTTGTTGCGGATGGTGGTGCGAACGACTTCCGGCGGAATCGACAGGAAGCTTTCGTCGAACGACCCCATCAGCACCACCGGCCACTCGACGAGGCCGGCGACCTCGACCAGCAAACCGGCATCTTCGACCAGTTCGAAGCCTTGCGCGAAAGCAAGATGCTTCGCCTCGCTCAGGATGATCTCCTGACGCCGCGCCGGATCGGCGATCACCTTGGCCTTTTCAAGCCTGGCCATCCAGTCGTCCTGGCGGCGCACTTCGATCGCGCCCGGCGCCATGAAACGATGACCATAGGTCGTGTTGCCGGCTCGAAGACCGCCGACTTCGAATTTCACCACTTCCGGGTCTTCGGTTTCCGGCCCGAAGGTCGCGACAATCGAATGCAGCGGACGCACCCAGGTCAGCGCGCCGGGCTGCGCGGATTGCGCACCCCAGCGCATGGATTTAGGCCAGGGAAAATGGCGCACGATGTCGGGCACGATCTCGGCGATGACTTCGATGGCTGCGCGGCCCGGCTTCTCCACGATGGCTATATAGAAGTCGCCTTTCTTGGCGTCCTTCTCGATCTTGGCGTCGCCGATGGATTTGAGCCCCGCGCTCTTGAGAAAGCCCGCGATCGCGCCTTCCGGCGCGCCGACGCGCGGACCCTTTTTCTCCTCGCGCACATCCGGCTGCTTCACCGGAATGCCGTGGACGGAGAGCGCGAGACGGCGCGGCGTGGCGAAGGCTTTCGCGCCTTCATAGACAAGCCCGGCCTCGACCAGCCGGTCGGTGACGAGCTTTTTTAGATCCTCGGCGGCGCGCGCCTGCATGCGCGCGGGGATTTCTTCCGAAAAG
>CAMDXM010000023.1 GCA_945878025.1 Pseudorhodoplanes sinuspersici | reverse complement strand
ATCGTCATCAAATACGGCGGACATGCGATGGGCGAGGAAGAAGCCGCCCGGAAATTCGCGCGCGACGTGGTGCTGCTGGAGCAGACCGCGATCAATCCGGTGGTCGTGCATGGCGGCGGGCCGCAGATCGAGGCCATGCTCAAGCGGCTCGGCATCAAGTCGCAATTCGCCGCGGGCCTTCGCGTCACCGCTGCCGCGACCATCGAGATCGTCGAAATGGTGCTCTCGGGATCGATCAACAAGCAGATCGTGAGCCACATCAATCAGGCCGGCGGCAAGGCGGTCGGCCTCTCGGGCAAGGACGGCGGCATGGTGACCGCGCGCAAGGTTGCCCCGACCGGAAACGTCGCCTCCGCCGATCTCGTCGATCTCGGATTCGTCGGCGAACCGGAAAAGGTCGACACCACCGTGCTCACCCAGATTCTCGGCCGCGAATTGATCCCGGTGCTGGCGCCGATCGCCGCCGGAAAGAACGGCGAGACTTTCAACGTGAATGCCGACACCTTCGCCGGCCATATCGCGGGCGCGCTCAAGGCCAAGCGCCTGCTGCTCCTGACCGACGTGCCGGGCGTGCTCGACAAATCGAAGAAGCTGATCGCGGAATTGTCGGTCAACGACGCGCGCAAGCTGATCGCCGACGGCACGATTTCAGGCGGCATGATCCCGAAGGTGGAAACCTGCATCAACGCGCTCGAACTCGGCGTCGAAGGCGTCGCGATCGTGGACGGCCGCGTGCCGCATGCGGTGCTGCTGGAATTGTTCACCGATCACGGCGCGGGTACGCTGATTCATAAGTGAGTATCCGTCCATCCCCTTTAGGGGAGGGTGAAGAAAAACGCGACGCACGATCATGAAAAACGGAGCCGCGACATCGCCGCGGCTCCGCAAGTCTTGCCAACCCGAAAACGCGCTAACGTTACGGCATCACATAGGCGTAGATGCGCCCGCGTGGATAAGCGTGCTCGGCGACGCGGCCGTTATAGTTGCCGGAAATCACGATCGGATTGCCCTGTTCATCGATGCCGCTGACGATGCCGACATGGCCGCCGCGCTGGCCGCGCCACATGACGGCGATGGCGCCGACTTGCGGACCCGGCACGCGCCGGCCGAACGAGGCGAACGAGCTCGCCATGTCGGACCCGGTGCCGGAATGCCCGCTCTGTTCCAGCAGCATGTTCAGGAAACGTGCGCACCACAGGCTGGAACGGCTGGTGGGGTTGGAGCCGATGTAACGGCGCGCCTGATCCACCAGACCCGGCGAGCCGAATGCCGTCGCGTTCATCGCCACGCTCTTCGTCCCGCTCCTGGTTCCGCTCTTGCGCTGTGATCGCCGCGACACGGATGTCATCGGCGCGGCGCCTTGCTGCACATGCGCGTAGCGGTCATCGATTGTCGTGCTGCCGGCGGTCACGGCCACAGGATGCCGTGACTTGCGATGGTGCGGCCGTGCGTCGGCCAGTGCGATGAGGCTCGTTGTTGCAAGCGCGAGCGCCGCGACAGAAGTGATAAGCGCAGTCTTGTTCTTTTTGATCAATTGCATCCGTTCGTCCCATGTTGCCGCCCTCGCTGCCCGCGATCCGGCGCGCCCGCACCGGATCGCATTCAATGATTCGGCCGCAACGCGCGGCCGAATGCGCGATGGCGTTCAAACGGGGCAAGAATGGGACTGCATGCGGGCCAAGGATCAATTGATTGCAATGGGACGTAACAATCAAATCGCCGACACATTTTTTCCGGAATGACGCTCGCGCGGGATCACAATGTCCGCGCGCCGCCACATTAATGAAAAAAATCTACGCGGCGAATCGCTGCGTTCGTTCAAGACCGGCGCTTGAGCAGAAATACCGCCTGCTCGCCGAACAGATTCCAGAACCACCAGGGCGCGGCGATGCGCAGCGGCTTGCCGGAACCCTTCAACGCCACCGCCTTCTCCATCTCGGCGCCGACCACGTCGCACAATTCGCGGAAATCCTTGACCGTGCAGAAATGGATATTCGGCGTGTCGTACCAGGTGCCCGGCAGATTGTCGGTCTGCGGCATGCGCCCGCCGAACAGGAGCTTGAGCCGGATCTTCCAGTGACCGAAATTCGGAAACGACACGATCGCACGCGGCGCGATCCGCAGCATGTGCTCCATCACATGCCGCGGCTGCCAGGTCGCCTGCAAAGTCTGCGACAGGATGACATAGTCGAAAGCGTCGTCGGGATAATCCGCCAGATCGGTGTCGGCGTCGCCCTGGATCACGGCGAGGCCCTTGGCGACGCATTCGTTGACGCCCTCGCGCGAAATCTCGATGCCGCGCCCGTCGACGTTGCGCGTCTCGGCCAAAATCCGCAGGAGCTCGCCGTCGCCGGAGCCGACGTCGAGAACCTTGGCGCCCGGCGTGACCATGCCGGCGACGACAAGATGATCGACGCGCGTGTTGCCGTGCCCGCGCGCGGCATTGCTCATGGTCAGATCGCGCTGAAGCTGGGTAATGCTCACCGGCGTCAGTGCCCCGCGCCGTTCGTCAATCCGTGCGCCTTCGCGGCGGCGTCGAGGAATCCGCGCACGATGGCGAACAGTTCCGGCTCGTCGAGCAGGAACGCGTCGTGCCCCTTGTCGGTCTTGATCTCCGCGAAGGAGACGCGCGCGCCGGCGGCGTTGAGCGCGTGAACGATGGCGCGCGAATCGGCGGTCGGGAACAGCCAGTCGCTGGTGAAGGAGATCACGCAGAAGCGCACCGGCGAATTCTTGAACGCGTTGGCAAGCACGTCGTCATGATCGGCGGCGATGTCGAAATAATCCATCGCGCGCGTGAGATAGAGATAGGAATTGGCGTCGAAGCGCTCGACGAACGAGCTGCCCTGATGGCGCAGATAGCTCTCGACCTCGAAATCGGCGTCGAAGGAAAAGGTCGGATTGGTGCGGTCCTGGAACTTGCGTCCGAATTTGCGATGCAGGGCGGCGTCCGACAGATAGGTGATATGCGCGCCCATGCGCGCGACCGCGAGGCCGCGCCGCGGATTGGCGCCCTCGATCAGATAGCGGCCGCCGCGCCATTCCGGGTCGGCCATCACCGCCTGGCGGCCGACCTCGTGAAAGGCGATGTTCTGCGCCGAGTGGCGGGTCGAGCACGCGATCGGAAGCACCGAGAACACGCGCTGCGGATAGCTCGCCGCCCATTCCAGCACCTGCATGCCGCCCATCGAGCCGCCGACAACGGCAAAGAGCTGGTCGATGCCGAGATGATCGAGCAGCATGGCCTGCGCGCGCACCATGTCGCGGATGGTGATGACCGGGAATTCCAGTCCCCACGGCTTGCCGGTCTGCGTATTGGTCGAAGACGGGCCGGATGAGCCCATGCAGCCGCCGACCACATTCGCGCAGATGACGAAATAGCGTTCCGTATCGATCGGCCGGCCGGAGCCGATCAGCGTCTCCCACCAGCCGTTCTTCTTGGTGACCGGATGGACGCTGGCGACATGCTGGTCGCCGGTCAGGGCATGGCAGACCAGCACCGCGTTGGACTTCGTGGCATTGAGTTGCCCATAGGTCTTGTAGGCGATCTGGAACGGCGACAGCGCGATGCCGGCGTCGAGTTTGAGCGGCCTGTCGGCGCCGAACTGCGCGACCAGCGAATCGCGCGGATGATCGGAGTCGCGCGTCGGCGACAGATCGTCCGTCTTGGCACTCGTCTTGGCACTCAGATTGGCCTCGACCATCCCGCTGATCCCGGCTAGAGCATTTTCCGGCGAAGTGTGTAGCGGTTCGCCGCGGAAAATGCGATCAAATCAAAGAACACAGAGGGCCCGGTCAGGACCGGGCGAAGGCCTTAGGTAGAGCGCCGCCCGCCCCTGTCAATGTCTTTTGCGACATGCCGCCAAGAACCTGCCAGCCAAGAACCTGCCAGCCAAGAACCTGCCAGCCAAGAACCTACCATGAGCAAGCCCTCGACGCCCAATCCGCCCTCGCTCGCCGACCTGCGCGTCGAAATCGACCGCATCGACCAGGGCATGCACGAGCTCCTGATGGAGCGGGGCAGAATTATCGACACCCTGATCAAGGTCAAGAAGACGCAGGAATCCGGTTCCGCGTTCCGGCCCGCGCGCGAGGCCGCGATGATGCGCCGCCTGGTCGAGCGCCATCACGGCATCCTGCCGCTCGACACGGTGGAGAGCATCTGGCGCGTCATCATCGCGACTTTCACTCATGTCCAGGCGCCCTATGCCGTGCATGCCGACATGAGCGCGGGCGACGCCGCCATGCGCGACAGCGTGCGTTTCCATTTCGGTTTCACCGTTCCATTCCGGCCGCATCTTGGCGCCGCCGGCGTGGTGCAGTCGGTGGCCGCCTCCAAGGGCGATCTTGGCCTCGTGCCTGCCAATGCCGTGGCCGGCACGGGCGCGTGGTGGACGATGCTGGAAGGCGACAAAGCCCCGAAAATCATCGCGCGGCTGCCTTTCGTCGAACGCGCCGACCATCCGGCATCCTTGCCGGTGTTCGCGATTTCGTGGCCGGCCGCGGATGCGATCGTGAAGGAGGTCGAGGTCTTCAGCGTGAAGGTGTCGGGATGGAGCGCCGCCGCTGCGCGCGCGATCTCGCCTTTCGCCGACGTGGTCGCGGTGCCCGACGGCGCCTTCGACGGCGCGGCGCTGCTTGTCTCCGTGCCGGAGGGCAAGACGCTCGCCGATATCACATCCGCCCTGATTAACGCCGGCGCGTCGGTGCGCTCGACGGCCCTCGTCGGAAGCCACGCGACCCGCTATACGGTTGCCGGCGGCGCGCGGCCGCTTCCGGCCACTAGTGTGGTGGTTCAGAAGTCCCCTTGATCTGCGCGGTGAGTTCGTTAAGGGGACTTCTGAACCTGAACCACACTAGAAATCATAACTTGCTAGTGTCCCTTGGAATCCGAAGTTCGCCACAGATGGTCCTGCGAGAGCAGGCGAACTTCGGATTCGGGACACCAGGCTGACTTTCGGAGCCCGTTCTGCGATGACTGCCCAGCGTCCCCAACCGCGCCCCGGCGTGCTTGAGATCAAAGCCTATGTCCCGGGCAAGAGCACTGCGCCCGGCGTGGCCAAGGTCTTCAAGCTTTCGGCAAACGAAACTCCGCTAGGGCCAAGTCCGAAGGCGCTGGACGCCTATGGCCGCGTGGCGTCGCACCTGCACGATTATCCGGAGGGCACCGCTCGCGTCCTGCGCGAGGCGATCGGGCGTTTTTACGGCCTCGATCCGGACCGCATCGTGTGCGGCGCCGGTTCCGACGATCTGCTCAACTTGCTGGCGCGCGCCTATCTCGCCGATGGCGATGAGGCGATTTACACCAAGCATGGCTTCGCGGTCTATCCGATCGTGACGCTCGGGACCGGCGCGAAGCCGGTGGTCGCGGCGGAGACAAACTTCACCGCCGATGTGGACGCGATTTTGAAGCTCGTGACGCCGAAGACAAAAATCGTCTTCATCGCCAATCCGAACAACCCGACCGGGACCTATGTTCCGTTCGACGAGATCAAGCGCCTGCACCGCGCGCTGCCGCCGCATGTCTTGCTGGTGATCGACGCGGCCTATGCCGAATATGTCCGGCGCAACGATTACGAATCCGGCATCGAGCTTGTGGCGACGAGCGACAATGTGGTGATGACGCGAACCTTTTCGAAGATTTACGGGCTCGCGGCCTTGCGGCTTGGCTGGATGTATGGACCCGCGCCGGTCGTGGATGCGATCAACCGCATTCGCGGGCCGTTCAATGTCGGCACGCCCGCCGTCGCCGCCGGTATCGCCGCGCTCGAAGACACCGCCCACACCGAAAAGGCGCGCGCGCATAACGAGAAATGGCTCGCGTGGCTCACCGATGAGATCGGCAAGCTCGGCCTCACGGTGACGCCGAGCGCCGCCAATTTCGTCCTGATCCATTTCCCCGACAAGCCGGGAAAGACGGCAAACGATGCCGACGCATTCCTGACCTCGCGCGGCTGCCTCCTGCGGGCGCTGCGCGCCTATCATTTGCCGAATGCCTTGCGCATGACGGTGGGAACCGAAGAAGCCAACCGCCTGACGGTGAAAACGCTCGCCGAATTCATGGGCAAATGAGCGCGCCGTCGTGACAAAAACCGAGCCCATTGTGCAACGCCTTGCGCTGATCGGTACCGGCCTGATCGGCGGATCGATCGCGCGCGCAGCGCGCGCGTCCGGCGCGGCCAGGACCATTGTCGCGACCGCGCGCTCGCCGGAAACGCGCAAACGCATCAAGGAACTTGGTTTCGCGGACCAGGTGACCGAGACCAATTCCGAAGCGGTCAAGGATGCCGATCTCGTCATTGTCTCGATTCCGGTCGGCGCCAGCGGCGCGGTCGCCAAGGACATCGGGCCGCATCTGAAACAGGGCGCGATCCTCTCCGACGTGGGCTCGGTCAAAGGCTCGGTCGTGCGCGACATGGGCCCTTACGTCCCGAAGGGCGTGCATTTCATCCCCGCGCATCCGGTCGCCGGCACGGAGAATTCCGGCCCCGATGCGGGATTTGCCGAGCTCTTCGTCAATCGCTGGTGCATTCTCACGCCGGTCGAGGGCACCGATCCGGCGGCGACGGAAAAACTATCCGCCTTCTGGAGCGCGCTCGGCGCCAATGTCGAGACCATGACGGCGGATCACCACGACCTGGTGCTGGCGGTGACCAGCCACCTGCCGCATCTCATCGCCTACACCATCGTCGGCACGGCCGACGAACTCGGCGACGTGACGCAATCCGAGGTGCTGAAATTTTCCGCCGGCGGCTTTCGCGATTTCACCCGCATCGCCGCCTCCGATCCGACCATGTGGCGCGACGTGTTTCTGCACAACAAGGAGGCCGTGCTGGAAATGCTCGGCACCTTCAACGAGGATCTGTCGAAGCTCACGCGCGCAATCCGGCGCGGCGACGGCGACGCCTTGTTCGATCATTTCAGCCGCACGCGCGCGATCCGGCGCGGCATCGTGCAGATCGGGCAGGATTCGCCCGCGCCCGATTTCGGCCGCCCGCATCCGACCTTGCCGGACGCGCCGGTGCCAAAGCCTTATGCGTCGGACGATTCATAATTGCCGATCCCACAATTTCGTCATGCCCGGCCTTGTGCCGGGCATCCATGTCTTTCTTCCTTTTGCCAAGTAAGACGTAGATGGCCGGGACAAGCCCGGCCATGACAAAACTTCTGAAATCAAAACAACGCCTGCGTCTCGCCGATCTTGACCGGCCCGAGAAAGACTTTTCCGTCGTCGAAGCGAAGCGGCAGCGACACCGCCTTGCGGCCTTCGAGTTCCGCCGGCTGCCCGAGCAACGCGGCGCCGGCCGCGAGCGCGGGCGCGGCGCGATCGCGCGCGAGACCGCCAAGGCCCGGCGCGATCTTGTCGAGCGCATTGAACGCGGAATTGAGCTTGTCGCTGCCCGCGCCCGGACGCGCGAGATAATCGACGCCGATCTGTTGCAGCAATTTGTCGAGACCCGCGACCGTGACCCGGATTTCGCCCTCAAGGCGGCCATTCGCGGTCAGGCCGAGGGCGCCGCTGCCGGCCGCGAGCCAGTCGCTCTGCGCGATGCGCGCCGTCTTCACCTCGATCTTGCCGCCCGCCTCCTGGATTTCGCGGAAACGCTCGGGCCAGGTCTTGGGCGAGAGGTCTTTCATTCCGCGCAAGGTGAGATCGACATCGGCGTCGGTCGGCTGCGCAATCAGCGGATAGATGCCGGTCGCGGAGAATTGCCTGGCCTGCAACGCAAGATCGATCACCGGACGGTCCTTCAGCGATCCGGACGCCACGCGCGCGTGAATTTCGGCATGCCTGGCGGCGCCCATGCGTTCCGGCGCGCCCGATGAGAAGCGCTCCAATGCCGGATTATCCAGCACGATGGAGATGCGTTCGGGCGCGCGCGGACGGCCGCGCACGCTGGTCTGCATCAGGGTCCAGGTCGCCGCCATTTTCGGCGGCTGCCCGTGCTCCGAGATCGTGAGCGGTCCGGTCCATTCCCCGATCAGCAGCGTCGGCTGATAGATCTGCGCGGCCACCAGCACGTCGCCCATGCGCAGCGCGAGCGCGGGATGCGCGCTCCGCAATTGCATATTGGCTTCCTTGCAGCGCACCTCGATCCGGAACGGAAAACCGCCAAGCGACTGCGCGCCGCAGCTATAGATGCGCCCGAGCCGCGCCTCGCGTTCCAGCCAGCCGGCAATCGCCCCGTTGGCGCGATCGGCCGCGTAGAACCAGAAGGCCGCCCAGCCCCCCACCACGATGATTGCCGCCAGCGACAGAAACAGCCATCGCGCGGAACGGCGCTGTGGCGCGAGCCGGGATTGTGCGGAACTTTCGTATTGCATCGAACGCGGTCCTTGAAATCCCCAAATCAATCATTCATCTCAAGGCCCACCGATTACGGCGTTTCCAAGATGTTTTTGTCCATGCCCGCCATTGCCGCCGATCCGGACCCAAGAGACATCCAGTGAGCCTTGTACCCGATCCTTCCGGCGATTTGTGGGTGTTCGCTTATGGCTCGCTGATGTGGCGGCCGGGCTTCGATTATCTCGAGCGGCTCCCGGCGCGCCTGACCGGGCTGCACCGTTCGCTCTGCGTCTATTCCTTCGTGCATCGCGGAACGCCCGAAAAGCCGGGTCTCGTGCTCGGGCTCGATCGCGGCGGCGCCTGCCGCGGCATCGCCTTCCGCGTCGCCGCCGGCAAGCGAGCCGAAACCATCGCCTATCTGCGGGAACGCGAGCAGGCCACGAAGGTCTATATCGAGGCGATCCGCAACGTCACCTTGATGGACCGCGAGCGGCGGCAGGTTCCGTCGCTGGTCTTTCTCGTGGATCGCGGACATCCGCAATATGCCGGGAAACTCTCGCTCGACCAGCAACTGCATCACATCCGGCAGGCGCACGGAAAATCCGGCGCCAATCCCGATTACGTGCTCGCAACCGTCGCCGAACTGGAATCGCACGGATACCGCGACGAGAATCTGCGCCAGCTCGCGGAACGGCTGAAAGGCCAGCACGAGACGCCGCACGCATCGTCTCTGTGACGTCGCGTCAGCTCTTGCGTCCGGCTTGCGCGATCAGCCGCGCGGTCGCGGTTTCGATATCGGTTTGCACGCGCGCAAAGAAAGCCTGCTTGTCCATGCCGGGCGCGATCGGATCGAGGATTTCCACCCTGATCGTTCCCGGATAACGCCGGAACGACCGGCGCGGCCAGAACACGCCCGAATTGAGCGCCACCGGCAGGCAGGGCACGCCGATTTCCGAATAAAGATACGCGACGCCGAATTTGTATTTCGGTTCGGCGCCCGGCGCGCGGCGGGTTCCTTCCGGACAGATGATGAGCTGGCGCGCGCGCTCGACTTCGGCTTTCGCGCGTTTCGTCATGGCGGCCATGGCTTGCGAGCCGGCGCCGCGGTCGACCGGAATCATGTCGGTCTTCCAGGCGCACCAGCCGAAGAACGGAATCCACATCAATTCGCGCTTGAGGATGAAGGCCGGATCGTCGAACAGCGCCATCAGCGCGAAGGTTTCCCAGAGCGACTGATGCTTGGACGCGACCAGCAAGGGACCGTGTCCGATTTTCTCGTGGCCGATCACTTCATAATGAAGATGGCAGATATGCCGCAGCAGCCAGAAATTCACTCGGGCCCAGTTTTTCACCAATGCGACAAGCACGCCGCGTGGCATCGCGAGCGTCGGCAGCGCGACGATCAGATAGACGGACAGCACGAGATAAAACGTGAGATTGAAGACGATCGAACGGACGATGATGGACAAGGCAGGATTTCCGGAACGGATGAAGCGGTCAGATCAGGGGATCGAGGCGCATGCGCGCCTGGGCGACCATATACTTCAGATATTCGAAAAAGAGGAGTTTCGCCGTCGCCTCGCTCTGCCACATGTCGGTCACCCGATGGGTGACGACCGGATACGCGATCAGGTGGACGTCCGGCAATTGGCGGGACAGTTCGGCCATCGCGCGCGGGATATGATAATTCGATGTCACCACGATCAGCGAATTGAACCCCTGCTCCTTGGCCCAGCGGCGGGTTTCGGTCGCGTTGCCGACGGTATTGAGGGCCTCCCGGTCGAGATCGACGCAGCAATCGAAGATCTTCCGGTATTCGGGCATCAGCCGGGCGATTTCCTGCTGCCGGGTCGTGGGATGCACCCCGGAAATCAGCAGCCGGCGGCCGTGTTTCGCAGCCAGCAATTCGAGCGCGTCCGATATCCGGGACGAGCCGCCGGTCAGCACCACGATCCCGTCGGCCTTGGCGTCGAGCTTCACTTCCTCGTTCGGAATGAGCCAGATGAACCACAGGAAGCTCGCGATCACGGCCAGCCATGCAAAAGTAATGGCCACCGCGAAAAGACGCGCGGCGCGCACGAAGACGTTCGGCGTTCTGAGGTCCGGTCGAGATTCGATGGCCGGCATTCCTGTTGTCCCGGGCGAATCATAGCGCAAAATCGCTGCGCCGGATCGCCCCTTTGCATGCGCGATCAGACCGATTCAAGCGTCTGGTTAACAGTATGGCGCGAGGCGCCGGCGGTCACGGCGGCAATCAGCAAAATTTGCGCCGCAAGCGCGACATAGCCTTCCCAGCCGATCGAAAACGATCCGAACAGCGACGCGAATTGATCGCCCCCGGCGGTGCCCGTGAGCCAGCTGCCTGCAAATCCGGCGATCGCGAACAGAGCCATGGCGCCGCCGCCGCCGATCGCGCCGCCCTTGATTCCGAGCCACAGGAAGTGACGCTGGAATTCTCCCGCGATGAATCCGTCCTTGGCGCCGATCAGATGCAATACTTCCACAATCGGCCGGTTCGCCGCCATCGCGCCGCGCGTGGCAAACGTCACCGACAGGACGGTCGCGGCCAGCATCAGGACCAGAATCAGAAGTCCCGCGGCGACCGCGGAATTGGCCATCGCCCGCATCTTGTCGACGAAGCCGCGATGATCGTCGAGGCTTGCGCCCGCGACGCGCTCCGACAGGAGCTTGCGCAACCCCGCGAGATCGGGCGCCGGACCCGGCACGAGCTTGAGCACGATGACGCGCGGCACCGGAAGGTCGTCGAGCGAAAGGCCGGAGCCGAGCCAGGGCTCGAGGAGGCTCGCCGATTCCGCCTTGGTATACGGGCGCACCTCCGCGATGCGCGGAAACCCGCGCGCGATCTCGGCGGCTTTCTGCGTCTCGACCTCGATATCGCCTTTGCCGGTCGGACGCACCTGGATCGTCACCTCGCGCGCGATCTCCGACTGCCAGTCCGCGGCCGAGGCATGCATCATCATCACGGCGCCGGTCGTGAGGGACGCGAGAAACGTCATGATCGCGATGACGGCGACCAGCGCGCGGCCGCCGATCGAGTCCGACGGCACGATCGGTGTCGCGTTTCCAGGCGCGAATTCGCGCGGCGCGCGCGCGGAAATCGAAAGATCAATCGGGTTTCGCTGATCGGCCATGGCGCTCAATCGTAGACGTCGTCATCTTCAGTGCTCGGAACATAGTCATCCGACGCGTAATGGTAATGATGCAAGCGGCCCTCCTGAAGCACGAGGCGCGGCGCGTCGAATTGGTCCATCAAGCTCACATCGTGAGTGGCGATCACGATCGACGTGCCGGACTTGTGCAATTCGATGAACAGCCGCAGCAATCGTTGCGCCAGTTCCGGATCGACATTGCCGGTCGGCTCGTCCGCAAGCAGGAGTTGCGGGCGCGCGATCACCGCGCGCGCGATCGCCGCGCGCTGTTTCTCGCCGCCGGACAAAACCGGCGGCAGCGCCCAGATCCGGTCGCCCAGGCCCACCCATTGCAGAAGCTCGATCACCTCGTTGCGGTAGCTGTCCTCGTCGCGCCCCATGACGCGGAACGGCAGTGCGACGTTTTCGTAGGTCGTCATGTGATCGAGCAGGCGGAAGTCCTGGAACACCACGCCGATACGCCGCCGCAAGGTCGCGAAGGCGTCCTTGGAGAGCCGCGCGACATCGTGGCCGAACAGCGTGATGAGGCCGCGCGTCGGGCGGATCGAGAGGAACAACAGGCGCAGCAGCGAGGTCTTGCCCGCGCCGGAAGGGCCGGTCAGGAACTGGAACGAGCGCGGCTCGATCCGGAAGCTGAGATCGCGCAGCACCTCCGGTCCGAGCCCGTAACGCAAGCCTACATTCTCGAATCGGACCACGCCCCACTCCGGTTCCGCCCCGGCGATTTCGCCGCGGCCCCGCCAATTATCGGCGACTTTTACAGGATTGGCGCAGCCCGGCCATAGCCGCCGACGCGTCCCGCTATGGTTTCCGATCCGTTAACGGACGGCTGCTAGGGTCGTGGCAACGACCTTTGACACCGTGATTCGTATGTCCCGTTCGAGCATGCTGATCGTCTGCCCACAATGCGCGACCTCCTATGACCTCACGGCCTCCGCCCTGGGCGAAGGCCGGTCGGTGCGTTGCACGCGTTGCAGGACGATCTGGTTCGCATCCGCCCAGGAAATGGCTCTGGAGGCGGCCGGAGCCCCCGACGCGGGCGGCATGGTTCCCGACAGCCCTGACGAGGCCGGAACAGGCAGCGAAGCCGAATTTGACGGCGAGACGCCGGAGCCCGTCGACACCGCCGCCGAATTCGCCGCCGACACCACGGACATTGCCCCCGAAGCGGACCCGGCAGCCGGCCAAGACCAGGCCGCGCCCGAGGACCCGGAGTGACCGACGTCATCGACGGCGCGCCCCCGCTCGTGCCCGCGCTCGAGCATGAACGTCAATTTGTCCCCGGCGAAGGCCCTTTCCCGATCACCGGCGGCGACGTCGAGACCTTTGCGCGCCGCCGGGCCAGCAAGCGCGCAAAGAAGAAGCGCGGCTTCCCGGCCTTGCCGAAACTGCGATGGCCGCTCGCCGCGCTGCCGACACTCCTTCTTGGGCTTTGCGCCGCGGTCGCCATCCTGCTCGGCTGGCGCGCGGACGCCGTCCGTCTGCTGCCGCAAACCGCCTCGCTCTATTCGGCGATCGGGCTTGGCGTCAATCTGCGCGGGCTCGTGTTCGAGAACATCAAGACCTCGCGCGAAATTCACGAGGGCATTCCGGTCATGGTGGTCGAGGGCGAGATCGTCAGCGTCAGCCGCAAGGCGGTGGAGGTTCCACGTCTTCGCTTCGGCGTGCGCAACGGGCTCGGCGGTGAAATCTACAACTGGACCGCGATGCCAAGCCGGACGATCGCGGGACCGGGAGACCGGCTGCCGTTCCGGTCGCGGCTCGCCTCGCCGCCCGCCGAGACGCACGACATCAGCGTGCGATTCTACAATCGCCGGGACGCGGCGGCCGGACTGCGGTAACAGAAACGAGACACGGGGAACAGGACATGGCGCGCATTCTCATCGCCGAAGACGAAGAATCGCTACGCTCGCTGATCGCCCGCGCGCTGGTGCAGGACGGCCACGAGGTCGTCGCCAATGCGGACGGCGGCGAGGCGCTCGATTGCCTGACGCGCGAGAAGGGCCGTTTCGATCTGCTGCTGACCGATATCCGCATGCCGGTGATGGACGGCATCGCGCTCGCGCTCGCGGCCAGCCGCGATTATCCCATGCTCACGATCCTTTTGATGACCGGCTATGCCGACCAGCGCGAACGCGCGCACGGGCTCTCTGCGCTCATCCACGACGTCATCACCAAGCCGTTTTCGCTCGGCGACATCCGCGGCGCGGTCAACGGCGCGCTGAAGGTTCGCGCCGTGCATTGATCGCTCCATCGCCACAACTGTCATCGCCCGCGAAGGCGGGCGATCCAGAAATGCTCGATAAATTGAATGTCCCTGACAGCTGGATGTCCCGCCATCCCAAGTCGGCTTTAGCCGACTTGGGCATTTTGATTGCCGATCTCGGGTAAACCCGAGATCGGATGGGGCATGACAGCAAGGAAGCCCGACAAGCTTGCGTCAGAAATCCTTGAGCAGCCGCTCGAGATAATCGAGCTCGATCTGCGGCCGCAGCGGATCGGCGAAGCGGCGGCGCAATTCCTCCAGGATTCGGCGTGCGCGCTGCACGTCGATCTCGCCCGGCACTTTCACCGAAACGTCGTCGCCGTAATCGCGCCCGCGCAGCGGACGCCCGAGCGGATCGGTGTCCTGCTGGGCGCGGGATTGTCCGGTGCGGCCGGGCTGGCCCGGACCGGGGCCCATGCCCTGTTGCTGCTGCATGGACTGCGCCATTCCCTGCGCGCCCTTGCGCAACGCCTCGAGCGCGCGGCCCTGCGCGTCGACCGCATTGTCGGGATTGCCGTCGCCGAGCGAACCTTCGGCTTCACCCATCGCTTCGCCGGCGCGGCCAAGCTGGTCCATTTCGCCGCCTTGCTCGCCCTGCCCCTGCTCGCCCTGATTTCCCGGCTGCTGGCCGAGGCCGCGCTTGCGCAATTCCTGCATCAGCTTGTTGAGCTGCTCGCGCAAGGCCTGCTGGTCCTGCCGCAATTCGCCGAGATTGGGTTCGCCCTGCTGTCCGCGTTCACCGCGCTGTCCGCGCTGGCGGTCGCGCCGCGCATCCTGGCCCTGCCGGAATGTGCGGTCGCGCAATTGCTGCTGCTTGCGGATCATGTCGCCGAGTTCGTCGAGTTGCGACATCATGTCGTCGTCTTCGCCGTCCATCTGGCCGCCGGGACGCGCGGTCTGCAGATTTTCGAGCATCGACTGCAATTCCTCGAGCAACTTCTTGGCGGCGTCCTTGGCGCCGGAGCGCGCAAGATTTTCCAGCCGGTCGATCATGCTCTTGAGGTCTTGCGGACGCAGCATCCGCGCATTCGGATCCATCTGACGCGCAGAGCGCTGCGGATTTTTCCGCATCTCCTCGGCCAAAGCCTGCATGAACTTGTCGAGCGCGGCCCGCAGATCGTCGGTCAGCTTCTTGATTTCCTCGTCGCTGGCGCCGCGTTCCAGCGCCTCGCGGAGCGCCTCCTGCGCGGCGCGCAAGGCCGCTTCCGCGTCGGAGACGTTGCCGTCCTCGATGAACACGGCCATCTGCCACAACCGCGCCACGACGTCGCGCAGCGCGTCGTCGGTTTTCGCGCGGGCGAGCTGCCAATAGATGGACCGCAGGCCGAGATAGATGCCGGCTTCGGGCGTGAATTTTTCCGGCGCGATCGCAAGCGCGTCGAGCGCGCCGAGCACGCGCGATTTCGCCTCGGCGTCGAGCGCGAGATCGCGGCGCTGCTCGATCAGCGCGCGCGCCAGCGGCTTGCCGAAGGGGCGCTCCGGCAATTGCATCTCGAACGGTTCGGAGCGGCCTTCGTTGCCGCCTTCGTCATGCGCGGCAAGCGTGAGGACGACGTCGACGCCGGCCCAAGGATGTTCGGACAGGTCCTTGGTGGTCTGTCCGACGCCGTTGCGCGTGCGGGCCTGCGGCAGCACCAGCGGCATATCGGGCGGACCGAAAAGCGGCCGTCCCTTGGCGGCATCGGCGGATGATTTGCGCTCGAACACGGCGCGCGCATCGACGACGCCGTAATCGTCCTCGATCTTGTAGTTCAACTGAAGCGAACCGCGCAGCTGCGGCTCCGGATCCTTGGCGAGCGCGATAGACGGCGGACGGTCGGGAATAGCCGTGAACGACCAGATGACGTCGCCGCCAATGCCGCGCAGGCTCGCGCTGCCTTGCTGCTGAACGGAAAAGCGTCGCTCATGCGTGCCGGCGGGAACGGGCGCGGGATTGTCCGCCTTCTCTTCCTTGAGGCCGCCTTTCACGACGACATCGAGTTCGCTCAATCCGGTCGCGCGGATCACGAGAATGGATCCGGCGGGAACGGCGACGGAGGGCGCGGCGCGCGCGGTGTCGCCCGGACGCAAGCCAGGCAGGATCACCGGCGGGCGGGCGGTATAAGGCGGCGGCGTGACCCATGCATCGATGCGGTAATTGGCGGGCGTCGTGAATCCCTGCCAGTTGAAAGCGGCGGCGATCCTGCGGCCGCGGTCGCCGCCGGCTGCGAAGAATGTCGCGATCAGAAGAACGGCGACCAGCGCGCGCAACGCGAAGGGATCGCGGACGGCGAGTTGCGGCATCGGCCAGCCGGCGCGAAGATTGCGGGCCGCGCGCAGAGCGCGCTCGACATGCGCCTGCCAGAGCGCCGCCGACATCGGATCGCTTTGCGTGACCGCAAGCTGGTCGGAAACCGCCGTGGCGGGCCGGTGTGAAAGACCGCTGTTGCGGTCGATACGGCGCAGTGCATCGGCCTCGCTCGGCAGATGCAGGCGTACGAGCCGCCACAAAGCTGCGAGCGCCGCGAGACCGAACAGCCCGACCCCGATGGCGCGTCCGATGGACGGCAGCCACAGCCAAAGGCCAAGCCATGACACGCTCAGGAACAGGCCAAGGAGGGTCAAAAGTGCCGCCAAAGGAGGCCACACCTGCTCCCACAGCAGCGCCATGCGGGCGTTATAGACAGTCCGGTCCAGCAAGCCGCCGGTGCCGGAACGAGGCCGCAGGCGGCTAAAAATACCTTTTTCCTGAGGACCTTGGCTTGGGTCTTGGGTCTGGCGTTCCATCATCCGATTCGCTGACACCCGGTCATCTGGCTGAAAGCCTATCACGCGATGCAAGTTCCATGCACCCCGGACAAAGGGGCGCATCGCATCCATGCACCGCCATTCTGGCTAGGGCGTTCCGGTCAGAGCCGGGGCCTCAAAGCCAAGGCGGAAGCCGATCGAGCCCAATCAATGCGTCGGCTTCGAGGCGGGGCCGGATCAGTGACCATTCGCCGCCCTTGACCATGATTTCGGGAATCAGAGGGCGCGTGTTGTAGGTTCCCGCCTGCACGGCGCCATAGGCCCCGGCCGACATGATCGCGAGCAGGTCGCCCGCTTTCGGCTCGGCCATCCTGCGGTCGAGCGCGAGATAATCGCCGGTCTCGCAAACCGGACCCACGATATCGGCCGTGATCTGCGCCGTGCCCGCCGCCGGTTCCCGCACCGGCCAGACCTCATGATGCGCCTCATACAGCGTCGGGCGGATGAGATCGTTCATCGCCGCATCCGCGATGACGAAGGTCTTGGCCTCGCCGCGCTTCACATAGATGACGCGCGTCACAAGAATGCCGGCATTGCCCACGATCAGCCGCCCCGGCTCGAAAATCAGCTTGCAGCCGAGACCGCGCGTCGCATTTTTCACGATCGCAGCATAAGCCTGCGGATCGGGCGGAATATCGGCGTCGTCCCGATAGGGAATTCCAAGACCGCCGCCGAGATCGACATGCGAAATCGTGTGGCCGTCGGCGCGCAATGTCTGCACGAATTCGGACAAGAGCGCGAAGGCGTCCGCGAACGGCGACAAATCCGTGATCTGGCTGCCGATATGCATGTCGACGCCGCGCACGCGGATGCCGCTGCGCTTGGCGGCATGCGCATAGACCTCGCGCGCGCGGCTGATCGGAACGCCGAACTTGTTCTCGGATTTTCCGGTCGCGATCTTGGCGTGCGTGCGCGCATCGATATCGGGATTGACGCGCACCGAAATGTCGACACTGCGCCCCTTCGACGTCGCGATCTCGGACAAGCGATCGAGTTCGGGTTCGGATTCGACATTGACGCAAAGAATGCCGGTGTCGACCGCAAGTGCGAGTTCCCGGTCGGTCTTGCCGATGCCGGAGAACATGATCTTGTCCGGCGGAATTCCGGCCTTGAGAGCGCGCTTGAGTTCGCCTTCGGACACCACATCCGCGCCGGAACCGAGCCGCGCCAGCGTCGCGATCACCGCCTGGTTGGAATTGGCCTTGACCGCATAGCAGACGAGCGCGGGCACGTCGGCGAAGGCCTCCGCGAATACGCGGTAATGGCGCTCCAGGGTCGCCGTGGAATAGCAATAGAATGGGGTTCCCGCGGAATCCGCTATCGACCCGAGACTTACCGCCTCGGCGTGGAGAACGCCGCCGCGATAGGCAAAGTGATGCATCGCGATCTCAGTCGAGCAGAACGTCGAGCGGAATGCGTTTGTTCGGTCCGCGGATGATGGGAAGGAGCTTGTCGCTGCCCGGGCGCACCACCGTGCCTTTTTCGTCAGCGGTGGGAGCCACTTCGGTGCCGGCATTGACGTTGTTCAGCGCGCCCGGCGGCTCGTCGAGCGGACCCTTGCGGCCGCAGGCGGAAAGGCCAAGCGCTGCGAACAACGCCGCCACAATGGCAACTCGCTGGACCTTGCTGGCCGGACGGACGGTCACGAAAACTCCCCCAAATGCGCGCTTCCTATACCAGATCGCTGAAAAGAGGCGATAGTTGGTTATTCAAAGGGTTGAGGCTCTGCTAGCGGCCTTTTTCGAGCCGTTTTAACCATCTTTTCGCCTGCGACCGCACGTTCTTCGGCGCCGTGCCGCCATAGCTCGTACGACTTTTGACCGAGCGGTCGACAGAGAGCACGCCGAAGACTTCGTCGGTGATCCGCGGCTCGATCTTGCGCATGACCTCGAGCGGCAGCCGGTGCAGAGGAACGCCCGTTTGCGCGGCTTCGGCAACGATCTTGCCGGTCACATGATGCGCGTCGCGGAACGGCATTTTCAGCGTCCGCACCAGCCAGTCGGCGAGATCGGTCGCGGTCGCATAGCCCTCGCCCGCGGCTTTCTTCATGCGCGCGGCATCGGGCGTCATGTCGCGCACCATGCCCGTCATGGCGGCAAGCGAGAGCGACAAGGCCGCGAATGCGTCCATCGGCCCTTCTTTGTCTTCCTGCATGTCTTTTTGATAGGCGAGCGGAAGACCCTTCATCACCATGAGCAACGCCGTGAGCGCGCCGGCGATGCGGCCGGCTTTCGCGCGCACGAGTTCGGCGGCATCCGGATTGCGCTTCTGCGGCATGATCGAGGAGCCGGTGGTGAATTTGTCGGACAGCGCGACGAGGCCGACCAGCGGCGACGTCCACATCACGATCTCTTCGGCGAAGCGCGACAGATGCACGGCGCAGATCGCCGCCGCCGCGAGCGGCTCCATGACGAAATCGCGATCGGAAACCGCGTCGAGCGAATTCGCGGTCGGGCGGTCGAAGCCGAGCGCCTTCGCGGTCATGTCGCGGTCGAGATTGAACGAAGTGCCGGCAAGCGCCGCCGAACCGAGCGGGGATTCGTTGAGGCGCTTGCGCGCATCGGCGAAGCGCCCGCGATCGCGCGCCGCCATCTCGACATAAGCCAGAAGATGATGGCCGAAGGTCACCGGCTGCGCGGTCTGCAGATGGGTCAGGCCCGGCATCACCGTGCCGGCATGGTCCAGCGCCTTTTCGGCGAGCGCGCGCTGATAATCCGAAAGCGCGCTATCGAGCTGGTCGATGGTGTCGCGCACCCACAAGCGGAAATCGGTCGCGACCTGGTCGTTGCGCGAGCGCGCGGTATGCAGCCGTCCGGCGGCCGGACCGACAAGCTCCGTCAGCCGCGATTCCACGTTCATGTGCACGTCTTCCAGCGCGCGCTGGAAGGTGAATTTTCCGCCTTCGATCTCTGACAGGATCGTGTCTAGACCGTGAGCGATCTTCGCGGCATCGTCCGCCGTAATAATGCCTTGCTCGGCGAGCATCGCCGCATGCGCCTTGCTTGCGGTGATGTCCTGGCGGTACAGGTGCCGGTCAACGTCGATCGAGGCGTTGATCGCCTCCATGATCGCGTCGGGGCCCGACGCGAAGCGCCCGCCCCACATTTTGTTGCTCATGACACCGTCACCAGATCGTACCGGAATGAAACAGACGCCGTTTTACAGCCATTTCAGGTTCATGCCGGCCGCCTTCGTCCTGGGAGCGATGGCCGGGCTTGCGGTCGTATACGGGATGGGCGGGTTCCAGCGCAATGCAGGCCAAACCGGCGCCGCGGATGCCGCCTGCCGCCCGGCCGCCGACCTCGCCAAAAAGCTCAACCCGCTGTTCAAGGGCGAAATCGCGGCGCTGACGCCTGCGAAAGCGCCGATCCGCGCCGCCCAGCTTTCGTTCCGCGATGGCGATGGCCGCGACCGCACGCTGGCGGACTGGAAAGGCCGCGTCGTGCTCCTCAATCTGTGGGCGACCTGGTGCGTGGAATGCAAGAAGGAAATGCCGGCGCTCGACGCGCTGCAGAAAAAGCTCGGCGGCCCGGAATTCGAAGTGATCGCCGTCAATATCGATACCCGCGATCCCGACAAGGCCAAGACGTGGCTGACGGACAATGGCGTTTCGCAGCTGGCCTATTACGCGGATCCTACGGCGAAGATTTTCCAGGACCTGAAATCGGCTGGCCGCGTCATCGGCATGCCGACCACGCTCCTGATCGACAAGGACGGTTGCGAAATTGCCACGCTCGCCGGACCCGCCGAATGGGCGAGCGGCGACGCCGTCGAACTGATCACGGCTGCGTTGAAGAACTGACGGAGCGCGCATCGGTCTGACTTTCGGGCCGCGTGTTCGTCCAGCCGAGCAGATCGAGAATTTCGTCGGCCGTGGTGCGCACCGTTTCCGCACGCCAATGCGTATCGTGGTCCTGATAGAAGGATTTCAGATACGCCGCCTGCGGGCGCTCATTGCTCGGCAGATAGGCGATGGTCTTGACTCCCAGTTCCTTCAGCTTGATTACCGCCTGGTCGAGCGTCGGATCGTAGGGCATCAACACGAAGACAAAGTCGCTGCCGCGCCGCGCGGCTTCGTCGCGCATTTTGACGACCATATCGACGACGAACGACACGCGTTCGGCCGGCGGGGTCTCGGCTTCCTTTTCCGCGGCATAGCGCTGCACATGCAGGCGGCTGCGGATGAATTCCAGCATGTTGGTCTTGAGCAGCCGGTCGAGCGTCACCGCAAGCGCATCGGGCAGAAAACTCTGCTCGGCGCCCGGACCGCCCAGAAGGTTTTCGTAGTTCAGCGCGGCGAAAGACGGCTTGTAGAATTCGGCGCCGATGGCTTCCGCGACGATCACGCGCGGCGGATTTTTCCTGAATCGCGGATCGTTGAAGAATTGCCGCTTGGACGCGCCGCCATAGGAATAGACCGGGCAGCGGCATTTGCGCTCCAGCACTTCGGCGATGGTGTCTTTCTGGTCATGCGAGGAACCGACAATATTGGAATCCCCCAGCACGACGATGTCGTAGCGTTCGGGTTCGACCGCGCGCGGCCGGTTGCGAAAGCCGTGCGCGTCGGTGAACCACTCGACCTTGCGCGGATTGGAATCGCGGAAGCCGAGCTTGTCGGCATGCTCGCTCTTCACCACATGCATCTTCGGATAAAAAATGCCGTCGGCCGGGCGCACATACTGGATCGTCAGCGCCTCCCAAACCCGGAAGGTGAAAAAATCGACCGGCAGCACGAACAATTCGATAGCGATCAGCGCCGCGAAGGGAGCTGCGAGCAGAGCGAATTTGCGGACGAGCGATTTCACGTTTGGCGCCCTAGAACTGGAAATAGATGAATTGCTTGTTGCCCATATTGCCGATCACGACGATGGCGAGACAGGCGGCGTAATAGACGCCCCAGCGCTGCCAGCCGGCGAGCGCGGCAAAATCGACGTTGCGATATTCGCGGCGGATGTCCCAGAGATAGAACAAGCCGAGCGCGGCAAGCGCGAGATAGAAGCGCGGCTCGTTGAACGAGGCGACGGTCGTCGCGGCGGAGGCCAGCGGCGGCGCGCCGAAAAATTGCGTCAGCGGATGCGCGAGACTTTCGGCGATCGATGAAACAATCGTGATTGCCGCCGGCAGATCGCCCGCGCGAAAGAAGATCCACGCAAAGCAGACGAGAGCGAAGGTCGCTGCGGTCTGCCAGAGCGCGTGCCATCCGGTTCGCCCAGGCAGGCCGATGCGCGCGGCGAAGGCCGCGCGGGCCTTGGCGGTATTGACCGAAACGACGTAATAGCCGCCATGCAGGAGGCCCCAGATCACGAAGGTCCAGTTGGCGCCATGCCACAGCCCGCTGAGCAGAAACACCGCCATCACGTTGACGATCCAGCGTCCGTGCGACACGCGGTTTCCCCCCATCGGCACATAGACATAGTCGCGGAACCATGAGGTCAGCGAAATGTGCCAGCGCTTCCAGAAATCCGCCACCGAGCGCGCGAGATAGGGCCTGCGGAAATTCTCGATCAGTTCGATGCCCATGACGCGCGAGCAGCCGCGCGCGATGTCGGTATAGGCCGAGAAATCGAAATAGATCTGGAAGGCGAAAGCGACGGTCGCGAGCGCGAGCGCCCCGCCGGTCGCATTGGCGGGATCGTTATAGATCGGGTCGACATAGAGCGCGAGATTATCCGCAATGACTAGCTTCTTGACGAAGCCGCACAGGATGAGCCGCAGGCCGGAGACCGCGCGGCTTTCGTCGAAATTGAGTTCCGGCGCCGGCGTCAGCAGCTTGCGCAATTGCGGCAGGAAATGAAACGCGCGCTCGATCGGACCGGCGACGAGCTGCGGATAATAGACGACGTAGAGCGAGAAAATCCCGAAATGCCGCTCCGGCGCGACGTCGCGCCGATAGACGTCGAACAGATAGCTCAAGACTTGAAACGTGTGGAACGAGATCGCGACCGGAAGCACGAGATCGAGATTGGGGATGTTGTAATCGACGCCGATCGCGGCCATCAGGTCGCGCGTCTGCACGTTGAAAAAGTCGAAATACTTGAAGACGAAGAGAACCGCGAGATTGATCGCGCATCCGGCGATCAGCCATGCCCGGCGGCGCTTCGGATCTTCGTCCGCGCCGATCAGCAATCCGCATACGAACGACACGGCGGTGG
>CAMDXM010000022.1 GCA_945878025.1 Pseudorhodoplanes sinuspersici | reverse complement strand
GCGATCGCTTCCGGCAAGTGCCGGTTGGCGGCATAAGCGCGGCCGAGCTGGTACATCGCACGGCGCGAGGATGTCGACGCGATCCGGCAAAATTTGATCGCGGTCGCGATATCGGATTTCGCGATCATGGAAATGCCGGGGACATCCGCCGGCTTGTCCGGGTCGGACGGCTCGGCGGCGAGCCGGTCGCACAGCACCAGATCGGCGGATTGAGCGTGAGCCGAGGAATGAGAGGCGATGGCCAGCGCCAACACACTGACGCCGAACGCAATTGAAGCTGCACAAGATCGTTTCATCATGATCTCAGAACGCGTTTGCAACCAAACGACTTTAAAGCTGCGGCGTTGGGCCAGCAAGTGCGGGATGGCGCCGCGTCTCGACGGGCGGATCGTTGTCGATCCATCCGCAAGCGAGCAATCCTTCGCGGTGCGCGTCGCTTCCGCTTTGACCCGCTCGGAAGCCCGAGATAGTGGCCGAAAGCTCATTTGTTTCCAGAATGTATCTTGTCAAAATGCATCATCATGCCTTGAAGTTGCAGGTATTACGCCGCAGTGTTCTAATCTGAGGATTCTTGCGCTGCTTTCCGAAAGGTTTGTGCGGAGGCGTTCCTGGGAACATCCGCATCACCTTGAGGCCCTTTACCGGATCGGATTGCTCTAGGAATGAAAGATCTTCACCCTCGCGACGTACCGGTCGTTCGAAACTTGCCGCCCAATCTCATGCGCGAGATAGGACGCGTAATTTTCTTCCACTCCTATGTAGAATGGCGACTTGGTTTGATTATCTATGACATTTTGCATGTCACCAAAGTCCTCAGCCGCCTTGTGGCTAAAGACTCTCTCACCATGGACCGGTTTGATCTAATTTGCGATTTAGTCAGTTTGAAAGACGTCAAAACAGATGTCGATCTTGTTCGCCTGCGGAAATCCCTGCTTTCAGCAACGACCCAACGAGACTTACTCGCTCACGGCACTTGGGTGAAAGACCCGAAAACCAAAGCATTTCTTCTTCACCTTGTTAGAGGCAGCTTGAAGCCCGCTCAGGCTAAAAAGGTGCAAACCAAACGATCAAAAAAATTGAGAGTCCCGGAATACGGGATTGAAGAATGCCGGTTACTCAGTCAGCTCATCAACGAGATCATTCTGACCGTCGATGAGTTGTATTCGGACACCTTGGGTCAGCCCGTCCCATCTCGACAAAAATTGCACTGATCGTATCTTCGGCCAAATCTCTATCCCACTCGTAGTTTGGGTGCGGCTCATATACTTTAAGGACACCGTCGACCACGGCTTTCCCCACAGGCGTCGGTGGCTGAGGACGATATCCTTCCCACCTGCGACCGAAAGGCAGAGAACCGAATGCTCGCTGAGAAACACGTCCAATACTTCATGGGAAAGGCAAAGCGTTTGTTCAGCCTCGCAAAAGCTCAACGCGAGGGGGCAGATAAATTAGAGGCACTCGGTCAAGAGCTAGAGGCTAAGGCGGACGAGATCGATACTAAGATTCAACAAGATAAACGTAAGTAGCTGCTTCAGCTGACGGCCTGCCGATCCTCTAACACCTTCACAACATACGGCTCCTCAGGATAGGTCGGAGCTGGAATAGTAGCGCTGGATCGAACTTTAACCGGCCTGCAGACGCAATGTTTCAACGGGAGGATCGTTGTCGATCCATCCGCAAGCCGCCAGTCCGTCACGCATATGCGCGGGCACCGGTGCGGTGACTCTTACCGGATCGCGATTCTTGTAAAGCGGCACCACGATCTCGCGCGACAGAAGCTGAAGCCTGAGCCCGCCGTCGCGCGGTGCGCCGCCATAGATCGCGTCGCCCACAATCGGCCAGCCTTGCTCCGCGCAATGCACGCGCAATTGATGCGTGCGGCCGGTGAGCGGTTCGAGCGCGAGCCAGGCTTTCCCCTCCGCGCGACCGAGCACCCTCCATGTCGTGACCGCGGGCTGACCTTGCGGATCGGGCTTCATCCACCAGCCGCGGCTGTCGTCGCGCTTGCCGAGCGGCATGTCGATGCGGCCTTCGTTTTCGGCCGGGCCGCCCTGCACCAGAGCCCAATAGGTCTTGCCGATCTTGCCGTTCTTGAACAGTTTGCCGAGGCTCTCCAGCGCCTTGCGATGGCGGCCGAGCACGAGGCAGCCGGATGTGTCGCGGTCGAGCCGGTGCGCCAGAGCGGGCGCGCGTGGCAGCCCGAAGCGCAAGGCGCCGAAATGGTCCTCGAGGCTTTCCCCTCCCTTAGGGCCGCGATGCACGGCAAAGCCCGCTGGCTTGTCGAGGACCAGCATCAGGCCGTCGCGATACAGAAGCCGCGCCACCATCTCTTCCGGTGTCATGCCGAAACGGCTATCACGGCCACGGCATGAGTGACAGCGGCAACGAAAAAGCGAATTGGTGGCAGCGCCTCTCCGGCGGATTGCGCCGCACCTCCTCGTCGCTTTCCGGCGCGCTGTCGGACCTTGTCACCAAGCGCAAGCTCGACGCCGCGATGATCGAGGAACTCGAAGAGGCGCTCATTCGCGCCGACTTGGGCGTCGCGGTGGCTTCGCGCATTGCCGCGGCCGTGGCCGATGGCCGTTACGACAAGGACGTGTCGCCCGACGACGTGAAAACGATTTTCGCAGCCGAGATCGAAAAGGTGCTGACGGGCGTTGCCAAGCCGCTCGTGATCGACACTGCGAAGAAGCCTTTTGTCATTCTCGTGATCGGGGTGAACGGCTCCGGCAAGACCACGACCATCGGAAAACTCGCCTCGTCTTTGCATGCGGAAGGCCGCAAGGTGATGCTGGCGGCCGGCGATACTTTCCGCGCCGCCGCGATCGAGCAATTGAAAATCTGGGGCGGGCGTATCGGGGCGAGCGTGATCGCGCGCGAGCCTGGCTCGGACGCCGCCGGTCTCGTATTCGATGCCATCGCCGCGGCAAAAAACGATAAGGCCGATGTGCTGCTGATCGACACCGCCGGACGGCTGCAGAATCGCGCCGAGCTGATGAGCGAGCTGGAAAAGGTCGTGCGTGTGATCGGCAAGGCCGAACCGGGCGCGCCGCATGCGGTGTTGCTCGTGCTCGACGCGACCGTCGGGCAGAACGCCCTGTCGCAGGTCGAGATTTTCGAGAAGACCGCGGGCGTGACCGGCCTCGTGATGACCAAGCTCGACGGCACCGCGCGCGGCGGCATCCTTGTCGCGATCGCGGAGAAATTCCGGCTGCCGGTGCATTTCATCGGCGTCGGCGAAGGCGTCGAGGACCTGGAGCCGTTCACCGCGCGCGATTTTGCCCGCGCGGTGGCGGGACTTGAAGAATGACGATCCGGCGCGCTAGTAGGAATCCATGACCGCAAAAACCCAGCTCAATCCGTTCGTGAAGCTCGGGCTCGATATCGGGCCGCTGCTGCTGTTCTTTGTCGTGAACGCCAAGGCCGGCATTTTCGCCGCGACCGGCGCCTTCATGGCCGCCGTCGTCGTCGCGCTCGTTGTGTCCTATGTGATGATCCGCCGCTTTCCAGTGATGACGGTGGTATCCGCGATCATCGTGATGGTGTTCGGAGGTTTGACGATTTTCCTGCACGACGACACCTTCATCAAGCTCAAGCCGACTCTGATCTATCTTCTGTTCGCCTTGGTGCTCGCGGGCGGGCTGATCATGCGAAAGCCGCTATTGTCGGTCGTGTTCGATTCGATGTTTCATCTCACGGACGAAGGCTGGCGCATCCTCACCATCCGGTGGTCATTGTTCTTCTTTGTCATGGCCGCGCTGAACGAGATCGTCTGGCGCACGCAGACCACGGATTTCTGGGTCAGCTTCAAATTGTTCGGCTTCGTGCCGCTGACATTCCTGTTCGCGCTGGCGCAGCTTCCGCTGATGAAAAAGCACGACGTCAGCGGGACGCTGTAGCGAATTGTCAAAGTCAGCGCGCAAATCTCCGTTCCAAAGAATCGCCCTGATGATCATCACGACTGCGGCGTGGTCGCGCACGAAGTACACCCCCCTTGCGAAAAATATTGGTCTGGACGCCGATCGATTGTTTTCATAAATCGGATTCATCCCCATTCGCTGAGGGGCGCTCTGCAGAGCGAAACTGAGCGCGAATGGAGAGCGGCGCCCGCGCGCATGGTCTCGCAAACCGTGCTCCCGGGAGTCCCTGGATCGGCCTCCCGGCGCATGATGACGTCCAGGGCTCGTTCCTTGCGTCTTTCCGGGCCCCGGCGGCGAAACCGCCGGATACCCCCGGCCAAAGGCAAGCGGGGTCCCAGGGATTGAAAACGCCGCAGTGGAGCGCCGTAAGGCGAGACCGGTCGATCGCAAGACCGGTGCGGCTCCTCGCAAGAGCCGCCACACCAAATATGCGCCGAGCGGCGCTCCGCTCCCTCTTTTGAGGGAGCCATCGAAAAGAAAATCTGTAACTCGCGCGGAAATCCGCAGCGAGAACGAAGAGGCTTGGCTGTTTGAAGATCTTGGCTGTTTGACAATTTTTAATCCGCGAACACGGACCTTGATCCGTCATCCTGAGGTGCCGTGCGCAGCACGGCCTCGAAGGATAGACGGTCACCGCCTCGGGCTGTCATCCTTCGAGGCTCGCTGCGCTCGCACCTCAGGATGACGGATCAAGAAAGACGTGGATGGCCGGGACGAGCCCGGCCATGACGACTGGAGAGATTTTACTTGCCCGCCGCCAGCGCCTTCTCGATCGCGGGCTTGACCTGCGTCTCGAAATTCTCAGCGGTGATCGGCCCGACCAGCTTGTAGGCGATCTTGCCGTCGCGCCCGACGATGAAGGTTTCCGGCACGCCATAGACGCCCCATTCGATGGCGGCGCGGCCATTGGCGTCGGTGCCGATGGTCGTAAACGGATTGCCGTAGCGCCCGATGAAGCGGCGGGCATTGTCGGCCTGATCCTTGTAATTGATGCCGGCGAGCCGGAAGCGTTTGTCCTTGGCGAGGAGATCGAGGAACGGCGCCTCGTCGCGGCACGGCACGCACCATGATGCCCAGACATTCACCAGCGTCACCGCGCCGGCAAAATCCTTCGAGGTCAGGCCCGGAACCGGCGCGCCATCTCGCAACAGGCCATCGATGGAAGGAAGCTCGGTCTGCGGGGCCGCGCGGCCGATCAGCGCCGATGGAATCCGCGAAGGGTCGCCCGCGCCGAGGCGATACAGAAACAGGCCGGCCAGCCCCATAAAGATGACGAGAGGAATGACGACAAACAGCCGCCGCGTTCCTGTGCCGCTGTCGGATCGGTCCGTCACAACGGCGATCTGGCGGTATGGTCCGAGCGGCGTGTCACGCCCTCATCCTCGAATTCGGCGAGCGTACGCCGCAGCGCGCGATAATCGAACATGACCCACAGGATCAGAACGCCGAGAATGGCCGCGGCCGCGCCATAGGCGGCGACGATGAAATCGGCATGCGATGCGAGGTTCATGGTTCAGCTCCCCGGCGCCGCTTGCGCCTGCAGGAGATGCATGGTGCGCACCCGCCGCCGCAGGATCTCGTTGCGCATGACCGCGAGATGCAGCGCGAAAAACAACAGCGCGAGCGCGAACGCCATGATCAGGAGCGGAGCGAGCAGATCGGGATGAATGGTCGGCCCGCCGAGCCGCAGCACAGATGCGGGCTGATGCAAGGTGTTCCACCAATCGACCGAGAACTTGATGATCGGAAGATTGACCGCGCCAGCGAGCGTGAGAATGGCCGCCGCGCGAGCGGCGCGTGACGGCTCGTCGATGGTGCGCCAGAGCGCGATCACGCCGAGATACATCAGGAACAGGATGAAGACCGACGTCAGCCGCGCGTCCCACACCCAATAGGTGCCCCACATCGGGCGTCCCCAGAGCGAGCCGGTCACGAGGCAAGTGAGCGTGAATGCCGCGCCGACCGGCGCCGCCGCCTTGCCGGCCACGTCCGCCAGCGGATGCCGCCAGACCAAGGTGCCCAAAGCCGCGATGCTCATCACGCCCCAGCCGAACATCGCGAGCCAGGCGGCCGGAACATGCACGAACATGATCTTCACCGTCGCGCCCTGCTGATAGTCGTCGGGCGCGCCATAGACCTGGTTGATCCCGAAGGCGAGCGCGAGCGCCGCGCATCCGATCAGCCACGGCAGGACGCGGTCGGCGAAGGACAGGAATTTTGACGGATTGGCGTAGTCGATCAGGGCCATTGGACAGGTCTTTAAGGCGGCTCGCGTTCAAGAACAATATGGTGCGATTTGCGTGACGCTAGTGTCCCGATTCCGAAGTTCGCTTCATTCCGCGGCGGCTTCGTAAGCGAACTTCGGAATCGAAGGACACTAGCAATATTATGATTCTAGTGTGGTTTTGGTCCAGAAATTCCCTTGACGGACTCGCAGCGAGAATGAAGGGAATTTCTGAACCACCACACTGGAATTCCGCGGATTTGTGGTCGAGATATGGATCATTCCTGACCGTGGCGAAGCGCCATCGCCGCCGCGAATGGTCCAATCACAAAGCTTATCAGAGAGAGCGCGCAAAGGATCGTGAACGGCGTGCCGAAATCGAGCGGTCCCGCGATCGCGGCGTTGGAGGCGGCGACGCCGAAGATCAGCACGGGAATGGTCAGCGGAAGGACGAGCACGCTGAGCAAGAGCCCGCCGCGCCGGAGCGTGACGGTCAAAGCCGCGCCGATCAATCCAAAAAAGGTCAATGCCGGCGTGCCGGCCAGAAGCGTGAGCGCCACGGCAAAGCCCGCCGATCCGTCGACATTCAGGAACAATGCGAAGAGCGGCGCTGCGATCGCGAGCGGCAGGCCGGTCGTGAGCCAATGCGCGAGCCCCTTCACCGCCACGGCCAGTTCCAGCGGCATGGCGGTCATCCCCAGGAGGTCGAGCGATCCGTCGTCGCGGTCCGCCGCCAGCAATCGGTCGAGCGCGAGCAGGCTCGCGAGCAGCGCGCCGATCCAGAGCATCGCCGGGCCGATGCGTTTGAGCAGAGGCAGATCGGGCCCGACCGCGAATGGCGTCAGCGTTACCACGATCAGAAAGAAGAGCACGGCAACGGATGCGCCGCCGCCCGCGCGCATCGCGATGCGCACGTCGCGCATGAAGAGAGCTGCGAGCGCTTTCATGCCGCCGGTCCGATCCGCAATTCGCGAATGCCGTCGATCCCGATCGCCGCATGGGTGGCGGCGAGGATCATGCCGCCCTTGGCGAGGTGCTCGCGCATCAGAACGAGCAACGTCGTCTGCGCCGCGGCGTCGAGCGCGGAGGAAGGCTCGTCGAGCAGCCAGATCGGCCGTGGGATCGCGACAAGCCGTGCCAGCGAGAGCCGGCGTTTTTGCCCTGCCGAAAGATAGGCTGCGGGCAGGCGGCCAAGTGTTTCCAGCCCGACCGCGCCCAAAGCCGCGCGGCATTCTCCACCGCCAAGCTCTGCACGGCCAAGCCACGCGCTCCAGAATTCGAGATTCTCGATCACCGAGAGCGAAGGCTTCAGCGCGTCCTGATGGCCGAGATAATGCGCTTCTTCGCCGATGCTGCGCTCCAGGTCTCCATCCAGGTCGCCACCCGAAAGCACGAGCCTTCCCGCCTCTATGCGCAGCAGGCCCGCGATCATGCGCAGAAGCGAGGATTTGCCCGCCCCGTTGCGGCCGGTCACCGCCAGCGCCTGTCCCGACGAGAGCGTGAAATGAAGGCCGGAAAAGACCTCCCGTCCGCCGCGCCGGCAGACCAGATCCTCGGCTGCAAGCGACAGCGAATCAGCCATTTGACGTTTGTCCGGGCATTGTCGCGGTCTGAAACATTTCAGGCATGCGCGGCGCTTGTTGATGTCTTTCGTTCATATGGAACGCTTAAAAAAAAGGTCCTATAACCTCCTCGTTACACCGCTTTCGCGCGCAAAGCGCCGCGCGAACATCGTGTCCGGGAAAGTGTTTGTCTTTCAATATCTTATGTTTGAAAAGCCGCAAGCCGGACCGGTGGCAAAGGAACAGCATCCATGACCTCGCTCGACAGCTTTCGTTGCGCCAAGACCCTCAAGGTCGGCTCCAAGACCTATGCTTATTTCAGCCTTCCGACGGCCGAAAAGAACGGCCTGAAGGGCATTTCGAAGCTCCCCTTCTCGATGAAGGTGCTGCTCGAAAATCTGCTTCGCAACGAAGACGGGCGCACCGTCACCAAGGAGGACATCCAGGCCATCGCGGGCTGGCTGAAGACCAAGTCCTCCGAGCGCGAAATCGCGTTCCGGCCCGCGCGCGTGCTGATGCAGGATTTTACCGGCGTGCCCGCGGTGGTCGATCTCGCGGCCATGCGCGACGCCATGAATTCACTCGGAGGCGATCCGAAGAAAATCAATCCGCTGGTGCCGGTCGATCTCGTCATCGACCATTCGGTGATCGTGAATTTCTTCGGCAATGCCGGCGCGTTCAAGAAGAACGTCGACGAGGAATACAAGCAGAATCAAGAGCGCTACAAATTTCTCAAATGGGCGCAGGGCAGCTTCGAGAATTTCCGCGTGGTGCCGCCCGGCACCGGCATCTGCCACCAGGTCAATCTTGAGTATCTGTCGCAGACGGTCTGGACCGGCAAGGACAAGGTCAAGATCGACGGCAAGGAATCAACTTACGAGGTCGCCTATCCCGATACGCTTGTGGGCACCGACTCGCACACCACCATGGTGAACGGGCTTGCCGTGCTGGGCTGGGGCGTCGGCGGCATCGAGGCGGAAGCCGCGATGCTCGGCCAGCCGCTGTCCATGCTGCTGCCGGAAGTCATCGGCTTCAAGCTCACCGGCAAATTGAAGGAAGGCATGACGGCGACCGACCTCGTGCTGACCGTGACGCAGACGCTGCGCAAACGCGGCGTGGTCGGACGCTTTGTCGAATTCTTCGGCCCCGGGCTCGATCACATGTCGATCGCGGACCGGGCGACCATCGGCAATATGGCGCCGGAATATGGCGCGACCTGCGGCTTTTTCCCGATCGACGCCGGCACGCTCGATTATCTGCGCGATACCGGCCGCAAGGAAGAACGTGTGAAGCTGGTCGAGGCCTACGCCAAGGCGCAGGGCATGTTCCGCACCAAGACCACCGAGGAACCGGCCTTCACCGACGTGCTCAAGCTCGATCTCAATTCGGTCGAGCCCTCGCTCGCGGGCCCCAAGCGTCCGCAGGATCGCGTTCTGCTCAAGGACGTGAAATCCGGGTTCACGGCGGCGATGGACGACGAATTCAAGAAAGCCGCCGAAATCGGAAAGCGCGTGCCGGTGCCTGGCCGCAAGCACGATCTCGGTCACGGCGACGTGGTGATCGCCGCCATCACCTCCTGCACCAACACCTCCAATCCGAGCGTGATGATCGGCGCCGGGCTTCTGGCGCGCAACGCGGTCAAGGCGGGCCTGACCTCCAAGCCGTGGGTGAAGACCTCGCTCGCGCCCGGGTCGCAGGTGGTCGGCGAATATCTCGCCAAGTCCGGCCTGCAAAAGGATCTCGACGCGATCGGGTTCAATCTTGTCGGTTTCGGCTGCACCACCTGCATCGGAAATTCCGGGCCGCTGCCGGAAGAAATTTCGGAAGCGATCAGCGAGAACGATCTGGTCGCGGCCGCCGTCCTGTCCGGCAACCGCAATTTCGAAGGCCGCGTCAATCCGGACGTGCGCGCCAATTATCTCGCGTCGCCGCCGCTCGTCGTCGCTTACGCGCTCGCGGGGACCATGCAATTCGATTTCGTTAAGATGCCGCTTGGCGCCGACAAGAAGGGCAAGAAGGTTTTCCTCAAGGACATCTGGCCGAACTCGCGTGAAATCGATTCCTTCATCCGCAAGAACGTCACCAAGGCGCTGTTCACGAAGAAATATGCCGACGTGTTCAAGGGCGACGCCAATTGGCGCAAGATCGCGATCAAGGGCGGCATGACCTACAAGTGGGATTCCACGTCGACCTATGTGCAGAATCCGCCTTATTTTTCCGGGATGCCGAAACGCCCCGTGATGCTGGAAGACGTCATCGACGCGCGCGTGCTCGGACTGTTCCTGGATTCGATCACCACCGACCATATTTCGCCCGCGGGTTCCATTCGTGAGACCAGTCCGGCCGGCGAATATCTGCGCGACCATCAGGTGCGTCCGCAGGATTTCAATCAATACGGCACGCGCCGGGGCAACCATCAGGTCATGATGCGCGGCACCTTTGCGAATATCCGCATCAAGAATCAGATGGTGCCGGGCGTCGAAGGCGGCGTGACCGTCCATTATCCGGACAAGGCGCAGATGCCGATCTACGACGCGGCCATGCGCTATATGCAGGAAAAAGTGCCGCTCGTGGTCTTTGCCGGCAAGGAATACGGCACCGGTTCGTCGCGCGACTGGGCCGCCAAGGGAACGGTCCTGCTCGGCGTGCGCGCGGTGATTGCGCAAAGCTTCGAGCGCATCCATCGCTCCAATCTGGTCGGCATGGGCGTGCTCCCGCTCGTTTTCGAGGAGGGAACATCCTGGCAGTCGTTGGGGCTGAAAGGCAGCGAACAGGTCACCATTCGCGGGCTGCATGGCGAACTGAAACCGCGTCAGAAGCTGATCGCGGAAATCGTCGCCGCCGACGGCGCCTTGAAGCGCGTTCCGCTCCTGTGTCGCATCGATACCTTCGACGAGCTCGAATATTTCAAGAACGGCGGCATCCTGCAATACGTTCTGCGCCATCTCGCAGCATAACGGTGCAAGGCGGCAGGTGAGTATTGCAAAGCGCGCGGTTCTGCCGCGCGCTTTTTTCTGCCTATATCGTTTCGTTATAGGACGCTCACCGCGAAGTGAGTGGTGAGTGAAGACCGATGCGGCTAAGTCCGCTATCACGCCAATCGCGTCGGGCTGGCGTCTCGGGAGATTGCGATGAAATTTCACGGCGGGTTGCTGCTGGCCGGAATTATGACAGCGGGTCTGCCCGATGCCGCCGCCGCGGATCCGCGCGCGGTCATCGAATTGTTCACCAGCCAGGGCTGCTCGTCCTGCCCGGCGGCCGACAAGCTGCTCGGCGAATTCGCGAAGGATTCATCGATCATCGCGCTCAGCCTTCCGGTCGATTACTGGGATTATCTCGGATGGAAGGACACGCTGGCCTCTCCGCTCCACACGGCCAAGCAGCGCGCCTATTCGCGCGCGCGCGGAGACCGGGAAATCTACACACCGCAGGCGGTGGTGAACGGCGCGATACCGGTGATCGGCAGCGACAAATCCGATATCGACGACGCCATCTCGCAGACCCGTGACAAGGCGATGACGCTTGCGGTGCGGCTCACGGCCTCACCCGAGAAATTGACGGTCAGTGTCCCCGACGCGAAGGATGGCGCGGCGAAAGGCGAAGTCTGGATCTACGGCATAGTTGCCGCGGCGCCGGTCGCGATTGGCCGCGGGGAAAATGCCGGACGCAGCGTGACCTATTACAACGTCACGCGCCGCTTCGTGAAACTCGGCGACTGGGACGGCAAGGCCGCGAGCTGGACCATCCCGGCGGAGCAGATCCGCGGCGATGGCGTCGATCGTGCCGCCGCCATTCTGCAAAGCGGCAACGCCGAGAAGCCGGGTCTGATGCTCGGCGCTGCGCTCGCCACGCTGCGCTAGATTTCAACCGCCACCACAATCGTCCAGCCGGGCCTCTCGGGGATCGACGGCAAGCCTCCGGCTGCAAAGCGACCGCTTTCGCAAACCGTCAGCGCAAAAAAAGGGCCGGCTTGCGCCGGCCCTGAAAATTTGGGGGATTGAACCGTACTTGAAACGATTGGCCCGGTCCTTCGAAGCCCCGGGGGGCTGGGGGGCTGAGGAATCCGGAACTCTTCAGAACCGGGCCGTAAGCCACCGATATCGCAATTCATAGGGGCGGCCGCTCGGCCGAAATTGGGCGTTATTATGGTTTCTCTAACGGAGGCGTGATCGGGCCTGCGCATTTTGACGCAGCCTCCGGCAGAACGGCCTCCCGGATATCGGCAGGTTTTCCCGGCCAGGTCTTGCGGTATCGGTCCTGCGGGACAATCATAAGATTGTCATGAAAGGAGGCGCCGCATGAGCTTCGGCGACAGTGACCCGAGCCAGTTTCGCGGGGGCGTGGCCCCAGCCAGCCGTCCGGCCACAGCTCCCGTCAATCAGGTCACCTTCGAACGGCGTGAACTCGACCGCATCCTGCGCCTCTATGGACGCAAAGTCGCCGACGGGGAATGGCGCGATTACGCGATCGATTTCCTGAAAGACCGCGCGGTGTTTTCCGTTTTCCGCAGAGCCAGCGAATATCCGATCTACCGGATCGAGAAAAATCCGAAACTCGCGCGCCGGCAGGGCGCCTATAGCGTGATTTCCGCGACCGGCCAGATCATGCGCCGCGGCCATGAACTCGACCGCGTTCTGCGCGTTCTGGATCCGTCGCTGAGCGTGGTTGCTGTCTAACCCCCGATCCGTGCGCGAACTTTGGCTCGCGAATGGATCAGTCTTTGGGTTTCGTTCTTGCGCCGTCGCCGAGCGCGCGCTGCATCAGGACCGTATCCAGCCAGCGCCCGAACTTGAAGCCGACATTCCTGATTGTGCCGATCGTTTCGAATCCGGCGGCGCGGTGCAATTCGATCGAGGCAATCTGGGATGAATCCCCGATCACCGCGATCATCTGGCGGAAGCCGCGTTTTTCCGATTCCACAACCAGCCGGTCGAGCAGGATGCGGCCGATGCCGAGGCGCTGCGCCTTGGGATCGACATACACGCTGTCCTCCACGCTGAATCGATATGCGGGCCTCGTGCGGTACAGCGCGGCATAGGCATAGCCGGCGACCGCGCCGTCGGATTCGGCGACGAGATAAGGAAAATTTCGGTCCATCAGGCTTTGCATGCGTTGCGTCATCTCGGCCTGGGTCGGAGCCTCGAGTTCGAACGACGCCGTGCCGTGGGTGACGGCATGGCCGTAAATCGCGGTGATGGATTCGATATCGTCGGGACGGGCGGGGCGGATGGCGACGGACGTCATGCGGGGCATTCCAGGGCGGGCGCATTATGGCGCGCAATCCGGCGAAGCTGGAACCCGGTTGAATCGGCATTCAGCCCGGTTCGCCACGCGATTGCACGATCGATAGGAAACTCTACCAAAAGAAAACGCCCCGGCCAGAGGCCGGGGCGTTTATGTTGTGTAGTCCTTAATGCGCTTAGCGGCGGTCGCCGAGCAGCCGCAGCAGCATCATGAACAGGTTGATGAAGTCGAGATAGAGCGACAGCGCGCCCATCACCGCCTTGCGGCCGGCGACGGTGCCGTCGTCCTGTACGTCATACATCTCCTTGATCTTCTGCGTGTCCCAGGCGGTCAGGCCCGCGAAGACCAGGACGCCGACGATCGAGATCACGAATTCGAGCCCGCTCGATTTCAGGAAGATGTTGACGAGGCTCGCAATGATCACGCCGAACAGGCCCATGATCAGGAACGAGCCCATACCCGACAGATCGCGCTGCGTGGTGTAGCCATAGAGGCTGAGCGCGCCGAACGAGGCCGCCGAGATGAAGAACACGCGCGTGATCGATGCCCCGGTATAGACCAGGAATACCGACGACAGCATGACGCCGAGCAGCCCCGCATAGACCATGAACAGCGTCAGCGCGGTCGGGAACGACAGCGTCTGGATGCGGAAGCTGATGAAGAACACAAGCCCGAGTGTCGCGAGGAAAAGAACGATCACCGCCGGTCCGCTGAAGATCGACTGCCCGAAGGCCGTCAATCCGCCGCTGGAATTCACGGCGGCGTTGAAGGTGAACCAGGCCACGGCGCCGGTCAGCGCGACGGCGGAGGCCATGTAATTGTAGACGCGGATCATGTAAGCGCGCAGACCCGCATCGACGGCAGCGGCCTGGCCGGCATAACCGCCGCGCGCGGGCGCAACATTCCGGTCGAAATCCGACATGGACATTCCCTCTTTCAAGTCCCGGTTTCCGCCGGGCCGGTATTCGCGGCGAAATCTAATGGTTGCCGGGCCGCTTCGCCAGAGCAGCTTTCCAAACGGTAATGTGGGCGGGATTTGAAGGGAAAATCTCAATGAAAAAGGCCCCGGCCGATGGGCCGGGGCCTTGATGCGACGTTCTGGCCAAGCCGCGGCTTACTCCTCGCGCGTGCCGAGGAGCTGCATCAGCAGCGTGAACAGGTTGATGAAGTTCAGATAGAGCGACAGCGCACCCATGATCGCCGAACGTTCGGCCGTTTCGCCGTCGAGCGAACCGTAGATGTATTCGTTCTTCAGCCGCTGCGTGTCCCAGGCGGTCAGGCCGGCGAACACCAGCACGCCGACGACCGACACGATGAATTGCAGCATCGAACTGCCAAGCCAGAGATTGACGAGGCTCGCGATGATCACGCCGAACAGGCCCATGATCAGGAACGAACCCATGCCCGACAGGTCACGCTGCGTGGTGTAGCCGTAGAGGCTGAGCGCGCCGAACGACGCCGCGGTGATGAAGAACACGCGGGTGATCGAGGTCTGCGTATAGATCATGAAGATCGAGCTGAGCGAAATTCCGATCAACGCGGCGAAAATCCAGAACAGGACCTGGGCGGCCGCCGGCCGCATGCGCTCGATGCCGAAGCTCAGCACAAGGACGAGCGCCAGCGGCGCAAGAATGACGGCCCATTTCAGCGGGCTGACGAACAGCGTGTAGCCGAGCTGTGTGAGATAGACGGGATTCGCGCCGCCGCGAAGTTGCGCGGGGATTTCCGCGCCGCCGCGGAGAATTTTCGCGGCCGCCGAAACGTCTCCGGTGATCGAAAGCATGTAGATGCCGAGTGCGGCAAGGCCGGTAATGGCAAGGCCCAGCACCATGTAATTGTAGATGTGCAGCATGTAGGACCGCAGGCCCTGGTCCACGACCGCCGTATCTTCACGGCCGGCTGTCTTGCCGAACCGTCCAGCTACCGCATTGCGATCAAAGTCGGACATCGCCGAACTCCTGTTTGGTCTTGAGTCAGATCACCGAGTGCGGTTGTCGCCCCGCCCGGAATTTGTCCGACAATACACCCGATCGTGGCAAATCATTAGCGCGCAAGGTCGCAGTCTTGCTCCTGCTACGCGGCCGATTGTCGCAAATTGTTAAAGGTTTCGAAGAACCGGCGCCGGTTTCTGGCTGAGCGCGCTGAATGTTCCAATCAGTCCGAAAACGATGGTGATGGCGAGCGCGGCGGCGGCCGCCGCCAGCGCCGGCCAGGGCAGCCAGACGAACGAGAGGTCCATGACGTGGGTGGTAACCAGCCACGCAGCGACCGAACCGGCCGCGACGCCAAACAGCGCGGTGATGCAGCCCAGCAGGCAATATTCCAGGCTGTAAGCCGCGAGCAGCCGCGCGCGCGTTGCGCCGAGCGTCTTGAGAATGACGGCGTCGTAGACGCGGTGGTGATGGCTCGCAGCGAGCGCTCCGGCCAGAACCAGAGCCGCGGCGAGCAGCGTCACGATGCTGGCGCCGCGAATCCCAAGCACGAGATTGGCGACGATGCTGCCAATGGCGTCGAGCGCATCCTTGACCCGCACGGTGGTGACCTGGGGAAAGGCGTCGGCCACTGCTTTGAGCAGCGCTATTTCCTGCTGCAACGTCGAGCCGCCCGGATAGCTCAGCGTGGCGATATGCGTGTGCGGCGCGCCGCGGAAAGCGTTGGGCGAATAGACCAGCACGAAATTGATGCCGAGACTTTGCCAGTCGACATTGCGCAAATTGGCGATGTTGGCCGTGATGTTGCGTCCGAGTACATTCACGGTCACCGGATCGCCGATCTTGAGATTGAGGCCTTCGGCGATTTTCTTTTCGAACGAGATCATCGGCGGGCCCTGGTAATCCGGGCCCCACCATTGTCCTTCCACCAGACGCGAGCCTTGCGGAATCTCGCCCGTGTAAGTGATGCCGCGGTCGCTTTGCAGCACCCAGGCGATGTTCGGCGCGACCTTAAGATCTTCCGCCTTGACGCCGTTGGCGGCGACGATCCGGCCGCGCAGCATCGGTACGCGCTCAAGTCTCGCGCCCGGCGCGCGCGCCTGCACGAACGCATCGAAACGTTCCGCATCCTGCGACTGGATGTCGATGAAATAAAATGCCGGCGCCTTGTCCGGCAACGCGGCCTCGAATTGCCGGCGCAGATTGCCGTCGATTTCGATCACCGTGACCAGAAGCGCCACGCCAAGCCCGAGCGAGAGAACGATGGTCGGGGTCAGCGCGCCCGGCCGGTGGATATTGGCGATCGCAAGCCGCAACGCCGTCATGCGGGCGTGCGGCAGTTTTTTCGCCGCCAGCATGATCAGCGAGGCGATCAGCCGCAATGCGACGAATGTCGCCGCCGCCGCCGCGACGAAAATCGCCGCGATGCGTTTGTCATAGGCGAGCAGAATGGCGAGCGCCGCGAGCGTGCAACCGGTGACGACCGCAGCGATCACATATTGCCGGCGCGGCCAGTGGCTATCGGAATCGATTTGATCGCGAAACAACGCCGACACCGGAATATCGTGCGCGCGGCCGAGCGGCCAGATCGCAAATGCCAGCGCCGTCATCAATCCGTAGAGCAGGGCGAGCGCGAGCTGCCCCGGATGCAAGGCGGGCTCGATCGGCAGCGGAATCGCTTTTCCGAACAGGGAAGAAATCGCGAATGGCAAAGCCGCGCCGAGGACGAGACCGATGATGGCGCCGATTGCCGCAAGGCAGAGCACCTGCGTCAGATAGATGACGAAGACGCGCGCGCCGGTCGCGCCCAGCGATTTCATCGCGGCGATGGTGTTGCGCTTGCGGTCGAGATGGCTCTTGACCGCGTTCGCCACACCAACTCCGCCCACCAGCAAAGCCGTCAATCCGACCAGGGTGAGGAATTGGGTGAAGCGCTCGACATTGCGTTCGAGCGCGGGCGAGGCGTTGCTGCGGGTGCGGATTTCCCAGCCGGCTTCCGGCAATCGTTGTCCGGCGTCGGAGACGAGCGCCGCCGCGGCGCGATCGCTGGCATCGTTCGCGGGGAGCTTCACGCGATAATGCCAGCGCACGAGACTCCCCGGCTGGACGAGACCGGTCGCGCGCAAGCCGGCCTCGCTCATCAAGAGGCGCGGACCAAAGCCGATGCCGCCGGCGAGCTTGTCCGGTTCGTTGCGCAGCGCGCCGCGAATTTCAAAGGTCGCAGCGCCGACCGTGACGCGGGCGCCGGGTTCGAGATCGAGCCGCGCCAGCAAGGCCGGATCGGCGGCCGCGCCGAAAACGCCGCCGCGTTCGGCCAAGGCATCGGGAAGCGGCATCGCCGGATCGGTCGCCGCCGCTCCGACCAGCGGATAGGCGGCATCGACCGCCTTGATCTCGACCAGCGACATCCTGTCGGCCGAAGCGCGCGCCATCGCGCGCATGGTGGCGGCGACGGACACCTGTCCGCGGCTTTCGAGGAAAAGTCTCTCGCTTTCGGTGGCTTCGCGGTGGATCAGCGAGAACGCGGCGTCGCCGCCGAGAATCGTCCGGCCCTCGCGCGCGAGACCGCCGGTCAGGCTTTCGGAGAACGAGCCGACGCCTGCGATCGCCATCACGCCGAGAGCGATGCAGGAAATCAGCACATAGAAACCGCGGATGCCGCCGCGCAATTCGCGCAAGGCGAAATGAAACGCGATCAGCGGCGAAGGCCGCGAATGCGCAACGCCCTGCGTGCGGACATTCATGCTCCGACAGCCGCGCGCTGATCCGCCGTCTCGATCCGGCCGGAACGCAGTCGCACGACGCGGCCGCAACGCGCCGCCAGCGCCTGATCGTGCGTCACGAGAATGAGGGTCGTGCCGCGCTCGACATGACCCTTGAACAGAAGATCGATGACTTGCCGCCCGGTATTCTCGTCGAGATTTCCGGTCGGCTCGTCGGCGACCAGGATCGAGGGGCCTGGCGCCATCGCGCGCGCAAGCGCCACGCGCTGCTGTTCGCCGCCGGAGAGCTGCGCGGGATAATGCGAGAGCCGTTCGCCGAGGCCCACGCCGTCCAGTTCGCGCCGTGCCCGCTCGAAGGCGTCGGGAATTCCGGCGAGTTCGAGCGGCACCGCGACATTCTCGATCGCGGTCATGGTCGGGATGAGGTGGAAAGACTGGAACACGATCCCCACATTGCGACCGCGAAAGCGTGCGAGCGCATCCTCGTCGAGTTTTGTCAGTTCTTCGTCCGCCACAACGATGGAACCGGAATCGGACCGCTCGAGACCGGCCATGACCATGAGCAATGTGGACTTGCCAGATCCCGAAGGGCCGACCAGGCCAATCGCCTCGCCGCGCCCTATATGAAGATCGATGTCCTTGAGGATATGAACCCGTGCCGCGCCGCGGCCGAGCGAGAGATTGACCTGCGATAACGAGATGGCAGGACCGGAAGATGGGGAAATGGCGTCCATGAAGGGAATGAGTTTGCTTTCGATCGTGACGGAATTGAGCCGTCTGGTGCTCCGCTCATATGGGACAGAAGCGGCCGGGGTCCATAGCCTGAAAGCTACGGCATATGCCTTGATCGGTTGCACAATGCTCCTGATGGGGCCAATTGCAGCAAAAGCCGCCGATCGCCCGGTCAAAATTGTCGCACTCGGCGATTCGCTCACCGCGGGTTATGGCCTTGCCCAGCAGGACGCGTTTCCAGAGAAGCTCGAAAAGGCGCTGAAAGCCAAAGGCGTCGCGGTCGAGATCGAGAATGCCGGCGTCTCCGGCGACACTGCATCGGGCGGATTGTCGCGGCTCGACTGGTCGGTAGCGGACGGCGCCGACGCCGTGATCCTCGAACTTGGCGGCAACGATATGTTGCGCGGGGTCGATCCGAAGGTAACGCGGGCCGCGCTCGAGGCGATCATCGAGCGCCTGAAGACGCGCGGCATCGAGGTCTTGCTTGCGGGAATGCGCGCTCCGCCGAACATGGGCGGCGATTATGGACGCGATTTCGAAACGATTTTTTCCGATCTCGCGGCGAAACATGGCCTCGTTTATTATCCGTTCTTTCTGCAAGGGATTGCGGCGCAGGCGAAATTTGCGTTGCGGGATGGGATGCACCCGAATGCCGCGGGCGTGTCACAAATCGTTGCAGGGATCATGCCGAAAGTTGAAGAGCTGATTGCGCGTGTGCGCAAGAAACGCGGCTCCTAAAGCCCTTGCGGCAAGCCGCCGAATCTTTTTTGCTATGGGCTGGACGCGTCCGTATGGTCCTGGTTAGCGATGGAGGTCTCGATGCCGCGGCTTTTTATCGGTCTCGAGATTCCCGACGACGTCAGCCAGACGCTGTCGCTTCTGCGCGGCGGATTGCCGGGCGCGCGCTGGATCGATCCGGAAAATTACCACCTGACCCTGCGGTTCATCGGCGATATCGAAGCCGGTCTCGCGCATGAGATCGTTTCCATGCTCGGCCGCGTCAATCGCAGGCCGTTCGACATCCGGCTCGACGGTCTGTCGGCGTTCGGCGGCCGCAAGCCGCGCGCCATCGTGGCGTCGGTCGCGCCGTCGCCCGGTCTTCTGGAATTGCAGGCGGAGCTGGAGCGTCTGATGCAGCGCGTCGGGCTCGATCCGGAGGGGCGCAAATACACCCCGCATGTCACGCTCGCGCGCTTGCGCGATACATCGAGCCGCCAGGTCGCCGATTATCTCGCGGCGCGGGGGTTGTTCCGCTCGGCGGCGTTCCGCGTCGAGCGCTTCGTCCTGTTCTCCTCGCGCGCCTCAGTCGGCGGCGGGCCTTATGTCATCGAAGATGCGTTCGCGCTCGAAGAGCCGTCACGCGTAGCCATGCGATAGCGCGCCGCCGGATGCGGCCGCCGGGGGCGCGGGCGCAAAGCACAGATGCAACGGCGAGCCGGGCTCGACCTCGACGAAATGCGCCTCCGCCATCCGGTCCAGCAATGCGATGTCGTCGAAACCGCGCAAGGTAAGGCGCGTGAGCCGGTAACGGCGCGCCTCGTCGAACATGCGCGCGATCAGCATGCGTGCGATCGCGGGCGAGCAGAATTCCGCTTCCGCGGTAAAGATCGCCTCGGCCTCGCGCGCGGTGCGGTCGGGAATGATCTCGAGTCCGGCGCGCAGGGTTCCGCCGGAATAGGCGCCGATCAGCACCGCCTGCGAATTGATCAATCTCAGACAATGTCCATCGATGCCGCGGTCGTCGGTCCCGGTCGCCAGGCGCAGATCGCGGGAGGCCGGATCGAGCCGCAGCAGATGCGCGTGATGATCCTCGATGCCCGTGGGTCCAAGTACGCGGATTTCGATGCTGGTCATTTTCCTGTCCCCGAACGGCAAGGCGCGACCTGAGGCGAATCAGGCTACGCCGCAAATCGAACCGGCGAGTTAACGGAAGGACGCCGCAGGGTAAAGAAATTCCTGCATCACGTTGGTTTGAACAGCCGCGTGTGTGCTTCGAGCATGACATTGGCGACGCTTTGGCTATCCGCCAGCGCTTCGCGCATCATGGAGAGCGGGGTCGGGCGCGGCGACGTGACCTCGCCGACGACGCTGCCGAAGTCGAATTTGAGATCTGCATCAAATTTACGCGCCAGCTGCTGCATGCGGCGGTTGTCTGCGAGACAATTCATCTGCAGGAACTTGATGCCTCTATTCCGGGCAGCCAGCAACGTGCGCGACAGGAGTTCGGAGCCGACGCCGTGGCTTTGCCACGGCTTCTCGACGCTGAACGCGGCCTCGGCTTCTCCGGAAAAAGGCGATCCGATCGGGCGCAGCTCGGCCGCGCCGCGCAATACGCCATCGATGAAGCAGCCGTGAATCACGGCGTCGAGCAATATGGAACCCTTGACGTGGTCGCGAATGCGACTGTCCGACACCGTGCCGCCGAAGCGGTTACGGCGGCAGCTGGAATCGAGACGCAACAGATGATCGCGGTACTGGTCGGCTTCGTGGATCCATAATTTGCGGATCACGCCGCCGTCGGGGATCAGTTCATGCATTCTTTTGGATCTCCTGACGTTGCCGCCGAAAGACCCTCCTTTTCCGTCTCCTCCCCAGAAGACAGCCGGCGGACAAACGATCCGCCGCGAATCAAACACTAATGTTGCGATGCAGCAGAATTGCGACAAGGCCAAGCCCGAACTTTGGGCCGCCTTGGTTAACGCACTGATTTAACAGCTAAAAATGCGCCATAAAGCGGCCGCGCAACGGAGCGTCCCATCAGACGCATGGCGTCTTGCGGCTGCGGGCACGAGGCGGCTATGCCTCGCATCCTGGCTTTTTAACTCTCGCCCCGTTCCGGTCCGCCCCCGCTCATGCCCGGCACCATCAGCGCGCATTACGCCGCCCTCGCCGCCGGCCGGATCGAATGTGATCCGGTGCAGGAAGCCGCTATCGGCAAACTCAGCGACATCGAAGACAAGCTGTCGATGCATTATCTCGCGCGCAAATCGTCGGCGCTTGGCTGGATGTTCGCCAACCGCAAGACGCAAGCGCCGGTGAGAGGTCTTTATCTCCACGGCGGCGTCGGCCGCGGCAAGACCATGCTCATGGACCTGTTTTTCGAATCGAGTCAGGTGCCGCGCAAACGGCGCGTGCATTTTCATGAGTTCATGGCCGAGATGCACGAGCGCATCCATCGCTTCCGCACCCGGCTGAAAAGCGGAGAGGACAATGGCGAGGACGCGGTCGTTCTCGCCGCCTCTTCGATCGCGCAGGACGCGTGGCTCCTCTGCTTTGACGAATTCCACGTCACCGACATCGCGGACGCGATGATTCTGGGGCGGCTGTTCACCAAGCTGTTCGAAGCCGGCGTCGTTGTGGTGGCGACGTCGAATGTCGCGCCCGACGATCTCTACAAGGACGGATTGAACAGAGGATTGTTCGTTCCGTTCATCTCGATGCTCAAGCGGAACATGGATGTCACGCGCGTCGACGCGCGCACGGATTACCGGCTCGAGAAGCTGGTGAAAGGCAAGGTCTGGCATGTGCCCGACGACAGGGCGGCGGCGGACGCGCTCGACGACGCCTGGGCGCGGCTGACGCTCGATCACGAGGGCGCTACGATGACGCTCATGGTCAAGGGCCATCCCATCCATGTGCCGAAGACCGCGCTCGGCGCAGCGCGATTTTCATTCCACGATCTGTGCGAGCAGCCGCTCGGCGCCGCCGACTATCTGCGGATCGCGCGCGAGTTTCACACCATCGTGCTCGATCATGTTCCGGTCATGCGATACGAGACGCGCAATGCCGCGAAACGTTTCATCGCGCTGATCGACACGCTCTACGACAATTGCGTGAAGCTGATCGCATCGGCGGCCGCGCCGCCGCATGAATTGTACCGGGCCGAGGACGGCTACGAGGCGTCCGAATTCGACCGTACGGCCTCGCGGCTGATCGAGATGGGATCGCAAAGCTATCTGTCGCTGCCGCACGGTCCGCGCTCCGGCGAGGCCATCCAGCGCGCGCAAGACATCATCGACACCTGACGTTTTCCTTCGCCGCCATGCATGCGACGTTCGCGATATTGCGCTGCGAAGCGATCTCGCCGCATTGCACGACAAGGCTCTTGGCAAATCCGAAGCCGGTGGAATAATGTATTATGATTGTTGGCAATGGGCTCCGCCAAAGGGCTTCTTGTCGGCACTCTCTGGACGGGCTAACCACCGCGCGGCCGTGATATCGCGGCTCTCAGATCCAAGGTTTTCGGCACATGGCGCGTCCCAAAATTGCATTGATCGGTTCGGGGCAGATCGGCGGTACGCTCGCCCACCTCATCGGTCTCAAGGAACTCGGCGATGTCGTCATGTTCGACATCGCCGAAGGCATCCCGCAGGGCAAATCGCTCGACATCGCACAATCCTCGCCCGTCGATTCTTTCGACGGCCGATTTTCAGGCACCAACTCCTATGATGCGATCGAGGGCGCCGCGGTCTGCGTCGTCACCGCTGGCGTGCCACGCAAGCCCGGCATGAGCCGCGATGATCTCATCGGCATCAATCTGAAAGTGATGGAGCAGGTCGGCGCGGGCATAAAGAAATACGCGCCCGACGCCTTTGTCATCTGCATCACCAATCCGCTCGACGCGATGGTGTGGGCGCTGCAGAAATTCTCCGGCCTGCCGAAGACTCACGTTGTCGGCATGGCTGGCGTGCTCGACTCCGCGCGCTTTCGCTATTTCCTCGCCGACGAGTTCAACGTGTCGGTGGAAGACGTCACCGCCTTCGTTCTCGGTGGTCACGGCGACACCATGGTGCCGCTCGTTCGCTATTCGACCGTCGCCGGCATTCCGTTGCCGGATCTCGTGAAAATGGGCTGGACGACGCAGGCGCGGATCGACGAAATCGTCAAGCGCACCGCCAATGGCGGCGCCGAGATCGTCAATCTGCTCAAGACCGGATCGGCCTTCTACGCGCCTGCCGCCTCGGCTATCGCGATGGCGGAAAGCTATCTGAAGGACAAGAAGCGCGTCCTGCCTTGCGCCGCCTATCTCAAGGGCGAGTACGGCGTGAAGAATATGTATGTCGGCGTGCCGGTGGTGATCGGCGAAAAAGGCGTCGAGCGCGTGGTCGAGATCGATCTCGTCGGCTCGGAAAAAGACGCCTTCAACAAGTCGGCGGAAGCGGTGCAGACGCTGGTCGATGCCTGCATCAAGATTGCGCCCGAACTCGGAAAATGAACGGCCAATAAAAAGACGTCGCTGCGCGCGGTGGCGTTGGGGGGAAATGCATGAATATCCATGAGTATCAGGCGAAGGCGGTCCTTCGCGAGTTCGGCGTCCCAACCCCGCGCGGCGCGCCCGCCTTCAGCGTCGACGAAGCGGTCAAGGCCGCGAACGAACTCGGCGGCCCGGTCTGGGTGGTGAAAGCGCAAATTCACGCCGGCGGGCGCGGCAAGGCCGGCGGCGTGAAGGTCGTCAAATCGATCGACGACGTGAAGAAAGAATCCGCGCGCATTCTCGGCTCGACGCTCGTCACGCATCAGACCGGCCCCAAGGGCAAGCAGGTCAATCGCCTCTATATCGAAGACGGCTCCGCGATCGAGAAGGAATTCTATCTTTCGATGCTGGTCGACCGCGAAACCTCGCGCGTCGCCATCGTGGTCTCGACCGAAGGCGGCATGAATATCGAAGAGGTCGCGCACGACACGCCGGAGAAGATCATGACCGTCACGGTCGATCCGGTGACCAATATCTGTCCGCATCACGTGCGGCGGATCTCCAAGGCGCTCGGGCTCGATGCCGACCTTCAGAAGCAGATGAGCCCGCTGCTGACCAATCTCTACAAGGCCTTTGTCGACACCGACATGAGCCTTCTGGAAATCAATCCGCTGGTCGTCACCAAGGACAAGAAGCTCATTTGTCTCGACGCCAAGGTCGGCTTCGACTCGAACGCGCTGTTCCTGCATCCGAAGATCGTCGAATTGCGCGACGAAACCGAAGAGGATGCGAAGGAGATCGAGGCCTCGAAATTCGATCTCAACTACATCTCGCTCGACGGTTCCATCGGATGCATGGTCAATGGCGCGGGTCTCGCGATGGCGACCATGGACATCATCAAGCTTTATGGCATGACGCCGGCGAACTTCCTCGATGTCGGCGGCGGCGCGACCAAAGAGAAAGTCGCGGCCGCGTTCAAGATCATCACCTCGGATCCGAACGTGAAGGGGATCCTGGTCAACATCTTCGGCGGCATCATGAAATGCGACATCATCGCCGAGGGCGTGGTCGCCGCGGTGAAAGAGGTTGGATTGAAAGTGCCGCTGGTCGTCCGCCTCGAAGGCACCAATGTCGATCTCGGCAAGAAGATTTTGGCAGAATCCGGTCTTCCCATCGTGGCCGCAGATGACCTCGGCGATGCGGCGCGCAAGAT
>CAMDXM010000021.1 GCA_945878025.1 Pseudorhodoplanes sinuspersici | reverse complement strand
GCAACCGCGAACGCGATTTGCGCACGGGGTTTTCGATACCGTTCAAGCTCACGCTCGGCGGGATGCTGCAGTTCGCGATCAAGCCGATGTGGGGCATCAATTATGTCACGCATGAAAAATTCGCCCTGCCGCAACTCGATGAGCATGTCGACATGAGCGGCGGCGCCATGTCGATCGGCCGGTATTTCACCGAGATGCTGGATCCGTCGATGACGTGGGATGACGTGGCTGACATGGTCCGGCTTTGGGGCGGTCAGTTCTGTCTCAAGGGCATCATGTCGGTCGAGGACGCGAAGAACGCGGTCAAGATCGGCTGCACGGGCATCGTCTTGTCGAACCATGGCGGCCGGCAGCTCGACGGCTCGCGGGCGGCGTTCGATCAGCTCGCCGAAATCGTGGATGCGGTCGGTGACAAGATCGACGTCATGATGGACGGCGGAATTCAGCGCGGAACTCATGTCCTCAAAGCACTGTCGCTCGGGGCCAAGGCCGTGGGCGTCGGCCGCTTCTATCTCTATCCGCTCGCGGCGGCCGGTCAGGCCGGCGTTGAGCGGGCGCTGGGCCTGCTGCGGACCGAGATCGAGCGCGACATGCGGCTGATGGGCTGTTCTTCGATCCGGCAGCTCTCACGCGACAATCTGCGGGTCAGGTAGATATTCAGCCCGGCAAGCGCTCGATCCCGGCCTTTTCGACGCGCTGCGCAGCATCGGCGATGCGCGTCCCCGCGATGTGCCGGTCCGGCGCGATTTCGGCCAGCGGCACGAGCACAAAGGCGCGTTCGAATAGGCGCGGGTGAGGTAGGATCAGATCCGGCTCGTTCACGGCCAGATCGTCATAGGCGATCAGGTCGATGTCGAGCGTGCGCGGTCCCCAGCGCTCTTCTTTCTCGCGGTTGCGGCCGAAGATGCGTTCCACGGCATGCGCGCGCTCAAGGAGGGCACGGGGCGGAAGCCCGGTTCCGACCGCGACCGCCGCATTCACGAAGGGCGGCTGGTCGATGACGCCCCAGGGCGGGGTCTTGTAGTCGGACGAGCGCTTGCGCAGCCAGACGTCCTCGCCGTCGCAGAAGATCTCGATTGCTTTACGAATGGTCGCGCGCACGTCGCCGACATTGCCACCGAGCGCGATCAGCGCCTCAGGCATGGCTATCCTCGGCGCGAACGTTCGAGGATCACGCCGACATCGTCGAAAATGGCCGAGATCGGCGCATGCGGTTTGTGGATGGTGACGCGGACGGACTGAACCTGCGGAAATTCCTTCAGCACCGCGTCGGCGACCGCGCCGCCCGCGGCTTCGACCAGGCGAAAATTGCGCGCGGCGAAGGCGCGCGAGGCCACGTCGACGATCGCGGCATAGGAGACCGTGTCGGCGAGCTTGTCGGAGCGCGAGGCGTTTTTGAGGTCGATGGTCAGCAACAGATCGATGGCGAAGCGCTGCCCGACCTTGGCTTCATGCTTCATCACGCCGTGATGGGCATGGATGACGAGGCCATTGATGAAGATCGTATCGCTCATCGCGCGCTCCGGATCGCCGCCGCGACGCGCAAGGCCTGCATCGTCTCGGCGACATCGTGGGTGCGCACGATATCCGCGCCGTCGATGACAGCCAAGAGATGGCTCGCGATCGAGCCTCCGAGCCGATCGTCGGGATCGGAGGCGACAATGGTGTTGATGAACCGCTTGCGCGACGCGCCGATCAACAGCGGCAGCCCGAACGCCTTCAGGCTGCGGAACTTCGCCAGCACCGCGATGCTCTGTTCGGGCGTCTTTCCGAAGCCGATGCCGGGGTCGAGCACGATCTGGTCGCGGCCGACGCCGGCGCGATCCGCAATTTCGAGCGAACGCCTGAAGAAGTCCTCGATGTCGGCCATGATGTCGATGGCCGGATCGGCCTGCTCGCGATTATGCATCACAATCACGGGCGCGCGCGACCGGGCCGCGACCTGCGCCATGCCGGGGTCACGCTGCAAACCCCAGACGTCGTTGAGGATGGATGCGCCGGCTTGCAGCGCCCAATCCGCCACGCCAGCCTTCATCGTGTCGATCGATACCGGGCAGCCGAGCGCGACAATCTTGGGAAGCACGTCCGTCAGCCGGGCGATTTCCTCCTCAGCCGAGATCGGCGCGGCGCCGCCATAGGGGCGCGTCGATTCCGCGCCGACGTCTATAATGTCGGCGCCCTTGCCGACCATGTCGCGCGCATGCGCGACCGCGCGCTCCGCATCGAAAAACCTGCCGCCATCGGAAAAGGAATCCGGCGTCACGTTGAGAATGCCCATGACGAGCGTGCGCTTGCGGGCCAGCAGACTGCCCAGGATCGACGCGCCGGCATGTGCGGCGGAGGAGAGGGGACCGGCTTTGCTCATGGGCCTTTGCTCACGGGCCTTTCTCTGAGCCCGCTTTGCGCGGTCCGGTCCGGGGTGTCAAGGCGAGGTGCAGTGTTTGGAGAGGTGCTGCGCCGCCTCGGTCACGGGCGCCCTCGCTCGGCGCTCGAATTCAACCCAGCGCCGCGCGACAAAGCACTTGTAGCCGTCGGGACCTCCCCTATCGAGCCAAGGTTCCGGGCTTTGTTTCGTCGCCGCCAGCTTTCGCTTGTCGTCAAAGTCGAAATCCGCGGTGTGTGCCGAGAGCCAGATGTCAGGCTCCAAGGATATCAGCCTCTTGAAGGTCGCGCGGAAATCCTCGTCGATGTCTGTATACGACTGCTCCTTCAGCGGATTGACCTTGTAGCCGAGATTGACATTGGCGCCGTCGAGAAACACGACTTTATACTTTTTGCCATGATGCTCGACCTCCGCCATGAAGGTCGTTGATCCCCGCGTGTGTCCTGGGGTGGGAATGATTTGCAACGACACGTCGCCTCGGGTGAATGGTAGATACGTTCCGGACTGTTGCCGGTCTTCGTCGAAGTCCTTGACGCCGGCCACGGCCGGGAACGCGAACCCTTTGCAGTTGCGATACTGAAAATCGGTCTTGCCGCCATCCGCGAGCAGCAGAGTATCAGGTTTGCGGACTCTGACTTCCTCGATTGCGAACTTGTCACTCTCCTTGAAGTAGGCATGTCCGCCGACGTGATCGACATGCGCATGATTGGCTAACAGCCATTTGATGTTTTTCGTCTTCACCTCCTCGTGCTTGCCTTTGGGAGCGAGGTGTTTGATCTGGCTGATCGACCATTCGATCATCGGACCGGAGCTTCGCATGCCGGTGTTGAGCAGAATATGGCCATCGGATGTCTTGATCAGGTATGCGCCGAGGCCTTCTGTCCCCACGAAATAGATCGGTCCTGCAATATGCACCGGCGAGGTGCGTGTTTCCCATTTGAAGAGGCGAGAGACCCAATTCACTCCGGCATTTGAAATCGGAGCCTCGCAGCGCGGCAACTCACCCTCCTGCGTGCGCGCCGGCGAAACTGCGCAGCCCACGGCGATCGCAAATAGAAAAATGATTGAAAAGAATTTCACATCGCGCCCCGCCACCAAAGCGTCATGCGGCACGATAAGACAATTCAGCGCTAGGTTGTAGCAGTAAATCGGGAGGGCGAACGCCTCAATACGTGATCTTGAGCGGCAATTTCCTGGCTTCCTCGATCCAGCGCCCGACGGCCTTTTCGGTCGGCACCAGGCGGACCAGCTTTCGCTTCTTGTTGGCGGCGGCCATCGCCTGGGCCAGCTTGCCCGGATTGCGGTATTTCAGTTCCTTGACCGTATCGACGCCAACGACGCGAAGCAGCTCCGCATATTCCTTGCCGAGCCCCTTCACCCGCATGCGGTCGGCCTTGTTGGCCCATTCCAGGATGCGCTTCTGGTCGATGCCGGTCTTTTGCGAAAGAAGTTTGCGCCCTTTGGGAGTCTTGGCGGCCTCGAGCAGCGTCGCCGTCGTCCTGATCCCCTGGCCTTTCAGGGTTGCGATATCGGAAGCCGCGCCGTTGAGACTCTTGAGGGGGTAGGATACGGACACGGACGGAAGCCTTCCCGATCAACGACGTGAAATTCGACAGCACTCAAATGAATTGCGAGAGGCCGGGGATCGCGCCGACGATTTCCCCGACCGCGTCCTCGCCCGCGGTCTCGCGAGCATAAGCCATCACGGTCTTCGTCACGCTTTGAACCTGCGGCATGCTGAGCCCGAGGCCCATCAACGTAGCTCCGGCGCCCATGACGCCACCCATGCCGAAGCCGCCGCCCCCGCCGCTCGCTTCCGCCGCGGCTTGCGCGCCGGGCATATGATCGAGCAGAGCCTTCACCTTGTCGGCGGGCCCCTCCTTGATCAAAAATGCGAGAATGACCCCGACCGCTTTCTCGGCAACATCGCGATCGATGCCGAGTTCGGCGACGAGACGCCCGACCAGTTCGTTCATTGCCCCTGCCTTCCCGCACTTTCGGCGAGTTCAGGTCATAATGAAGAGCGCGACAAAGGAAAACAAGCGGCGTGAAGGTTTTTTGAATTGTGTCCGGACGGCCACATGCCTCACAGAACCCTTGACATCGTCCGGCAGATTGCAAGAAGCCTGCAGGAAGGGCTTGCAAGAACCGCGGCGGTGTTGACCCCGCCGCTGGAGCGGCGAAGATGGTGCGCAATTTCAGCACCGGCGTTTTGGAACAATCTCGTTGAGGTTTGGCGATGGCGAAGTCCAGCAAGACGACGAAACCGGCAAAATCGGAAAAATCCGCGCCCGCGCCGAAAGCGGTGGCGTCTTCCAGGGCGAATGCTCCGCTTGCGGACAATGCCGATCCGGACGGAAAGATTTTCGTCGGTCAAAGCGGGAAGCCCGAATATCTCACGCTCGCACTCGCCAACCGTCATGGCCTTGTCACCGGCGCGACCGGCACCGGCAAGACCGTGAGTTTGCAGATTCTGGCCGAAGGCTTCTCGCGCGCGGGCGTGCCTGTGTTCGCCGCCGACATCAAGGGCGATCTCTCCGGCATTTCGGAAATAGGAGAGGCGAAGGACGCCTTGGTCGAGCGCGCCAGGAATATGGGCTTCAAATATGAGCCCGACGAGTTCCCGGTCATTTTCTGGGACATGTTCGGCGAGCAGGGCCATCCCATCCGCGCCACGGTTTCGGAAATGGGACCGCTCCTGCTGTCGCGGCTGATGAATCTGAACGAAGTGCAGGAAGGCGTGCTCAACATCGCTTTCCGTGTCGCCGACGAGGGGCTCGGCAAGGGCGCATTGCCTCTGGTCGACATGAAGGACCTGCAGGCCATCCTCAATTTCGTCGCCGAGAGCGCCGACCAGCTCACCACCAAATACGGCAACGTCACCAAGCAATCCGTCGGCACCATCCAGCGCCAGCTCCTGGTGCTGGAAAATCAGGGCGGCACGAAATTCTTCGGCGAGCCCGCGCTCGACCTGAAGGATTTCATGAGAAAGGACCGCGACGGCCGCGGCATCGTGAATATCCTCGCCGCCGACAAGCTGATGGAAAATCCGCGGCTCTATTCGACGTTTCTGCTTTGGCTGTTGTCGGAATTGTTCGAGGAATTGCCGGAAGTCGGCGATCCGGAGAAGCCGAAGCTCGTCTTTTTCTTCGACGAAGCGCACTTGCTGTTCAACGATGCGCCGAAGGCGCTGCTCGACAAGATCGAGCAGGTCGTGCGCCTCGTCCGCTCCAAGGGCGTCGGCGTCTATTTCGTCACGCAGAATCCGCTCGACGTGCCCGACAAGGTATTGGCGCAGCTCGGCAACCGCGTTCAGCATGCATTGCGCGCTTTCACGCCGCGCGATCAAAAAGCCGTCCGTGCGGCGGCGGAGACATTCCGCCCCAACCCCAAGCTCGATACCGCCAAAATCATCATGGAGCTCGGCAAGGGCGAGGCGCTGGTTTCGTTCCTGGAAGGCAACGGCACGCCCTCGATGGTGGAGCGCGCGATGATCCGGCCGCCGGCCGGCCGCATGGGTCCGATCACGCCGCAAGAGCGCAAGGCGCTGATCGCGAAAAGTCCGATCAAGGGCAAATACGACGAAACGGTCGATGCGGAATCGGCTTTCGAAATGCTGCAGAAGCGGGTGAGCAAGGAAGCCGCCCCCGCCGGCAAGGCCGGTCAAGCCGAAAGCGAGGAATCCGGCGGATGGCTCGGCTCGATCTTCGGCACCAACCGCAAGCGCGGCGAGCGGCTCTCCACGGGTCAGGTCGTCGCGCGCGAAGTGGCGCGCACGGTCACGACGCGCGTTGCCGGGCAGGTGGTGTCGGAACTGTCCAAATCGATCGGCGGCGGCAAGATCGGAGGCTCGATCGGCCGCGCGATCATCCGTGGAACATTGGGCGGGATCTTGCGCCGCTGATCGCAATCGAAATTGAGGCACAATGAACGCATCCGCCGCGCTTCCGAAGGTTCTCGAAAAAATCGACGCCGACCTCAACAACAGCCTCGAGCGGCTGTTCGCTTTCCTGCGCCTGCAATCGGTGTCGACCGATCCGGCCTTTGCCGGGCAATGCCAGGCCGCGGCGAAATTCGTCGCCGACGATCTCGCGGGCTTGGGTTTCAAAGCCGAAGTGCGAAAGACGTCGGGCCATCCGGTGGTGGTCGGGAAGTCCGAAAACGGATCCGGTCCGCGCGTTCTGTTTTATGGCCATTACGACGTGCAGCCGGTCGACCCGCTGGATTTGTGGAAGACCCCGCCCTTCGAGCCGCGCATCGAGGAATTGCCGGGTGGACGCAAGATCATTGTCGCGCGCGGCGCCTGCGACGACAAAGGCCAGCTGATGACCTTCGTGGAGGCGTTGCGCGCCTTCAAGGCCGTGACCGGCAAGCTGCCGCTGCCTGTCACGGTGATGATCGAGGGCGAGGAGGAATGCGGTTCGAAGAGCCTGTTCCCGTTCGTGCGCGACCATGCCGACGAATTCAAGCTCGATCTGGCGCTCGTCTGCGACACCGGCATGTGGAATGCCGACACGCCGTCGGTAACGACGTCGTTGCGCGGCCTCGTCTACGAAGAGGTGAAAGTCACTTGCGCCGATCGCGATCTGCATTCGGGTCTCTTCGGCGGCGCGGCGCAAAATCCGATCCGGCTGCTCAACCGCATTCTCACCGCTTTGCATGACGACAACGGACGCGTCACGTTGCCCGGCTTTTATGACGGCGTTCCGGAATTGCCCGCCGACATCAAGGCCGATCTCAAGGCGCTTAACCTGACGCCGGAGGAATTCCTCGGCCAGGTCGGATTGAAAATTCCGGCCGGCGAGAAGGACCGGATGCTGATCGAGCAGATTTCCACGCGCCCGACCTGCGACGTCAACGGCATCATCGGCGGCTATACCGGCGAGGGCGCAAAGACCGTGATCGCGGGCCAGGCATCCGCGAAAGTCTCGTTCCGCCTTGTCGGCAGCCAGAATCCGGAAAAGGTGCGCGATTCATTCCGCGCATTCGTGCGCGCGCGCATCCCGGCCGATTGCAAGGTGGAATTCGAAAACCATGCCTGCAGCGGCGCGCTGCAACTTCCATTCGACCTGCCGGCGCTTGTGAAGGCGCGAACGGCGCTCGCCGAGGAATGGGGAAAGAAAGCAGTCACCGTCGGCGCCGGCGGCTCGATCCCGATCGTCGGCGATTTTAAGTCCGTGCTCGGCATGGACACGCTCATGGTGGGTTTCGCGCTCGACGACGACCGCGTGCATTCCCCGAACGAGAAATACGACCTGAAGTCGTTCCACAAGGGCACGCGCTCCTGGGCGCGGATCATCGCGGCGCTGGCGGGGTGATTTCCAATCCGACCTCATCCTGAGGAGCGATCCGAAGGATCGCGTCTCGAAGGACGAGGTCGGCCCTATCCTTCGAGGCTCGCTCGCAACGGCTCGCTCGCACCTCAGGATGACGGGGTCGGCGATGTCACGCGACTGAGACAGGAAGCGACGTGAGATCCGGGATCGTCACCACCGGCGGATGATCCGGATACTCGTCCGGATTTTTCGCGCGGTTGACCCAGACCGGCTTGAAGCCGAAGGCGGCGGCGCCCATCACGTCCCAGCGGTTGGACGAGATGAACACGACATCGGGCGGCGCGCATTCAAAATGGTCGATGACGAGCTCATAGACCTCGCTGCGCGGCTTGTAGATGCGGATGGTGTCGACCGAGAGCACGGCGTCGAGCGAATTATCGAGCTTGCCGGCCTTGACGGCGGCCGACAGCATTTTCGGCGATCCGTTCGAGAGAATAGCAGTTCCGCTGCCGGCATGCTTGAGTTTCGTCAGGATCGGCAGCGCGTCCGGGAAAGCGCCGAGCTCGAAATAAGCGTCGAGCAGTTTCGGCTTCAATCCGCCATCGACGGAGGGAAAGCGCGCGAACGCGAAATCGAGCGCGCGTTCGGTCAGTATCCAGAAGTCCTGATAATGCCCGGCAAGCGTCAGCGTCCAGGTATATTCGAGCTGCTTGGCTCGCCACAGATCCGAAAAGCGGTCGGCGTCGGGCCCGGCCGCTTCGCGATAGCGCGCGATCGCCGCGTGGACGTCAAGAAGAGTGCCATAGGCGTCGAAGACAAAAATTTTTCCTGACATGGTTCTGTACCCTCGATCTCGCGCTTCAACGCTACGGCGTAGAGGTCGGATTGTTGAACACGCTCGTGAAATCGCGGCCGCGAATGTCATAGACGCGCGCGAACACCACATCTTCACGCTCGATCTCGACCAGAACCGGCGCGTCATATTCCGCGCAGTAATATGTGCCGAGCATCATCGCAAAGTCAGCCCCTTTCGGTTCCCAGGTGGTCACAAATTCGGGACCGAGCTCCACCGCCGCCGCCGCATGCGGCCCGCACACCGCGACGCGCCAGCGCCGTCCCTTGGTCGGCACTTCGAGCTGTTCGGTGAGTTTGGTGCGCAGCTCCTGCGCGGCCTGTTTGAAGGCGAGGCCCCAATAGTCGAGCATGTAGTTGTCGTCGGCCTCATAGATGCCGCCGGCGATCTTGTTGAAGTTCGCATATTGATAGGGATGAATGCGCACCATGTCGGTGACCGGCACGATCACGCCGGCCAGCATCACTAGCGAGACCGCAATGGCCGCGGGGGACGATATCTCCCGCACCTTCTGGACGATCCAGCCGCCGGCCAATCCGCCGAGCACGGCGAGCGGAGGAATGACGAACAGGAAATGCCGGATGCCGTTATACATCGCCGGACGGGTCACGACGGTGATGGCGACCGGCAGCAGGGCCGCGAAGATCACGAGAATGAAGGCGGCGCGGCGGCGCACCGGGAGATCGGAGCGGAAGGCCGCAATCGCGCTGCCGATGACGCCGCCGATCGCAAGCACGAGGAATATTTCCGGCATTTTCAGCGTGAACAACACCGGCATATAGCTTCGCGGCATGTCGGGCACCGAGATCGGCACGCCTTCATACATTTCCTTCCAGGGCTTCTCGAAGAATTCCGAAAAATATCCGACCGCGCGCAACGGATTGAGCGGCTCGCTGACGGACCAGGGCCAGACGAACGCCATGATCGCGTAAGCGAGCACGAGGCCCGGAAGCAGGATGAGAATGAACCGGCCGAAATTTGCAGAAGCCGCGCGGACACCGGCGGCGCGCGTTTTTGCCCGACGCGTTTTCGCGCCGCGCAGATCGGACATGAAAATCATCGCCAGGGGGGCGATCATGTAGAGCGCGGCCATGCCCGCCAGGATCCGCGATCCGATCGACAGCCCCAGGCCGAGGCCGAAGATGAGCACGGTCGCTGCCCGCGGCTTCGGATATTCCTCAAGCGCGCGGGCAAGCCCGAGCAGCAGGACCATCATCGCGACCGCGAAGGGCGCATCCTTCGGGTTGATGAACATATGGCCGTAATATTGCGGGCAGGACGCAAGCAGCAGGACGGCAATCAGCCCGGCGGTAGCTCCGCCGAGCCGTCTTGTCAGCCGCCAGGTCACTACGAGGCCGGCGATTCCGATCGCCGCGCCGAACAGGCGGCGCGTCTCGAACAGGTCGAAGGGCGTGATGCGGTCGAGCAAAGCCGCGGCCATGTCGAAGCCGCCGCCATACATGTAGAGATTGACGAAGGACAAAGCGCGCTTGTCGGCGAGGCCGGAGCGATAATAGTCGAGCAGCAATTGCCCGTATTGCGAATGGGTGTAATCGTCCCATCCGAGGCCGTAATCGCGGAAGGTGAGCGCCGCAACGAGCGCGACCGCGGCGAAGACCGCGGTCGCTGCAAAATCGATCAGACGCTCGGTCTTTGCCACCTTCGCGCCGTCATCCGTTTCGAGGCCGGGTTACTTCGACGCCTTCTCGAACATCTCGGCCACATAATCCCAATTGACCAGATGATCGACAAAGGCCTTCAGATAATCCGGCCGGCGATTGCGATAATCGATGTAATAGGAATGCTCCCACACATCGCAGCCGAGGATCGGCTGCGCGCCTTGCACCAGCGGGCTTTCGCCGTTCGCGGTCTTCATGATGGCGATCTTGCCGTCCTTGACCGCGAGCCAGCACCAGCCCGAGCCGAATTGGGTGACGCCGGCCTGCGCGAAGTCTTCCTTCATCTTGGCGACCGATCCGAGATCGGAAACGATCTTCTTTTCCAGCGTGCCTGGAATCTTGTCGCCGCCGCCGCCCGGTTTCATCCATTTCCAGAAATGGATGTGATTGTAATGCTGGCCCGCGTTGTTGAAGAGGCCGGCATTCTTTCCGAACGCGCCCTTGACCACGTCCTCAAGCGACTTGCCTTCCCATTCGCTGCCTTTCAGCAGGTTGTTGCCGTTGTTGACGTAGGCAAGATGATGCTTGTCGTGATGATATTCGAGGGTCTCGCGCGACATGTAAGGCGCGAGCGCGTCATAGGCATAGGGAAGATCGGGAAGCGAAAAGGACATGAGCGTTCTCCAGGGACTGACAAGCTCTCAAATGGATGGCTTGCCCTCAATGGAGGGCCCGCCGTAGGATTTCTCTGTTTTCATAAAGCGCAGAAGCCAGCCTTTACAAATACGCCGGTCAGGGGCCGCCGTCGCGCGCAATACGTTCCATGACGAGCGAAACTTCGATGCTGTCCAATGCGTTATGCCAATTGCACCACATTAATCAATATTATATTACCCGGCCATTCGTTCCATCATTGATCTTGCTAAAGCTTTGGAAGGACGCCACAATTCGTTCACAATTGCGGCGCGCGTGAGGTGAGTATGTCGTTCGTATTGTTCGTGCTCGGGCTCGCCGCGGTCGTCGCGGGAGTCATGTCGATCGGGTTCGGAATTCCGATCAACGAGTTCAGCCTGGGCAACACGCTGATCATTGCAGGCGCGACCGGACTTGCGAGCGGATTGGTTGTGATCGCGCTTGCGATCACGCACCGTCAGTTGAAAAAAATCGCCGACATCCTGATGAGCCGTCCCGGCGGACCGGGCCGCTCGTCCGACGCGCTTGAGCCGCCGCCCAGCGGCGGCCGCGCGGGTGCGCCGCGGCCGGGGCTTCCCGCCGGCGCCGATGCGCCGGCGCGCGGATCGGCTTATTCCGATCGTCCGCTGCGCAACGCGCCGATGGATAGCGCGGAAGAATCCGACTTCGAACCGCCGCATCTGCGGCTGCCGGGCGTTGCGCGCGGACTTGGTCCTTCATCCGGCTTCGAGCCGATGGAGGATGTGCCGCTGTCTCCGCGGACGCAGCCTCGTATTCCCGGAATCGGCGTGCCGCCGGCCGCCGAGCCCAAGGCCGGACAGCCGAACTGGCGTGCGCCGGGTTCGCGGCCACCCGCTCCACCGGTCGAGTCCGTGCGTCAGGAGCCGTCCCTTGGCATTCCGCAGCGGCCTGCTCCGGAGGCCGCATTCGATACGGTCTGGCCATCCGACCGCCGGGCGGAGCGGATCGATCCGCAGCCGGATTTCGCGGCCGAACCGATTCCACCGGCCGCCGCGCCGCGGCTGAACGGCGACGCCAGCCATCGGGACGTTCCGCACGCAAGACCCGCGGCCGACGACGCCCCCGTCGCGGTTCTCAAGTCCGGTGTGGTCGACGGCATGGCCTATACGCTTTACACCGATGGCTCGATCGAGGCCGAACTGGCGCAGGGCGTGGTGCGCTTTGGCTCGATCGAGGAATTGCGCAATCACCTCGAAAAGGGCGCGTAGAGCGCAAAAGCGGACGTACTTGCGGCGCGTTCGCCGATTTTGTTTCAAAAAAAACGCTATTTCTTCTCGCCGGCTTTCGGATCGAAACCGAGCGCGACGCCATTCATGCAATAGCGCTGCCCGGTCGGCTTCGGGCCGTCCGGAAAGACATGCCCGAGATGCGCCTCGCAGCTCGCGCAGCGGATTTCCGTGCGCCGCATGCCATGAGAATCATCGTGAATTTCCTTCACGGCATCTTTTGAAACCGGCGCGTAGAAGCTTGGCCAGCCGGTGCCGGATTCGAACTTGGCGTCGGACGTAAAGAGCGGCGCGCCGCAGGCCACGCAATTGAACGTGCCGCCGCGTTTTTCCTTCAGCAACGGGCTGGTGAAGGGGCGCTCGGTGCCGTGCTGGCGGGTGACGTGAAATTGCTCCGGCGTGAGCTGCGCCCGCCATTCGGTGTCGGTCTTCTGGACTTTCGGATTGTTTTTGTTGGTCTGGTCCATGGATTTTCCTGTCGGTTGCGGTGGACGGCGTGGAGATAGGTCCGGCGACGGGGTTTCTCAATTCACAATCCTGCCCGCCGCTCTCAATGGGCCGTGAGCCGGGCGTGATACCGCTCGTTTTCTCTTCGTTTTCTCTTCCCTTTCTCTTCTCTTTCTTGGCGTTTGCTTCCCAATTCTTGTGTTTGAAGCATCCTCAAGTATATATGATCCCGGCAACGAGTTTTCATCGCACTTGTTATTTGAGGCGGTCATGGCGGGCGATCCGGGCGACAAATATATCGACCAGACGGCGAGCATCGTCTCGGCCTATCTGACCAAGAATGCCGTTCCCGCCGATGAAATCCCGGCTTTGATCGGCCGCGTTCACGCGGCTCTGACGCGCGTATCGACCGGCGCGGGCGATCCCAGTGGCGAACCGCTGAAGCCCGCTGTGCCGGTGCGGAAATCGATCGCGCCCGAACACATTGTGTGTCTTGAGGACGGAAAGAAATTCAAGTCGCTCAAGCGGCACTTGCGCACGCAATACAACATGACCCCCGAGCAATATCGCGAGAAATGGGGGCTGCCGTTCGACTATCCGATGGTCGCGCCGAATTACGCCGCGGCCCGGTCCAAGCTCGCAAAGCAAATGGGGCTTGGCCAGCAGCGCCGCCGGCGGAAGTAAGCGATACCGCCTTTGGCGCTGCGTGCCATCGCGAGCAGAGCTATCTCATCGCCTCTTTGCGCTCTTGGCCCCTTTCCCCATTTTCACAATATCGACGGCCACCACGAGAATGGCGAAAGCGCCGAGGCTTGCGGGGATGTAATAGACGTCGTTGTAGTTGAGGCCGGGCCACCAGCGGCCGAAGGCCGGTGTGCCGAGCGAGGCGCCGAACCAGCCCACGACGACCTTGGAAATGAACGACCACATGCCGGCCGAGACATAGTATTCGAGCCCGAAATGCAGGATCCCGGACACGGCGACGCTGATGACGAGCAAGATCAGGAAGCTTATGAAATCCATTGTCGATTCTCCCAGCTCTGTATCAACCAAGTGGATTCGCAGCAGGCGGGATTGTGAGTGAGTCCACGGATACCCCGATAGGGGATGAGGGTACGATTACTGTGGACATCTGGCGTCGCTGCAATGCGAAAAGCCGGCCCCCGAGCCGATGAAAATGAGGCGACGCGCGATAAGTTTCCGGGCCGCGCCGGCCAGACTGTATTCCGATTCAACTGAATCGGAATACAGTCCAGATTCCTTTTGTTTGTCGCATTTTCTGCGGCGACTGGTTTCCGCCCCGGATCAAGTCCGGGGCAGGCTTTCGCCGGAAAATGCTCTAATCAACGATTTGAATATTCAGGAGACCGCCGCCTGAGCCGCGCTTGCATCGGCGCGGATGCGGTTGACCATCGAGCGCAATCCGTTCGAGCGCTGCGGCGTCAAATGTTCGCGCAGGCCGAGCTTGTCGAACACCGCAAATGGATCGAGCGAGAGGATGTCCTTCGCGGTCTTACCCGAATAGAACGCGAACAGGATCGCGATCAGGCCCCGCACGATATGGGCGTCGCTGTCGCCGACGAAAGTCAGCGCCGGACCATCTGCGCCATTCGGACGAATTGTGGTTTCAAGCCAGACCTGACTGGCGCATCCTTGAACTTTGTTGGCGTCGGTTCTGGCCCGTTCCGGAAGCGGCGCAAGCGAGCGGCCGAGCTCAATAATGTAACGATAGCGGTCGTCCCACTCGTCGAGCAGCGCGAAATTGTCGAGGATCTCGTCGATCGCCATGGATCCTTGGCCGTCACCGCGTACATGTTGATTATACGTGTACATATAGTGACGCGGCGGCGCTAAGGAAAGCTGCGGGGAAGAGGCCGTTTCCGGACTTAAGCTTTTAGGCCGGACGCTTGGCGTCTTTGTCCTTGCGCGGGGCCGGTCCGCGCCATGCGGGCTGAAGATCAGCCGGCGTCAGCGTATGCTGCATCGTCTTGGTTCCGGCGGTATGGGCTGCCTTCGCTGGCGCGACCGATCCGGTCTCCGACGGCGCCATCTTCTCGCTCAGGAATTCGTAAACCATCTTGGCGCCGGCCTGCGCGCGCTGGCCGAAGGCCGACGCGGCCTGCGCGCCGACCACGCAGGCGTCCGGCTGGCGTGCGCAGAATCCGCTGAGATCGGACACGGCCGCGCCGGCCGCGCTCACGGCCTCGATCGGATTGATCGAAGCCTCCTTCGATTTCGGCTGCGAGCCCCCGGTGGGGAGCAGCGCCAAAACGATGCTGAGCCAGAATGCCGTCCGCAACAGAAAGAACATGACCGACCGTCCCGTTCGCGGCCTTGTTGTTCTGCCGCGTCACGTTGGCACCTTACCGTCCAGCCTTGAAAGCGCGGTTTGTCCGGAGATGCCACTTTTGCGCTTATTCGATGCGAATGATCGGCGTATTTGCAGAAAATTTGAATCATCTGCATTCGATGAAACAGCGCCGATTGTTGGATTCTCGTTTGAAACGGCGTCTTGACCGAGCCCGCCGGTTCGCGCCGCAAACATGCGCCGGCAACGGGCGCCGCATTTTTGGAAACGCCTCGTTCACCATGTCCAGATCTAGCGTCCGGAATGCGCGCATGGGTGGTGGCGAATGCCGCTTTTGACGCTGGAAAAGGCTGTTCCTTAGCGTTCGTTTAAGTGGGCTCTGACACGATCCGCGAACGAATAAGGGGAGTGCGCCGGCTATTGGCTGACGCAAGTAGAGTGACGTGGGATTTTTGCGGCCAATTCGCGACTATATCGACAGTCTGGTTCATCCGTCGGCGCAGCAGGACGCCCTGATGGAGGCGCGTCATCGCGCATTCATCGCGCCGCGCCTGCTGGGCAGTCTGGTCGCCCTCGCGGCGTTTCCGATTTATCTGATCATGCGCGGCGTGCCGAGCGCGCTCGAAGTGCTGGTCTTCGCCTGGCTGATCGTTCCGATCCTGATCGCCTATTTCCTGTCGCGCACCGGCCGCTACGAAGGCGCGCATGTGCTCTCGTCGCTGTCGCTGACCGGCCTCGTGGCCGCGGTCGCGTTCAAGACGGGAGGATTGTCGTCCTTTGCCGCCATCTGGCTGGTCGTGGTTCCGCTCGAGGCCGCCTTGTCCGCGTCGCGGCGCGTGGTCGCGACCGCCTCGACTTTCGCGCTCGCCGCGGCCGGCGTCCTGCTGATCATGGGTGAGGTGAGCTGGCTGCCGGAACCCGACACGGCTGCGAACGAGACCGGCGCGCTGGCCGCGCTCGGCATCATTTCGGCGTCGCTTTACGCCACCGGCCTTGCGCTCGGCGCGGAATCTCTCGCGCGCACGAGTTTCTGGCTGTTCTACGCGGAAGAGGACCGCTACCGGCTGCTCGCGCGCAACATGACCGACGTCATCACACGGCACGGGCGCCATGGCGCGGTGCTGTTCGTGTCGCCGGCGGCCGAACCGCTATTCGGCGCGAAGGTCAACGAATTGCTCGGCCACGGATTGTTCGATCGCGTTCACGTCGCGGATCGTCCGGCCTATCTGTCCGCGCTGGCGCAAGCCGCGTCTCATGGCGAAGTGCAGTCGGTCGAATTCCGCGTCCGCCGCGAGGCCGCCGCCGCGCCTTCATCCGCCTCGCAATTCATCTGGGTTGAAATGCGCTGCCGGCCGCTCGATCAGGCCGCCGGCCAGGCGCCGCAGGGCCTCGACCGCGAAGTGGTCGCGGTGATGCGCGACGTGACCGAACGCAAAGAGCAGGAAAACGCCGTCGAGGTCGCCCGCGCGGAATCCGAGCGCGCCAATGCCGCCAAGACGCGCTTCCTCGCGACCATGAGCCACGAGTTGCGCACGCCGCTCAACGCCATTATCGGCTTCTCCGAGATGCTGACCAAGGAAGTGGCGATGCGGCTCGATGCGGAGCGCCGCCGCGATTACGCCCAGCTCATCAATGATTCGGGACATCATCTGCTCGCGGTGGTGAACGGCATTCTCGACATGTCGAAAATGGAGACCGGCGATTTCGAGATCACGCCGGAACCGTTTGCCCCGGCCGCGGTCATCAAGAATTGCTGCGAATTGCTCGCGCTGCGCGCGCGCGATGCGGGTTTGACGCTTGTCGTGGCGGTCCCTGGCGATTTTCCGGATATTCTTGCCGACAAACGCGCGGTCAAGCAGGTGCTGCTGAACTTGCTGTCCAACGCGATCAAATTCACCGATTCCGGCGGGCAGGTGTCGGTTTCCGCCCGCACGGAAGGCTCGCGTCTTGCGATCGTGGTCGAGGATAACGGCATCGGCATCAGCGAGGCCGACCTGCCGCGGATCGGCGATCCGTTCTTCCAGGCGCGTTCCGGCCATGACCGGCGTCATGACGGAACGGGTCTCGGGTTGTCCATCGTGAAGGGCCTTGTCGGCCTGCATGGCGGCGACGTCGAAGTGAAGAGCGAACTTGGCAAAGGCACGCGCATCACCGTGCGGCTGCCACTCGATTGCGAAAAACACATGCCGGTTCCCGAATCCGGCGAGTCGAAAGTCACCCGTCCGGTCTTTGGAGCGGAGTTGGCGGAAAAGGCTGTGGTGAAGAAACGTGCGTAAGGCAAGGACGCGGATCGAGCCGGCATTCGCAATCGCCGGTGCGTCTCGCGAAGAGCGCACCGTGCCGGCTTTCGACCGCAAGGACAGTGTCGCGGTATTGTGCGCGCTTCTCGCGGCGGGGGCGATCGTCACCAACGCGCTTTTTCTGCAGCGCGGGCCGCATCCGGCGCCGATCCTGGTCAACAAGCAACCGGCGCGCGCGATTGCGCCGGCTTCGCCCGCACCCGCGGCCGGAAGCAAGGACGTGATGCTTCCGCGCCCGCATCCGGCGAAAGCCGAACCGGCAAAACCCGAGCCGGTCAAACCTGAGCCGGCCAGGCTCGAGCCGGTGAAGGCCGAACCCGTGAAATCCGAGCCATTACCCGTCGCCAAATCAGACGCGCTGGTGCCGCGTCCGGTTCGCACGATCCCGATGACCGACCCGAAGCTCGAGCCAAATGTTCCGCGCGCGCCCGACCCCATCGCACAAATCATCGCTCCGCCCGCGCAGCGCGTGAGCGCCGTCCAGCGCGTCCTGTCAGACTATGGCTATGGCCAGATCAAGCCGACGGGAACGCTTGATCGCGAAACGCAGGACGCCATCGAACAATTCGAGCGCGCGAAAAAGCTCCCCGTCACCCGGCAGATCACGCCGGTTCTGATGCGCGAACTCGGCGTGCTCGCCGGCCGGCCGCTCGAATAATCCAAGACAATAATGCAGACGTTGCATCGCCGGAGCGGTGGGGGCATAGCTTTCACTGAATCGTTCGGAATGCCATGCGCCTCAAATCCGGAATCTGGGTCTCCGCTTATCTGCGCCGCTGCGCCACCGAAGGCGCGCCCGCGGTCGTGCGCCGGCGCGGCGCGGATGAGGCCGGCGCCGTGTTCGTCAAGATCGACCGGCTTGACGGCACGTCCGATCTCTTCGGTCCCGCGCCGCAATCCGCGTTCGACGACGCGCATCCGGTGGAGCGGGCCTTCATGGCCTGCCTCAAGCAACAGCCGGCGCCGAATGCAGACGCCGAAAGCTATCTGGCAAAGCAGATGCGTTTCGACCCGGATTTGTGGATCGTCGAAGTCGAGGACCGGCAGGGCCGGAATTTTCTCGATCGGGTGGTAAAATAGACGCTGCCATCTGACCGATGGCGGAGGCGACCTCTAGATCGGTATGGCAAGGTCGTTGGAGCTGACGCTGTGCTCGTAGAACGCCGGGTTTTCATTGGCCAATTGCCGCGCAGCGATCTGCCCACCAGTGACGGCGACCAACTCTCCTTCTGCAAGGGGCTCCCACCGCTCATTTGTCAGTGGAACGCTCGCGAATAGCGCAATATTCTGATGGTCGCCCCTGATAGCAAGGCCGATCATCGCTGCCTCTTGTGATCCCAATTGGCATTGTCGCAGGAGCATCAACAGACCGGGCGCCTCCACCCTGCCTGTATCCGCATGTTTTCTCCGATGTCCGTGAGCGAAAAGAACATCACCATCTGAATACAGAAAATTAGCTGGTCCCAAAGCGCGGAGTTCGCGGGCAAACGAAGACACGATCAGGAACCTCTCGCGCATCGTTGGGGTTGCCTTCGGGTCCTTCCAAATCAACGCCAGTCGATCGAGAAGTGCGCAAAAGGCGCGTTCGGAGTCGGTTTCACCGATCGGGTTGAATCGGCCGGATTGAAATGTGCTTGATTCGAATATTCCCGGAAGATCACCGTTGTGCGCGAACAAATGCGTGCGCCCCCCGAGTTCTCGAATGAATGGCTGGGCGTTGGGATAGGATCGTGTTCCGCGTGTTGCCCGGCGGGTATGCGCGATTACCAGAATGCTTCTCAGGTCGTGATTGGCGATGAACTGAACCCAATCGCTGCCCGCCAAGGCGGTCGCTTCCTTGAATAGGCGGACGTCTAGTCCCTCATAATAGCCGACGCCCCAACCGTCGGCATATGCTCCCGTGGCAGCGCCGTGCGCTGCGAGTGTTGACAGCGAAAGATTCGCTGTCACAGGGGCGCTACTCGTCAATCCCAGAAGTTCACACATGGCGTCCAATCCGGAAGTCAGGTACAATGACGTGCATTCACAGAACGATGGTGCGCTGCTTTGAACTGGTTAATCTGGATCAGCATGTCGAGCATTCGTGCGGCCAGTTCTCAATTGAAATGCACACTGCCGCTTCCCAAGGTTCTATTTGGCGAGTGGCGGTGCATCGAGACCGTCAGTCGGTGGGACCAAGGGCCCCCAATTGAAACGCACCTGAGTGAGTGCGTCGCGCTGCATAGCCTCGTCAACATAGGGCAGGATAAGCTTGCTGAACGCGCGTCGCAGCATTGCATATTCCCCGGCGCAGCCATCGGCGCGCTCCTTTGGCAATCTGCCCCGTAAAACCATATTGCCGAAGATTTTCGGATTCGAACCGTAGGCCATGCACAACAAATTGTAATAGCGCTGGGCGGGCAATCCATGCTCGTTAGAAAATATCTTGAGCCCCGGCGGCTCCTCCAATGCAGCTTTCGCCTCACTGGCCATCATAAACCCAACACCTTGAATTAAGCGGCGCGCGTCGTCGGGCGCGAACTGCAAGAGAATATAGGCCGAGAAAAGATCAGCGGCATCCTCTTCGCGTCCAAGGACCGGGATTTCAAGCATGTCGAAGATGGCGTGCCCGACTTCGTGCAAAAGGGTGTCAATGATTGCGCCGACTGTTGCATCGGCTCGCGCCAATCCCGCGGGCGTGCCCACCCTGGGCGCATGCTGCTCGATCAGCTCTATGTATTCGTAACAGAGGGTCACGGTATCATTCGCGTAATAGGCGTCGACTTGACCGTCGCAACTCTTCACTTCCAGCGTCAGCTGGCGAGGTAGGCGAAAGGGTCTCAACAGTGAGCGCAATATTTCGAAGATGCGGCGCTCTTGCAGTGCGCTGTGGATGGCCTCATGCCTAGCTTCTTTTGGCTGCAAATACACCACGCGAACCTGATCGGTGCGCAGCGGCGGCTTCGATTGCGCCACGGCCGGAGCAGAATGGGACGTGAGGCCTGCCAAGGCTGCCACGAAAACCAGCGTTTTCATCGGGGTGCTTGCTCCCTGTGTCAACCGGGCGTCATGCGCAGAAATGTACGTTACTTCGACCCGTACCAATTTTCAAAACAACCCGTAACTGAAATTTTTAGTAAGGGGCGAGATTGAATGAATTGATATGCATCAAGCGAATCTCGTCTCGTATAGCTAGGCTGATCCTTCTCACGTCTTGCGAGGCGCGATGCGTTTCGTCTCAACGATTACTTGCCTCGCTTGCGCGCTTTGCTCTGCAATCCGACAAAGGCGTGCCGCATGAGCTTCAACCTAACAACAGAACCCGCACTCGGCACAGGCGCCTCCATCTCGATGTGGGTCGGTGCGACCGCAATCGCCCTGCTAGCGTGGGCGGTCATCTACAATCAGCTCGCTCCCTTCTCGGAATGGGTTGTCGCGTTGATGCCTGTTGATCCGAAAAGCGAACTTGGCGAAGCCATCACCTTCTTTGCATATGACACCCCGAAGGTTCTGATGCTGCTGACCTTGGTCGTCTTCGGGATGGGCATTGTCAGAAGTTTCTTTTCGCCCGAAAGAACGCGCGCGCTGCTCGCCGGCCGGCGCGAGGGAATTGGCAACGTCGCCGCGGCGGCGCTGGGAATTTTCACGCCCTTCTGTTCCTGCTCCGCCGTGCCGCTCTTTGTCGGATTCGTGTCGGCGGGCGTGCCGCTTGGCGTTACGTTTTCATTCCTGATCGCGGCGCCGATGATCAATGAAGTCGCACTCGGGCTCTTGTTTGCGCTGCTCGGTTGGAAGGTGGCGCTCACCTATCTCTGCTTTGGGCTCGCTGTGGCCATCGTCGCGGGCTGGATCATCGGCCGGCTTCATCTGGAAGGCTGGCTCGAAGAGTGGGTACGCAACGTTCGGGCGAGCGCCGTCGAATTGCCCACAGCTACGATCACGATCGTCGATCGGATCAAGGCGGGCATCGAGGCGGTCAAGGACATTGTCGGCAAGGTCTGGCCCTGGATCGTCGCCGGCATCGCGGTGGGTGCGTTCATCCACGGCTATGTTCCCGCCGATCTGCTGGCGTCGATCATGGGACGGGGCGCCTGGTGGTCGGTGCCCGCGGCGGTCTTGGTTGGGATTCCGATGTATTCCAACGCTGCTGGCATCATCCCGGTGGTTGAGGCGCTCATCACCAAGGGCGCGGCGCTCGGAACCGTGCTCGCATTCATGATGTCGGTAATCGCGCTTTCGCTTCCCGAAATGATCATCCTGCGCAAGGTCCTCACGATCCGATTGATTGCCGTATTCGCGGGCGTGGTCGGGACCGGCATTCTCGCGGTTGGTTTTCTTTTCAACGCGTTGTTCCAATAAACCACGGAGAACATCGATGAGGGATGTCAAAGTTCTCGGCCCTGGCTGCGCTCGCTGCGTCGCAACGGCGGAGATGGTTCAGAAGGAGGCCGGCAAGCTCGGTATTCCAGTCACCATCGAAAAGGTGACCGACTATGCGGCCATCGCCGGCTACGGCATTGCCTCGACGCCGGGAATTGTCATCGACGGCAAGGTCGTGCATGCAGGCGGTCTGCCGAAGTCGGAAGACCTCTCTCGGTGGCTGGCGGGCTAAGATGACGCCCATGCTCGAATATCACGTCAGTGCGAGACGTATCGATGCGCACGGAAGTCTCGCGGCCGCCAAGAACGCTGAAATCATCCTCGACACGGACGTCGCCGGCCGGCCGGATGCGTTTAATCCCGCCGAACTGTTCCTTGCGGCCATCGCCGCCTGCATGATCAAGGGAATCGAGCGGTTTATCCCGATGCTCAAGTTCGATTTGCGTGGCGTCGAGGTGAAACTCCACGGCGTCCGGCAGGACAGCCCGCCAAAAATGATCTCGGTCGATTATGAGCTCATCGTCGATACGGATGAAGACGATCGGCGTCTCGATCTCCTGCACCTCAACGTTCGCAAATTCGGGACAATCTCCAACACCGTGGCGGCTGCGACAAAGCTCGAAGGTGTGATCAAGAGGAAAGCATGAGCCAGCATCGCGACACGGGCCCCGGCTTCGCTGAGGGCCGGCAGGGCCGCAATTTTCTCGACCGGATTGTGAAGTAATTTAGGCGCCCAAAGCCCCGGGCCGGCGCTCCGTGCGGCGGCAATACGAGCGTTCCACGCCGCGGTCGCGGCCTCACCGAAGGGCTATTTCTTTCACGATGCGCTGTATCCCTGCGCTCAGATAAGCTCTAGGGTGCGGCTTCTTCGGATCTATATTGGAGAGAATGATCGTGGCTAGAGGCACTGTTAAATGGTTCAACCCGACCAAGGGTTATGGCTTCATCCAGCCGGACGGCGGCGGCAAGGATGTGTTCCTGCACATCTCGGCTGTTGAGCAGGCCGGTTTGAGCACCCTGAATGAGGGCGCGAAGGTCGAGTACGAGGTTATCGCCGACCGCGGCAAGGAATCTGCCGGAAAACTCAAGGTGATGTGAGTTCACTTCACATCCGGTAAGGAAATGGCCCCGCTTCGGCGGGGCTTTTTTTATGCCGCGGTATTTGCCCATCGCCACCCTTCAACCGCGAATGCAGGTTCACCCGGTAATCTGCCACGGGTGTTTTCGCCCTGGGGCGTTTTTACGCCGCATCAAAACGCGTCTTTGCCTGCGGCCGGAATTTACCGGGCATCATGACCCGGCATAGGGCTTCGACGAAAAAGAAGTCGCCGAACATCGTGGCGCTGCGCACGCCGTCGTTGTGCGGCTTCGAATAGCAGGAATTCTTCAACAGACCGCGATGCGATGCTTCGTTCGCGAATTCATCGCGGCACAGCGCTTCCAGCGTCGCCAGTCCGCGCTCAGTCCAGGCCGCCGCCGCGGCAGGATCCGGGTGCAGCCGTCCGAGTTCTATGAGCGCGGAGGATGCCACCGCGGCGGCCGCGGTGTCCTTGATGCCGGCGTCGGCGCCGGTCGCGTCGAAGTCCCACGGCGGCACCTGGCGTCCCTCGAGGCGCTTGACGTAATAATGTGCCAGCCGCTCCGCCAGATCCAGATATTTGCGTTGTCCGGTTTCACGGGCAGAGTTGATGTAGCCATAAATCGCCCAGCATTGCCCGCGGCTCCATGCGGATTCATCGCCAGCGCCCTGGAACGTATAGCCGCGCTTGCGTTCGCCGCTGACCAAATCGTATTCGACCGCATGATACGTTGAATCGTCGGCGCGGATGAAGGCGTTGGCTGTCATGTCCGCATGCGCCGTGGCCGCTAGCCGATAGCTTTGATCGTTACTGTAATTGGCAGCCCAGTACAGGAGAGACAGGTTGGCCATGGTATCGATCGCCGAGCTGCAGCGGCCGCGAGGATCATCCAACGGGCCCCATGAAGCCAGATAGGCGCCGCCGCGCGTCGTGATGATGCGCGCCCGCAGCTTGTCCGCCGCCGCCAGTGCAAAATCGGCATACCACCGGTCGCCGGTAATCGTGTAACCAGGAATCGCACTGCTGTCGAAAATAAAGCCGATGTCATGCGTGTTGGGATCTTCGGCGCGTTGCGCCACGAGGCGCATCCGTTCGCGCGCCCAGGTCAAATATTTTTGGTTGTTGGTATGCAGATAGGACACAAGCAACACGCCGACCCAAAAACCGCAAAGCCAGTTTCCGTGACTCCAAGCGTCGCCTGTATAGCCGGCCGATAGCGATGCCGGCATCTTGACCCACGCTCCATCGGGCGCCGTGACATGCGGAAACTCCACACCCAGTGTCGGTTCGTCTTGTGAGGTTTTTTGTGCGACTTTGTCCAATGTAGAGTTGAAGAGTTGGCGCTGCGCGCCGGTGATTTGAATCGAACGGATTGTTTGGTCTGGCAGGCTCGTCGCGGTGTTCATGGCGTCGTTTCCTTCGTGACGGCAACCCCATTGTCGAACAGCGCATCGACGTCATTGGCGCTATAGCCAAGTTCCGTCAGAATCTCCCGGGTATGCTGTCCCTGGCGCGGCGGCAAACGGCGCAGCGCCGGCGCCTCGCCATCGTAGCGCACCGGATGCGCCAGCACGCGTATACTGCCGGCTTCAGGGTGATCCATCGTCATGATCATCTGGTTGTGCAGAACCTGCGGATCGGCCTCGACCTGCTCGTAATCGTTGACCGGCGCGTGCCAGATTTTGTGCTTGTCAAACGCTGCAATCCAATCGGCCGTCGTGCGGGTGCGCACGCTCTCACATATGATGCGGTGGATGTCGTCGCGCTTGCGCATGGGATCTTTCGGGTCTTTGAACGCCGCCAGACGCGGGCAATCAAGAGCTTCCGCCATTTGAGCGATCGGGGTCAGCGAGATGGCAATCCAGCCGTCTGCCGTGCGGTACACCCCGTACGGCGCCGGATGGAAACGGCTGCCGATCGGCGGTTCGGTGCGCTGCCACAGCGGACCCTTGTTCATGAAATAGATAAACGGCTCGATCTGCAGATCGAGTGCGGCGTTGAGCAGATTGCTTTCTACCAATGCGCCCTTGCCGGTACGTTGACGCGATTGCAGTGCCGCCACCACGCCAAAAGCGGCTAGTGCCGCGGCGTGCTGATCGACGATTGCTGCGCCGACCGGTGTCGGCGGCGCATCGGCTCCTCCGGACAGCATGGTCATGCCGCTCATGGCTTGCAGCAACAGATCCTGACCCGGCCGCTCGACATACGGTCCGGAAGAACCGTAACCAGTGCACGAGCAATACACCAAACGCGGGTTGATGACCTTCACATCTTCATGGCCGAAGCCGAGCCGCTTCAACACGCCAGGGCGATAGTTTTCGATCAGCACGTCGGCTTCCCGGATCATGCGAAGCACGATCTCCTTCGCCTTCTCATTGCGCAGGTCGAGCGATATGCTGCGCTGATTGCGATTGGCGAGCAGAAAGAAGATGCTGACGCCCTGGGAGAAGGCGTCGAGACCGGCCCAGCCTCGCTCGAAGGCGCCACCGGGCGGTTCGATCTTGATAACCTCAGCACCCGCATCGGCCAGCATCTGCACCGCAGAGGGACCTTGCAGGAAATGCGTGAAACTTAAGACCTTGATGCCTTCAAGCATGAGCCGCCATCCATAAGTGCCTATTTCTTGTTGTCATTGCGATCGTGCCAACGCCGCCCGCCGCCGGCGCCGTTCGAGGTTAGCAAGCCATTCGCGGGAGTGTTTATGATTTTACGCTCGCGTCTAGTGTCCCGATTCCGAAGTTCGCTTC
>CAMDXM010000020.1 GCA_945878025.1 Pseudorhodoplanes sinuspersici | reverse complement strand
GTTTCGGACAGGATGGCCCCAACGCCCGGCGTCCGGCTTATGACATCGTTCTGCAGGCCTTGAGCGGGATCATGACGGTGACCGGCGAACCGGAAGGCGCGCCGACGCTGATCGGCGAGTCGATTGCCGACATCACGACCGGCCTGTTCGGTTCATGGGCGATCCTGGCCGCTCTCTATGAACGCGAGCGCGGCGGAGAAGGTCGACGCGTCGACGTATCGATGTTCGAGTCGATGATCGCCTTGCAGCCGCTCGTCGTAACGCGCTATCTCGCGACCGGTCAGGTTCCGCAGCGTGTCGGCAACCGTCATCCTCTGTCCGCGCCGTTTGGCGCCTTCCGTGCCGCCGACAAGCTGTTCGTGCTCGCCGTCCTCAATCCAAAACTTTTCGAGACACTCGCGACGCTGATCGAACGGCCGGACCTTCTCAATGATCCGCGCTTTGCCACGGATTCCGACCGACTCAAGAATGAAGCTACCTTACGCGCGGCCATCGAAGACTGGTCGATGAAGCGTCCGGCGGCCGAGGCGGTGTCCGCCCTGATTGTCGCGGGGGTTCCGGCCGCCGAAGTCAGCGATATGGCAGGCGCGCTCGATTCCGACCAGGCGCGCGCCCGGCCGGTGCTGCAAAATGTTCGCCATGACCAGCTTGGCGAGATGGCCGTGCCGGAACAGCCCGTCCGCTTTATCGGCGCGCCACGCGGCGGGTTGGAAGCGGCGTCGTCGCTCGGTGCGCATACCGCGCAAGCTTTGTCCGATCCGAAATCGATATGGAAAGCGAAACGGCGATGATGCACGAAACCGATCGATCGGTCGTTGAGGCGATCGATGAGTTTTGCCGCAATGTCCTGGAGCCGCGCGCCGCCGCAATCGACGCCGCCGCAGAGTTCACAACCTGTCATCTCGGCGCGCTCGCCGATATCGGCTTGATGGGCCTCAATCTGCCGGACGCGTGGGGCGGTTCCGGCGTCAATCCTTTCACGCTGTTTGAAGGAACTGCGAAGGTCGCGGGAGCCTGCGCATCCACGGCGTCGATGGTGACAGCACACTGGCTCGCGACGGATTCCATTCTGCATGGCGGCGATGACGCCCAGCGCGCACGCTGGCTTCCGCCGGCCGCGACCGGGAAAATGTTGGGGGCGTTCGGCCTCACCGAACCGAATGCCGGCTCCAATCCCGCCGATATGACAACGTTTGCGGCCGCTGAAGGCGATCGCTATCGCATCAAGGGCCGCAAGCAATTCATCTCCAACGCCGCCGCCGCGGACTTCATTGTCATTTTCGCCAAGACCGACCGGGAAGCCGGCGCACGCGGCATTTCCGCTTTTGTCATCGAACCAAAATCCGGAGGCGTCGAGATCGGGCCCGCCGAGCGCACAATGGGTTTGCGCGGCGGTCACGTGTTCGAAGTGGTCATTGACACGGGCGTGCCGCAATCGCACCGGCTCGGACCGGAGGGCTCCGGATTCCGCACGGCGCTGAAGGTGCTGGACGCCGGACGGCTTGAAATCGCCGCGTGCTGCATCGGGATTGCCGAAGCCGCGCTGATGCGCACCAAGGAATGGATGAAAGCGCGCAACGTGGGTGGCGCGCCGATCGCGGAATTCCAGGGCTTGCAATGGATGCTTGCCGACATGGCGACCGACATCGCGGCCGCGCGCGGTCTTGGTTTCTTGGCGACGATGAAGCGTGCGCGCGGGGAACGCTTCAGTCTTAATGCTTCGATGGCGAAGCTCTATGGGTCCGAGATGGTGGGGCGCGTCACGGACAAGGCTCTGCAGGCCCATGGAGGGTACGGCTACACGCGCGACTTTCCGCTTGAGCGGTTCGTGCGCGACGCACGCATCATGCGGATCTATGAAGGCTCCTCGGAAATTCAGCGTAACATCATCGCCCGTTCGATCTTAAGCTGAGTCCGGAGCAACGATGCGTATCATTCGAGATAACGAGCAAAAGCGAATGCCGTGGAAAAACGGCGGCGGCGAAACAATCGAAATCAGCATCGCTCCGGACAATTCAACCCTCGAAACATTCGATTGGCGCATCAGCCGCGCGCGGATTGATCGCTCCGGTCCCTTCTCGCCATTTCCCGGCATCGATCGCACGATCGTGGCGATCGACGGAGAAGGTATTTTGTTGCGCTTCGACAATGCGGAGCCCGTGGTGCTGGCTCCCAGCGATTCGCCATTGTTCTTTCCAGGGGAGATGCACATCGAGTCCGAGATCATCAAAGGTGTAGTCACGGACCTCAATGTGATGACGAGGCGCAACCGATTTCGACATCGCTTGACAGTGCTCGCAAACAACCGGCCGATTGAAGTCGTCGCACGGTGCGGTGAAATCGTAGCGATCTTCGCGGCAGGGCGCGCCGTCGTGCGCATCCTCGCGGGGGAAATTCAGCTTTCTGACAACGACGCGATATTGCTTTCCGTGGCCGATGGGACGGCGAACGTCGCTCCCGAACCCGGCTCTCGGCTTTTTCTCATTGGGATCGAGCCGTCCACTGATGCGATAGTCGCATAGATTGCGAGGCCTGTGTATACCGAAAACCTCATTCAGTCCTAATTTCAGTTTCGCCGATTGGAATTCGCTGCTCCTGCATATGCATTCCCTGATCCGCCGGAATAATTCTCTGTTTCGTTGAGTAGGGAATTATTGTGTAACACCCCGCGCGACACCACTATTTGGAGTTTCTGGCGCACCAAAAGCCACGGTTTTGCAAAATTCCCTGTTTATTTCCCTGTTACCAGGGAATTCAAGAGTTGAGATTGGTTCGACTACGACTGCGTCCGCCACCAATATTTTCAATGGCTTGCAAGGGTAATTGTCGGCGTTGATATTATTTGACCAACGATTGGACCAACGATTCGCCAATAAAATAGACTCTCTTTCGAAGTTGGTTGCTCGAACGGTTTGCTCGCAGGTTGTGCCATCGTTGATTTTCCGTCATTTCCGGCGATCACTGCGTCTTCGCTACGGCCCGCTCGTAGGTTGTCTCGACAGGACGCAAATTAATTGCGGATCGGTTCAATGGATGACGTGACAACCGCGCGCTTACAAAGCGTATCAATTCAAACTTAGTAACAAGTGCTGATTTCCTAATGAGTCCGTTCCGCCGCCTCATGGCGTGGGCTGCTCTTATAAATGCAGAAATAATCCTAGTAGTTTTGCTCTTGCGCTTCCGGCGCATCGGCCGTGTCATTGACAAAACGGACCGGAACGACTGGTCGCGTCGTGAATCTAGCGATGCGAACGCTTAAATTAATTTCTGATGCGCATTTGTTCTGCGCGCGAAATGAGAAGCCCTAGCCGTGAAGCTAGCGCTCTATGCCTTGGCCGCGAGAAGGGGCTAACCAACTAACCGCCCCCGGCAGTTAAGAAGCTTAACAGATGTTTTTGCGTTTAAAAATCGATTACAATCTGCTCCGCCAACGGTTACCAAGGAGAGGCGCCGAAATTCGCAGTTGATTGTTTCGCACATATGGGCGGATCTTTGTATGTTGCATTGCAGAAACCACTCGATTTTTGGATGGAGAAGCTTCGCGAGGCGGAGGAGGAGGAACGCCAAGACCCTTGGCAAGAGTTTCTCCAGCTAGATGGCGCTTGCGAGAGTGTGTTTCAGCCAGCTAGCAGCGTCCGCGAGGTATTGTCTGTGCTTTACGGGCGGCGCCGGGCAAGGTACGGAAACTTGTGCGTATTTAAATGATGACGCAATGCATGCATGGCAGCTAAACTGATGAAAATGATGCGAGTGTGAGCGAAAAGTAGCGCCGACCATCGCTTATTATCGCTCGAAAATACTGTGATCCATACAGGACAGAAAAACTATGACGCGAAAATCCAACAGATCAAAGGCCGCGATAGCGATAGTTATAATGGCCGGAGCGTGGATGGCATTTTCAGTAGCTATCGCCCAAGATCAAACGGAATTTACCGTTACTTTGACCGATGTCGGCGCCGACAAGGTGGAGGTCCTAAAACGATTGCGCGCAGTTACCGGTCTTAGCCTGTTTGAGGCCAAAGATGTAGTTGATGGCGTACCGAAAAAAATAAAAGAGCGCGCTAGTAAAAGCGAAGCTACGCAGATCAAGAACGAGCTTGAAAAAGCTGGCGCCAAAGTCGAAGTGAAATAATGCGGATTACTCATCTTCGATAGCTTTTCGTTTCCGGTCTGAAAGTGGCTGCGAGAAAATTGTTCTCAGCTATTTTGTCCGAATATTTTGAAGCGCGAAGGTTCTGATCGCCGTAAAAAGGAAGGTGGGGACCCTTTTTTATTTTGAGAAGTTCGTGTTTCGATTTTAAACAATAGGGGTTTGCAATGCGCCGTCCCTTGCAATCTCCACGCAAATAAAAACTGACCGAAGAATTTGCCAAAGTTTGCTCACTAAGAGAAATGGCAAAGCATTCGGCTTTCTGTGGGTCTGGGGACCAGACGTCTCGTTTTAATATCGCTGACGCGCAGGCTATGTCAGTTTTCAGGTGAGTCCTGGCTTCACGTCAGAGCAATGCTTGCTGCCAGCAAGGCGATTTGTCTCAGTGTTGATTCGTTGTTTCGAACTTGAAGCTTGCAAAGTGTAGATCTCCGCGGCTTCATAACCGGGACCGGCATTAATAGCGCCAGTTGTCGGCCGCCAGAAAAAATGGCCTTGCCACCATATCGGTAAACAGTTTGCAGAAATAGCGGATTGATGCGCTGATATTCGTTTTGCGTCCTTGCCATACATACCTTGCATCCGCGCACTCCAGCGCGGCGTATGGTAGCCAATGACCGCGATGCAAGAATTTATCCGGGTTCGTATCAAATTGTTGTTGCGTGAGCACTGCGTCAGGCAACGGGCCACCCTGCGCCCGTGCCGACGAAGTGGGCCACGCTCGAATATAAATTCGCGTCTTGACGGAAACAGCCTCCTTCGACATACGCAAATCGTTGCCGACACCGGGATCGAGAGTCGCCGCTAAATTTAGTTCTCGGTCGGTAATCTTCCAATCGCTGTCTTGTAGTAATCCTTCACCGCAGCACGAACATTTGGCAGATTGTTACAACGGGTTATCCATCGGTGTCGAATTTTTGAGCCGTCCAGTTCGACATTTACAAGTAGCTTCCCATTTTCAGCAAAGCCAGTGATTGCGAAATCTGCATCGGCTCCTGGAGGATCTATTCGCTCCAGTCGATAAATCTGAACCACTCCAGTATGATCCCACTTCATGGCCCGCAAAAACGTCGGCTTGTAACGGAAAATCTTTCCCGTTTCGACGGGTGCGCGAAAAAACTGATCGCCATCGGTCCACATCACAGCACTTGTTGTCGCCCAGTCCAGGTCCTGAAGGCGCTGGGAGCTGGCGGGAAGTGCCGGCACCTGTAAGGGACGCAGGCTGCAATCTGGGCCGAGTGAATAAAAACCTGCGAACTTAGCAAGTGCTCCTTTGGAGCTTGCAAGCTGATCAATCAAGACAGGATAGACTTGAGCGAGCGATTTGTATTCTCGCTCTCGCGTTTTCGATTTTTCAGACAACAGATTTTTACCGAGCACGAAACGCGGCTTGGCGTCCGGGGATTCGATTTGAAACCACCGTTCTTCCTCCAAAGAGCTGTTTTTTGTCTTTCCTATCACCTTCACGCGCTGATCTTCGATGAGCCTTCCGACGACATTGGAGTCCTCGCCTGCGCTGTCGTAAATGGAAATGCCTGCCGCGCGGCTGAAATATGTAGACCGCACTGGGTCCACGGGTTCAATTGCTGCTGCGACCATGGCCGCGGTTTTCGGCAGCTCTTTCGCAAACACCACCATGGTAAGATTGATGCGCGCCGTATCAATCGTCAGCGAACCAATGTCTTCTTTGCCGGCATAAACGTCCAGATCATCCTTATCGCTTCCATCTATCCGGATATTTGTGGCCCCCAGCAAATCGTTTAGATAGCGCTCGATTTTTACAAGTTCAGTTTTTTCGGTAGAAGCTACAACGGAGCGTGGAACATCGAAGGTGACAAAAAAATCCTTATCATCCGCCTCGACGTTGGCTACGATCTTCCCGTTCAAAAGCACGCTTGCCCACTTATCGTCTTTGGTCTGAATCTGAATTTGTTTGTTTTCAAACAGCCGTTGAAGGTGAAGCGCGAGCTGCGGCGCAGCTTTCTCGAAAGTGCTTTGGCCGGCAACTTGGGTCCAGCCACTGATCGGAACATAGAGCCATGCAGAGATCAACAACGCGACAACGATTCGCACGATGCAAACGGAAGTCTGCTTGCAGTCGTTGAAACTCGCCTCCCAACCTAGAGCTATTTTATTCACAACGTCTGACCTCGAATTGTCCATAAGCGGCTCGCGATTTCATTTTCCAAATGTATCAGGGTGTGCGACTTTCAACCAGATAGCTGTGCTCAAATTCTCATGGATCATGAATGCGAAGAATGTTGCAGCACGGTAACCTGCTTACCGACCATCCTCCGGCGGTTTTGCTGCCTGTCAAGCAATGCACGCACGCGGCATAGATGATTTGGGAGACCGCCATGCGCATCATGGTAAGATGCGCTTCGCAAAGCTGTACTTCCGGAATGCGGCCTGCACCCGGTTTCGAAGACACCGAGTTGGTGTTTTGATGGAACCGGAGGTGCGTCATGGAGAGGCGGAAGTTTACGCGAGAGTTCAAGCTTGAGGCCGTGAGGCTGATCAAGGATCGCGGCGTCGTCTGTTCGATGAGCCGCTCGGGCAATGTCTGGGACAATGCAGCGATGGAGAGCTTCTTCTCGTCGCTCAAGATGCAACGTACAGCGCGCAAAGTGTACCGAACACGAGACCAGGCCAGAGCTGATGTGTTCGACTACATTGAGCGCTTCTACAATCCCAACCGCCGGCACTCTACAATCGGATACATGAGTCCGATGGAGTTCGAACGGCAAGCAAGATTAGCTTAGGCGGGTGTCAACGAAACCGGGTGCAGGCCAGTTGAACTCCATTTTTGGGAAAACGGAGTTCTTCAATAGTCAAATTATTTGCGCTGTCGCCAACCATAAGGCGCAAGTTCCAATGTGACGAACTTGTGGCGCGCTAGGCGCGCTGCCTTTTACCTGATCGCGGCATACGTATGCCGGCAGCTGACAAGATGTCTGCTAGGCTGCGGACTCATAAAACCTGAGCCAAAGTCGAACGCAAGCGATTTTGAACATGGCGAGGTAGTTGAGTGCACTACGGTCGTATCTGGTAGCGATGTGGCGGAACTGCTTGAGTTTATTGAAGCACCGTTCGATCAGATTGCGTTTTTTGTATTTGGCTTTGCTGTAGGTGATGCCGTCATACCGGTTCGATCTGGGCGGAATATGTGGCGTGCAATTCTGATCCTCGATCAAATCCCTGATCCAATCCGCGTCATAGCCCTTGTCAGCGATCACGTCGGCGCCCGCCGGAAGGTCATTGAGCAGGAGTTCAGCCATGGGCTGATCGTTCATCTGGCCCGGCGACAGCTCGATCTGCACGGGCAATCCGTTGCCAACAACCCGCAGGTGCAGCTTGGTCGTCAGCCCTCCACGACTTCGACCGATACAAGCGTCTCCAGCTTGTTTTTTTGGGCGGCCGCTTGTTGGTGAACACGTACGATGCTGGAGTCGATCATCTGCACCTTGCCGTCATGGGCCGCGATAATCGCATCCATCAGGCGATCCCAAACGCCGGCTTTGCGCCATCTGTTGAAGCGATTGTACACCGTCGTCGGCGGGCCATAGCGCTCCGGCACATCAGCCCAAGGGGAACCAGATCGTAAAACCCAGAATATCCCGTTCAGCACCCTGCGATCATCGACGCGCGGCACGCCACGCGGTTTGTTCGGCAGAAGCGGCTGGATTACTTTCCACTCAAACTCGGTCAGTTCGTATCGCGCCATGGGCAAGCTCCCGTCCAGAGCTTGAATCACGTTCCAGCCGATTTGGGAATCCTTTATGAGTATGCAGCCTAGCCCAGCGCGGATCGCGCTTCCCGAAGATTGCGTTATGTTATCGCACACTGCTATGCTCATCCAGTGAGTTTGGTTCCACACAGCGGAACGAAAGCATGACAGAGCCGGCGGCTCTTCGCGATATTCTTGTCGTGGAATTAGGGCATCGCATCGCGGCGGGCTTGGCGGGCAGCCTATTGGCTCAGGCCGGCGCTGACGTCTTCGTCGTCGAGCCGGGCAACGGGACGGGAATCGTTGACAAGTGGGATCAACGTGCGCTGGCAGTCGCGGGCAAGCTCAGCTTCGGCTCGGCATCGACTGTTGCAGATCGCACGTTGCTGCGCGAGCTTGTCGCTAAGGCCGACGTCCTGATTGTGTCCGATCTCGACCCAGAGTGGCAGAAGGAGATGATCTCGCCACGCGTTGATCAAATCGTTTGTCACATTTCCGCATTCGGATCGACCGGACCTTTGGTAGGCGAAACAGATTCTGATCTCCTTATCCAGGCGACGGCCGGTGTCATTGACGTCACCGGCATGCCCGAAGAGGCGCCAACGCCTGTCGGCCTTCCGGTCAGCGAGGTGTCCGCGGGCCTTTATGCTGCGTCGGCGATCACCGCTGCGCTCCGCTTTCGCGACATTGGTGGCGGCGGGCAGTGTGTCGAAGTTTCGCTCTACGATTGCGCAGTCAACGCGCAAGCGACGTTCCTGCCGTCCTATTTCTCAGGCAAGACACCGAAACGCGCTGGCAACCGGCATGCGATGTGCGCGCCTTGGAACTGCTATCAGGCTAAGGATCGTTGGATCCTTGTCTGCTCGGCGACCAACGATCAGTGGCTGCGACTTTGCGAAGTTATGCAACGACCCGATCTCGCGGCCGACCCGGCGCTCAACATGCTCGCGGATCGCCTCGCGAAATGTGATGAAGTCGATGTCGCGGTTCAGGAGTGGGTTGGTGCGCGCACGTTCGCAGAGTGCGTTGATGCGCTGGGAAGCGTGGGTCTTGCCTGCGGCCCGATCGTGCCGGTTGATGCACTCGCAAGCGAGCCCAATCTCGCGCACCGCGAATTTGTACGGAGTCTGACTGATCTGGACGGGAAGCCGGTGAGCATTCCGGCCTCGCCGTTCCACGCGACACCGCCGCTCGGGCAAACGCCAAAACGTATTCCGATGCCCGGCGAAGACATGGCGGCGGTGGAGGACAAGCTTCGCAATCACCGTGCACCGCGAGGTAACGAAACGGCGCAGATTCCGGCGGCGCCGCTTGCGGGAATCCGTGTGCTCGAAATCGGTCAGTATACAACCGCACCGCTCGCGGCGCGGCATCTCGCGACGTTGGGTGCGGAAGTGCTCAAGATCGAGCCGCCGCAAGGCGAATCGTCGCGCTATTGGCCACCGCACAAGAACGGGCAAGGCTATTTCTTTACGCTCAGCAACAGCGATAAAGAGAGCGTGATGATCGACCTCGACACCAATGCTGGTTGCGAGGACTTTAGAGCGCTGCTGCGCAGAGCAGACGTATTCGTCGAGAACACCAAGCCGGGCTCGCTCACGCGTCGTGGTTTCGGACCTGTCGACCTGGAGAAAATCAATCCACGTCTGATCTATTGCGCGATCTCCGGATTCGGATACCGCTCGGCTTACCCAAACCGGCCCGCCTTCGACACCGTCGTTCAGGCGATGTCTGGCGTGATGGATCTGACGCGCAGCAATGATGTTCCAGTTAAAGCCGGCATCTCCGTGGCCGATATCATCGGCGGTCAGTTCGCGTTGCTCGGCATCCTACTGGCGCTCAAAAACCGAGACGCCACGGGCCGCGGTGCGTTCATAGACCTTGCGATGCAGGAAGCCTGCGCTTGGTCAACGCAATTCAGTTGGAGCAAGGGCGCGCGTGCGAAAACCAATTATAGTATTCTCCGATGCGCGGACGCCTACGTTGTTGCTGATGCGCCGCGTGATGAAGTAACCGGGGCGGTAGGTAATGATACTGTGCGCTCGTCCGCTGATGAAGTCGTCGGGCGCCTGAACGCGGCGGGACTGCCGGCGCGGCGCGTTCTCAACGTCGCGGAAGTCGCGACGGCGCCTCAACTCGATGACCGGCAGCTGATATTGTGGCGTTCCGATCGCGACGGTGCCGATTGGCCACTGCTCGGATCACCGATGCGGCTCAGCAAGACGCCGCCGAGCGTCAAGGTCGCAATCGGTAAGCTCGGGGGCGGCAACGCAGTGGCGGCAGCTCTGATCGGCGGTGCGTCGCTGGACAAGAAGAAGGAAAAGGCAAATGTCTGAGGAGCAGGATGAGGAGCAGATCGGTATCCGTTGCTCCGTGATGCGAGGCGGCACCAGCAAGGGCATCTTCTTTTTTCGCGACGATCTGCCGTCGCCGGGACCCGCGCTCGATAGACTGCTCAAGCGCGTGATGGGTACGCCGCATTCTATGCAGATCGATGGCATCGGCGGCAGCAATCTGCTCACGTCTAAGATCGCCATTATCGGTGAGCCGACAGTCCCGAACGCTGACGTCGACTACACTTTTGCGCAGGTCGAAGTCGTTCGGGACGTCGTCGACTATGCCGGCAATTGCGGGAACATCTCCGCAGCTGTAGGTCCGTTTGCAATTGAGGCCGGATTAGTCGAGCCCGCGGTCGACGTCACCAAAGTCCGCATCCACAATACGAATACGAAGAAGGTCTTCACCGCGCACGTGCTGATGAACGGCAAGCGCGCAAAAGTCGGTGGCGTGACGGCGATCTCGGGTGTCAATGGCACCGGCGCGCGCATCCTTCTCGACTACCGCGAGACCACAGGCGCGCAGACGAGCTCGATCTTGCCCACCGGAAACCGGACGGACAAAATTGAGCTTGAAGACGGTCGTACGATCACGGTCACTATCTGCGACGTCGCCAATCCGGCTGCGTTCATTCGGGCTTCGGACGTCGGCCTGACTGGAAGCGAACTGCCGCAACGCATAGACACCGATGCGAAGCTGCTCGACGTGTTGCGGGAAATTCGCGGTAAGGCCGCGGTTATGATGAAGACGGTCTCCGATTGGCGCAAAGTCGATGATGAGAACCCGCTCGTTCCCTTTGTCATCATGGTCGCGAAGCCCGAAGACTATACGGCTATCGGTAATGTGAAGGTCGCGGCCGCCGACCACGATCTTCGGGCACGGCTGATGTTCATGAACCATTGCCACGAAGCTATGGCCGGTACCGGCTCAATGTGCATCGCCGCCGCAACCCGTATTCCTGGATCGATCGCCAATAGTGTGCTGTCTCAAAGTGCGCTCGACAGCGAGATGCTGCGCATCGGTCATCCTTCCGGTTCGATGAAGATCACCGTTAAGGCTCGTCCAGCGAATTGTGCGGAAGGCGTGGAGTTTGAAGCGCTCGGCTTTGAGCGCACTGCACGTCGTATCATGGCCGGCACGGTGTACGTGCCGGCCGTCGACGTCGAATAGAGCTTACTCAACCGGCTTGAACCAGGGCAGCACGATGTCGGGCGACATCGGCCTGAAACGCACCTCGACTTCGCGACCGACAAGATCGGCGTCCTTGTAGCGGTGCGCAGGGTCCTCGATGTCCGAGAACATGCGTGGGCCTTCCGGCAACTGCACCATAATGACGCTGTAGGGCGCCTCTTTGGCCCAGGCTTTGTGGTAGACCTGATGGAAGACGAGATGTGCGAGCACCTTACCTTTGCCCGACATCTTCTCCCAAGTGTGTTCCGGCTCGAGACAAGCCGTGCAGACTGGCCCGACCGGATAGCGGATGTGGCCGCACTGCGAGCATTTCTGCATGTGCAGCTCGCCGGAGCGGGTCGCGTCCCAGAAGGGTTTCGTGAGATTGGAAATCTCCGGTAGCGGTTTTGCAGGAATGTCGTTCATTACATCGCTCATTGTCGTTTGAGTATCGTTGCGTTGGCGCAGTTGAGCGCCATTCCGCGGCCGGTGACGAGACACTGCTCGGCATCCTTAACCTGCCGTTCGCCGCATTCACCGCGCATCTGCCGCACACCTTCGACAATGTGCAGCCAACCTTCCATGTAGCTTTCGGACAAATTTCCGCCCGCGGTGTTGACGGGCAATTCGCCGCCGAGCTGGATCCGCCCCCCTTCGACGAAGCTGCCGCTTTCGCCCTTCTTGCAGAAGCCCGCATGTTCGAGCCAGAGCAGCACCGAGATCGTGAAGTTGTCGTAGAGCTGCGCGACATCGATATCGCGCGGCGTTGCGCCGGCCATCTTGAAAGCATCGGCGAGGGCTGCCTTCTGGTGCGACACATACCACCAGTCGGGATTTTCTAGATGCCGTGTTGTGTAGCCCTGACCCATACCGGACACGAGGACGGGCTTTTTGCGCCGGTCCTTTGCGCGATCGGTCGATGTCACGATGAAGCAGACGCCGCCGTCGGAAATCAGGCAGCAATCGAGCAAACGAAGCGGCCGCACGATAAAGCGAGAGGCTTGATGGTCCTCAATCGTGATCGGTTCACGCATCACGGCATCCGGGTTCATCGAGGCGTGCTTGCGGCAGGCGACTGCGACTTCGGCGAGCTGCCGGCTTGTTGTGCCGAATTCATGCATGTGACGTTCGGCTGCGAGTGCGCTGTTCGCCGCGGCGCCCATCATACCCCACAGACCCCAGCCGATATCGCTGCCGGAAGCACGTGCGAAGCGCGAGCCGCCGGACTTTGCGGCATCGCCAAAAACGCAGGCGACAGTGGTCGCCATCCCGGCTTCGATCGCCATCGCCGCCATATGAAGCAAGGCACCGGCGGTGCCGCCACCCATGGTCAAAGAAGCGGTGTAGCGTGGATCGATTCCGGCGGCCTCGCCGAATCGGATGTAGTGCAGGCTGCCCTCTGGGGACGTCGTCCCAGGCATCGTTAGGATGCCGTCGACGTCGTTCTTTTTTAGGCCGGCGTCATCGAGGGCAAGGCGGAACGCTTCGAGCCCGAGATCGAGAGAGGTGCGGCCCGCCAGTTTTCCTTGCGCGGTGGCGCCGACACCGACGATTGACATCTTGTCAGATAGCGACACGTTACTTTCCCTTGAAGTGTGGCTTGCGTTTCTCCGCGAAGGCCTTGCGGCCTTCAGCGCGGTCTTCCGTGTCACGCAGAAGGTTGAAGTAGCTGCGTTCCATACGCAGGCCTTCGGAGAGCGGCATGGTGGGGCCGTCCGCCATCAGGCGCTTGATCGCCTTGACGGAAAGCGGTGCGTTGTCAGCGATGCGGCGCGCGATCTTCGTCGCTTCGGCCATCAATTCGCTCGGCTCCACAAGGCGCGTAACAAGTCCGATACGATAGGCTTCCTCAGCATTGATGCGCTCGCCCGTCAGTGCCATGTGGTAGGCATAGCTGGGCGGTATGAGACGCATCAGCCGTTGAGTGCCGCCGCTACCAGGCAGACTACCGATTTGAACTTCTGGTAACGCGAAGCTCGCGTTGCGCGATGCAATGCGGATGTCACAAACCAGTGCCAATTCACAACCGCCGCCGAGCGCGTAACCATTGACCGCGGCAATGATCGGCTTGGTGATATTAGGACCGCGCACGAGGCTTGAATCCTTGCGTGCGAGCGTGGCGGATGCTGCTGGAGGAAGAGTGCGCGCCTGGCGCAAATCGGCGCCTGCACAAAATGCTTTGTCGCCAGCGCCAGTGACAATGGCGACATGCTCGTTGTCATTCTCGTCGAAAGCAGAAAGCCTCGCCTGGATCTCTTCCGTTGTTTCTGGAAGCAACGCGTTGCGCGCTTCCGGTCGATTAATAGTGAGAGTCAGAATCCCGTTTGAGCTTTCGACAAGCAGGCTCATGAGATTACTCCCGCAGCCCGTTTTTCAGAAGATCGCGCGCGATAACCCAGCGGTGAATTTCACTCGGTCCTTCTACAATGCGATAAACGCGCACCAAACGATAAATGTATTCCAGCGGCAGTTCCTTGCTGACTCCCATGCCACCAAAGAGTTGGATTGCGCGATCGACAACGCGCGTGATCATCTCGGTAGCCTGTACCTTAACCATTGCAGCCTCGGTGCGGATCTCGCGGTCACCCCGGTCGATCTTGGCCGCGAGCTGATAGGTAATAAGGCGCACCATTTCCCTCTCTTGCCAGCTGTCGGCAATCCACCACTGGACCACCTGCCGGCTCGCCAGTGGTGCGCCGAAAGTCGAGCGTAAATTGGCTTGCTCGATCATCATCTCGATGCATCGTGTTGCCAGCCCGATGCAACGCGCGCCAATCTCGACGCGGCGTATGCCGAGCCGCGTCTGCAGTGGCGCGAAGGCTTTACCTTCCTCACCGAGCTGATGGCTGTCATCGAGTTCGACATTGTCGAACCGGACCTCGTAGGGGTGATACTCGCCGATCATTGGGTACGAACTCGGAAACGAGAGGCCTGGCGTTCCGGCATCGACAAGAAAGGCCGACATGCCACTGTGCGCGGGCTTCGATGAGTCACTCACCGCGATTACGATGATGAAATCAGCGTGTTTGGCGTGACTGATGAAGGTCTTGGTGCCGTTGAGCACCCATTTGCCATTGCGGCGCTCGGCCCGGGTCTTGATCGCGGCCGCGTCGGAGCCGGCGCCCGGCTCAGTGAGCGCTAGGCACGACTTCTTCTCGCCGCGCGCATAGGGCAGAAGATAACGCTCGATCTGATCGCCACGGCAGAGCGGCTGCAGAAGGTAGAGATTCGGGCTGTCCGGCGGGAGCACGAACGGTACGATCGTGTGCTTAAGCTGTTCGATCACTGCGCATTTTGTGACCGCGCCCAGGTCTTGCCCGCCGTATTCGGCTGGTACGTCGATGCCCCAGAGGCCGATGTCCTTGGCCTTCTTCTGGAGTTCGCTCTCGATCTTCGGCGGCAGGATCGGCGTGTCCTTCATGCCGCGTTCGGATTCGCGGCGTAGGACGAGCTCTTCGAGAGGCTTGAGCTCAGCGTTGACGAAGCGGTTCACGACGTCACGGATCATGCGGACGTCGGGTGGAAGCTCGAGGATGTTCATTGCGCTTTCGTTCACCGCAGGGCTCCTGCGGCTTTCAGCCTGGCCATATGTTGCGCATCAATGCCGGCGAGCCCGGTGAGCTCGTCGGTGTGCTGGCCGAGCAGCGGCGCCGGAGTGCGGTATTGTGTCGGCGTATCGGAAAATTTCGCGGGGATGCCGTGATAGATTGTGCGGCCCATCACCGGATGATCGAGGTATTGCCAGAATTGGCGCGCTTTCAAATGCTCGTCGCGGGCAACGAGATCTTCTGCGGTGGCTACAACAGCGGCGCGCACGCCTGCTGCTTGCAGCACGCGCTCGACGTCTTCAGCTGAACGTGATTCGGTCCAATGGGTTATGTCCGCATCGAGGTTCGCGGCGTTCTTGCGCCGCTGCGCCGCTGTCGTATAGCGTGGATCGGTAGCGACATCCTGCCGGTCCATCGTGTCACACAGCGCTTGGAATTCTGCGTTATCGTGGACGGAGATCGCGCACCAGCGGTCTTTTCCGGCGCAGCGATACGCTGCGCGCGGGGCGGCGTTCCACGACTGGGCGCCGACCGGCTCAAGTACCTCACCATTGTTCGCGTAAGTGAGTACCGATTCCGGAAACATCGACATGGTGGACGTAATCTGAGGCACGACAATTTCTTGCCCTGTGCCCCCCTGTTTGACGAAACGAAGCGCCGATAGCACAGCGAAGGCTGCATGCAAGGGATTTGGTAAGTGATCGGGATAGTTCGTGCCAGTCCCGAGTGGGTGGCGTGCCGGCTCGGCGGCGATGTAGGTCATTCCGACCAGCGCCGAGATGTTCATGCCGTAACCCAGATAGGACGCGTAAGGTCCCTCTGGCTCGGTCAGCGGCATCGACAAATAGACAATGTTGGGGTTGTGCGCGGAAATCTCGCGATAACCGAGGCCGAGACGCTCCATCACACCGCTGGAAAATGAGTTGGCAATAACGTCAGCCTTTTCGACTAAGCGCAGGATCATGTCACGCGCTTCCGTCATCTTGATGTTCAGCGTGACGCTCTTCTTGTTCGAGTTGCGGTTGGCAAAGTAGCCGCTTTGCTCAAGCCCGCCGCCTTTGAGTGGCTCGGCGCGGCGCAACTGGTCGGGCCGCGTCTCGGACTCGATCTTGATCACTTCGGCGCCGAAATCGGCCAGGATCTTGGTAGTGAAAGGGCCGGCGCCGACCCAGGTCAGATCGATAACTCGTACGCCCTCGAGAGGTAGTTTGGCTGGGTTATTCATGCGGGCAGCCGTTCGGCGTATGCCGGTTTGTCCATGCTTTCGCCCAAAGCAGGGGCATTACTCCGCACTTCAAATGGCGTCGCCGACATCATCACTGGGACATTTGGACCCTTGATGGGACGGGCGCCGCAGGCACTGACCGCGAGTATCGCGCCAACCGCCTTGACGTGCGGGTCGTTGCAAACATCCGCGCCACTATTGACCGGGGTGATCGCGATGCGTCGGCGCTGCCCTTCGAGAAACAAGGACTGCTTCGTCTGCGTCTTTGAGAATGTGTCGAAGATCCCGGCGAACAACTCGATGCTTTCGGGCTTGGCCTTGTAGCTGTTGGTCAGCCAGTCCTTGCCCTTTAGCTGTTCGGCACTCGGTGTTCTCGCCTCAACAAGCCAATCAATAAGTCTTGTCCATCCGGTGCCGACGCCGGCTTCTGCCGCGTAGAGCATCACGTAGCCGTCGGCGCAAGGGTAATAGCCGATTCCGGCTTGGCGCTGCGGCCGCGTCAGGCGGCGACGCACCGTTCCCTTGATGTCGAAAAATTGAGGCGCGGTTTCGGTGCCGAGCGCGACGACTTCTTGCATCGAGATGTCGATGAACTGGCCTTTTCTGCTCGCATCGCGTCCGTGCAGCGCCAGCATCACGGCGACTGCGGCGAACGCACCCGCGCTCTTTACGGCGATATCACACGGGCCGGCGAATGGCCCGGCATCGTCATAACCGGCGAGCTGCATCATACCGCCGGCCGCCATGGCGATGAAGTCGTCCGATTTGTAGTGACTGTGGGGGCCGCTCTGCCCGTAGCCGGTCACAGCGCACCAGATCAGACCAGGGTTCTCTCGGCGCAGATCGGTGTAGCCTAATCCGCCTGCCTGCCATTCGAGCTGCAAGCGGTCGTCGAGCACCACATCGACCGACAGCAGCATGGCACGAAGGCGTTCACGCCCTTCAGGTTTGGTGCGGTCGATAATGACGCTGCGTTTGCCCGCATTGAAATAGTGAAACGAAAGGCTGCGGTCAGGCCCGGGAATATTGTCGAGAAACGGCGGCTGGCGGCGCGACGCGAAGCCTTCCGGTGGTTCCACCAAGGTCACCTCGGCGCCCTGTAAGGTGAGCAGGCGGCCGGCATAAGACACCTGATCCCCAAGCTCGAGGACGCGAATGTCGCCGAGCGGTCGAGCGGCTGAGCTCGTCTTCGCGTGTTGGTGAGATATTTGATCGTTCATGAAACTCGCTGCACAGTCCGCGCTTAAGGCATCGCAAAGCCGCCGTTGACGCTGACGATCTGGCCGGTCATCCAGGCGGCCCGCTCGCTCGCAAGGAACGCCACCATCGCGCCAACATCATCTGGTTCGCCGACCCGGCGCATCGGATACATCTTGAGAACGGCCTGCACGCGCCGGGCATATTTCTCTTCGCCCATTTGCTTGCGCATGCTCTCTTCGCGTTCCTGCCGCAATTCGGTATTGGTCGCGCCCGGCGACACGATGTTGAGGGTAACGCCATTGGCGCCGACTTCCTGTGCAATCGACTTGACGAGCGCAGTCACAGCCGCCTTGGCCGCGGCGTAATACGACAGCCGTGCTTGCCCCAGTCGCGCGGAATCCGATGCCATGCACACGACGCGGCCGTAACCCTGTTTCGTCATCAGAGGAAGAATGACATGCAGGCAGTTCATTGGTCCGTAGAGGCAGACATTGATCATGCGCTGCCAGTCGGCAGGCCTCGAATCGAGGAACAGCTTGTCATCGAGCACCGCGGCGCTGTTGATCAACGCGTCAATACGGCCGAACCTGGCGACGACCTTATCTGTCATAGCCTGCACATCTTCCATCGATGTGATGTCGGCGCGCAGACCTATCGCCTCGATCCCGGTTTCTGTCGCCAAAGTGTGCGCGGATTGCTGCACGCGTGCTTCGTCGAGATCGACGAGCACGATCTTGGCGCCTTCGTCTGCCAGTAAGCGAGCGGCGGCATAGCCGATGCCGCGGGCGCCTCCGACGACGACCGTGACGCGGGATTCTTTGTTAAGCTTCACGCAATCACCTCATCCGATCGGGCGGCGATATTTGCTGAAATCCGGCTTTCGCTTTTCGAGGAAGGCACGAATGCCTTCCATGTTCTCGTCGTTGCCGTAGATCGAGGCCAGCAATTCACTGGTCGGAAAGTACGACCCGTAAAACTCCTGATCGGTGCCGGTATTAAGTGCGATCTTTGCGATGCGGATCGACTGCGGGCTTTTCGCCAGAATTTCCTTGCAGACACCGTCGACGACGGCGTCGAGTTCTTCAGCTTTGCACACCTGGTTGATCAGGCCCATCTCGCGAGCTTCCTGCGCCGTGTAAAGTCGGCAGAGGTAAACCATCTCGCGCGCCTTGCGCTCGCCAACGTAACGAGCCAGCAGCTGACAGGCACCCCAGATCGGAATGCTGCCAACGCGTGGGCCGGTCTGGCCGAATTTTGCGTCTTCGCTGGCGATCGACAGGTCACAGAAAATGTTGATCTCGTTACCGCCCCCGACGCAATAGCCACGCACCTTGGCGATGATAGGCTTGTCCATCATCCGCATGACAGAGGAGAGCGCGAACAGGCGGCGCATATGCGTGCGACCGACCTGCGGAATGCGCTTCGACTGGTCACGCACGTCGCCGCCCGAACAGAACGCCTTGTCTCCCTCGCCGGTCAGGACAACGACGCCGATCGTCTCGTCATTCGCCGCGCAATGCATCGCATGGGTCAGCTCTTCGTACGTCTTCGGCCGCACGGAATTGCGAACTTCTGGACGATTGATGGTGATGGTTGCGATGTTGTCGCGGCTCTCATAGCGGATGTCTTCGTAGGTCAAAGTCTTCCTCGCTTGTTGCAAAAACCCTGTAGAACGCGCCTTTTGTCGCAGGATTTAGTCTGGATTTCACTAGACGGATCGCGTTCCATATTGCTAAATTTGTCCCGCCAAGGCGGGGAAGTCAAGGCACGAAAAAAGCGACTGTTGGTGCCATGCGTTTTTTCGCTTAGGGCTCAGCACGCGTGCGCAAAGCAGGATTGTGAAAATTCGCGAACGGATAAATCGGGAGGAGATGAAATGTCAGTTTCACGTAGGAGTTTGATCAAGAGCGGATCCGCTGCGGCGCTACTCGCTGCGAGTGGCAAAGTCGTATTCGCTCAATCGAAAACGATCCAAATAGGCTTTCCATTCGAGTTGAGCGGAAAATTTGTCGCCTATGGCGCCGCCGGCAAGCGCGGCTCGGAAATGGCGCTCGAGGCTTTCAACTACAAGGCGGGCAATTTCCAGATCGAGCCACAGTGGCGCGACGTGCAGTCGGACACGCAGGCCACGGTCTCGGCGATGACCGACCTCGTCATCAACAAGAAGCTCAACTACATCGTTGGTCCGATCGCCAGCCCAATCGTCGCCGCGGCGATCTCGGTCGCAAAGCAGGGGCGTCCGCTGTGGTTCGTCCCGGGCTCGACGTCGACGACGTTAGAAGACGAGGTCGGTAAGGAAGACTTCTTCTTCCACACGTTCCCGTTCGCCTACGAGTATCACGTGTCGGAGGCCGAAGCGTTGAAGCAGGCGCTCGGCGGCAAGGGCAGAATCGCGGTCGTCTACTCCGACGACAGCTATGGTCGCACGCACCTTCCTTACGTCGAGAAATTTTATCCGGCTGCGGGCTTCGAGATCGTCGCCAAGGAACTGGTTCGCGCCAACTCGACCGACCTCAACCCGGCGCTCACTAAGATTAGCCGCGAGAAGCCTGATATTCTGATCGGCTTGGTTCAGACGACTGACGCGATCACTTTGACCAAGCAGATCCATACCCGGCGGCTCAACGTTCCGGTCCTCGTCGGCACCGCGTACACCCAGCTTGCCGAGTGGCAGAACGCCGTCGGCGAGGCACAGGAGGGCTGGCTCGGTGTGACCACTTATCTGCCGGGCATGGATCGGCCGGCCAGCAAGGAATTTCCGAAGATCTTTCCGAAGCTCAGCGAGTGGAGCGCGGCCTTTAAGAAAAAATACAATCTTGAGGCTGACTTCCTCGACGTCTGCAATTACGCGACGACTGCGCTCCTGATGATTGCGATCGAACGTGCTGCGGTGGACGACAAAGAGAAGGTCGCAGCCGAGCTGCGCAAGATTGACACAGAGACGATCAACGGCCGCGGTAAGTTCGTGCCGTCGGCAGCTGGTACCACCAAGAACCAAGCGTTTACGGACATGGTCGTGTTCCAGCGTCAGAAGGGCCAAAACGTGATTCTGTATCCGCAAGACGCGGCAAACGGCAAGCTCGTCCAAACGAAGTCGTGATCGGTCGCAGTTGACTGACGATTAAACGATAGAGGCCAGAGCATTCTCTGGCCTCTATTGCTTAGCCAGCAAAAGGACCACCCTTTGTCCAGCGTACTATTCTCCCCGTTCGAGCTTCGCGGCCTACGGCTCGACAACCGGATCATGGTTTCGCCGATGTGCCAGTACAGCGCAGTCAACGGCTGCGCTACCAACTGGCACTTGATGCATTTGGGAAAATTCGCGGTATCCGGCGTTGGCGTGATGGTGATCGAGGCGACTCATGTTGAGGCTCGCGGCCGCATCACGTCGCACTGCTTAGGACTTTACTCGGACGAAAATGAAGCGGCGCTTGCGCGCGTCATCAAATTCTGTCGCGAAGCGGGTCGTGCCAAGATCGGAATCCAGCTCTCACATTCTGGTCGAAAGGGATCGGCAAAGCTGCCTTGGGAGGCCCGCGGCCGGCCTCTGTCACCGGAGGAGGGCGCATGGCAGTGTGTCAGCGTGGGCGACATTCCATTCGACTGCGACTGGCCCGCGCCACAGCCGCTTGACCGCGCCGGTCTCGAACGAGTGAAACGCGCGCACGTGGACGCAGCGAAACGATGCGTGCGGCTCGGCATTGACCTGATCGAATTCCATGTCGCGCACGGCTACCTTGTGCACGAATTCCTGTCGCCTCTGACAAACCATCGCACCGACGAATATGGCGGCTCGCTGGAGAATCGGATGCGCTTCCCGCTTGAAATCTTCGCGGCGATCCGCGCCGTTTGTCCCGAGACAATGCCGGTCGGCGTCCGCGTGTCGGCGACCGATCATGTCGAAGGCGGATGGGACGTCGAACAGACTGAAGTTTTTACGAAGACGCTAAAGACCGCGGGCTGCGACTACATTACCGTCTCAAGCGGCGGACTCTCCACACAGCAAAAGATCGCAATCGGCGAAGGCTATCAGATCCCGCTGGCGCGGCGCGTGCGTACCGCGTCCGGTCTGCCGACGGTCGGCGTCGGCATGATTTATCGTCCCGAACACGCCGAAGCGATCATTCACAACGGAGATGCCGACCTCATCGCGCTTGCGCGCACGATGCTGTTCGATCCGCATTGGGTTTGGTATGCCGCAAGCGTGCTGGGTGCGGACGTGTGGTACCCACCGCAATATATCCGTGGCTACAGATCCGACTGGCTGCGCACCAACCGCCGGGGGGCGGAGATTGAGGAATCCAGGGAGCGCTAGGCCTTCGGCGGTGACTCGGCGCCGAGCATGTTGGAAACGGCAGCACCTGCCTTGAGCATGATCTTTTTGAATTCCTCAATGCGAGGGTCGACGCGGATCGAGGGACCGCTGAGCGTAAGGCAGTCGTTTACGGAGCCGTCGATGCTGAACAACGGCACCGAAATTGCCGTCACGCCGAGCGCGCGCTCGCCGCTGGTGTGAGAATATCCCTGCTTGCGGAATTTTTTGAGCTGCGCGAAGAAGCCATTCCGTTTGATGGACTTGTTGTCTTTACTCGAATTGAGAATCTTCTCGACCTGTTTGTCGTCCATGTAGGCGAGCAGAATTTTACCAGTAGCGCCGTGCACCAGTGGCACGTGCTCGCCCGGCTTAACGATATGCATCAATGCGGCCGGCGTCTCGATGACCTCGATGCAGATGCGCTCGTTTCCAGACACAGTGTTGAGCACAATCGTCTCGCCGGTGGCATCTGCGATTTCGGTCATTATCGGTCGAGCGATGTCGCGGACCGTCAACGTGCTTCGCACGAGGCCGGCGAGCCGGACAAATTTCAGCGACAGCGAATACTTGTGGTTACCCACGCGCACCAAATAGCCGGAAGCATTAAGGCTGTTGACCAAACGATGGGTCGTCGCCTTCGACAGACCTATGCGGGCTCCGATCCCTTGTAAGGTCAACGTCGGACTTTCGGCGTCGAACGCATCGAAAATCGACAATGCTCGTTCAACGGCGCGCATCATTGGAGCCATTTAAAGATATCGGATTTGACGAGCTCACGAATGGACTCTCCCACGACCGGCGGTGTTGCCTTGAGCCGGTAAGGGGAAGCGAGAACGGGCGTGAGAGTATCGTCTTTTTTTTTCATCGTAAGGTTTCCTCGCGCCACAGCGGAGGGATGCCGGGTAACCTCGTCGAGTTCCAGGATTGGCACGGCGCGCGCGCCGCGCGTTTCGAAATGCGCGACGAGCGCTGCCCTACTCATTGTCGGCTTGGTGTTCTGCATGCGTTCGATTTCAGGTGTCAGATTGGCTGTTGGCAAGACTGCAGTGTGGCCGTCCGTGGCTTGAACGACCTGTAGCCGCGCAAGTTCGCTGTCGGGCTCATCCCAAGCCGGCTGAAGCGCCCACACGAGACAGTCAAGCATGGAAATATCAACCTCTTGGCCCAAACCGGTGCGGTCTCTGTAATTGAAGGCTGCCAACACAGCAAGCGGTGCCAGGTGAGCGGCGATCAGATCTGCCAAGGAAAATCCCGACTTCGTAGCCGTCTTCCCGTCACCCACAAGCGACATCACGCCCGACTGGGCCTGCACCACGGTGTCGAGCGCGGGATGCGGCGGTCCTTCTGCACCGTAACCGGAAATCGAACAGGTGATCAGCCGCGGATTGGCCTGAGCGATGTCGGCCACATGGATGCCGAGGCGATCGAGCGCGCCGGGTTTCAGATTTTGCAGGAGTATGTCGGCGTTCTTGAGCAGGGTGAGCAGTTTGGCGCGGTCGTCCATCTGCTCGAGGTCGAGCCGGACCGAAGTTTTGCCAAAATTGTAGTTGGAGAAGAAGCCACTGAGCTCGCCGAACTTCGGCTCGAAGCGGCGCGAGTCTTCGCCCTGCGGCGTCTCGACTTTGAGAACCTGAGCGCCGAGCCCGCTGAGATAGCGGCCGGTCAGCGGACCAGCCGTATACGGGCCGATCTCCACGATGCGAACCTTGTCGAGCGGCGCGCGTGGGGCGGATGCATTCGAAATGCGCTCGCGCGGCTGCAAGTCTTTGATGACATCATCGATGCTGCGAAGGGGCTCGATGAAACGCGGCGCGACACCGGGACTCTTTGACAACAGCAACGCGGATCGAGCCCGGCGCAAGGAGCGACCATGGTGATCGATGTGAAGCAGGTGATTGCGCGCCGCGCGGGAACTGAGCACATCCTCGATCTGCTCGACCTTCGCGGCCGGGATGCCGATATTCGTAAGATCGTCCGCAATCGTGTTTGGATTCTCCGCGGCAAGCCATGCCTGAAGAACGTCGCTGATTTCCTTGGCGTGCTTGACGCGAGCGCCGGAATTGGCGAAGCGGTGGTCAGTCACCAGCTCGGGCATGTTCATCACTGTCGTCAACCGCTTCCACTGGGCTTCCGAGGCGACGCAGATTTGAATCGCCGAATCTCCGCAGCGATAGATGTCCCAAGGAGAGCAGAGAGGATGCTTACAGCCCACGCGGTGCCCGCGCGGCTTACCGGCGGCGACCGCCGAAATATGCGTCCCGAGCATTGCGAACGCCGCGTCGAACAGCGAAATATCGACAGATTGTCCGACGCCATCGTGTCTCGCGACGCGGAGCGCCGCGAGGATCGAGGTTGCAGCATTGATGGCGGCGAACACCTCGAAGACTGGGAAACGCGTGCTTTCTGGCGGACCGCCGGCGGCGCCGGTCACGGCCATGATGCCACCCTCGGCCTGGATGATCCAGTCCGGAGCGTCGGTGGTGCCGTCGGAAGCTTGCGCGCCGTAAGCGGAGATCGTGCACATCACCAGCCGATCCGCGTCATCGAATTGCAGTCCATGGCCGCACGGCAGCACCAGTGCGTCGGCAGCGGCCGCCAGCCGCTTCCAGAATTCTTCGGCAGAGACCGACTCCAAAGGACAGCGAATCCGGCGTTTTCCCGGTAGCGCAAGAGCAGGGCAGGCCGGATTGTCGTTTTCCGTTTCAACACGGATCACCGTCGCACCGAGTTCTGCCAACAGCGCGCCACAGATCGAAGCCGCTAGCCGGCCGGCCTTTTCGACGACGACAATGCCATCGAGCGCCTTTTTCAATCCTATCTCCTGAACGCGTCTATACCGGTTAGTTCGCGACCGATGATCAGAGTCAGTATTTCGTTGGTGCCGTCCGGTATCGGCAGCATGCGAACGTCGCGGAACAGTTGCTCCAGACCCGCTTCGCGGCTGATACCCATCGCGCCGTGGACATGCATCGCCAGGGTTACGGCTTCGAGGCAGGCGTTCATCGCGTAACGCTTGGCCATCGCTGAAGATCCGTTGGCTCGGCCGCCTTTGTCGATCACGGCGAGTGCGCGGTAGCACAGCAAGCGGCTGGTATCGACGAGCGTGGCGATTTCGGCGAGACGCTCCTGGATAAGCTGCGTGCCGCCGATCGGATGACCGAACTGCTTGCGGATGCCGGAGTATTCGATAGCCTTGTCGAGGGCCTTCTGCGCGAGATGGACGGCACTGAGCCCGACCAGCGGCCGGTTGCCGTTCCACGTCAGGGTCAGGACGCGCGCTGCGTCGCCTTCCTTGCCGAGCGCGTTTTCCTTCGGCACGCGGCAGTCGTCGAACATGAGTTCCGCCAGATGTCCCTGCTGCAGTCCGAGGCATTCGATCTCGCGCGCTTCGAACGGCGACGTGTCGCGTTGCACGACGATACGGCGCATGATGTTGCGGCTGCGGTCATCTGTACCTGCCGAGCACGTTACGACCATAGTGCCCGACACCGTGCCGTTCGTGATCCACATCTTGCGGCCGTTGATGACGAGATGATCGCCATCCGGTCGCACCTTTGTGGTGATGCCGCGCGGATCTGACCCGGTGTTCGGTTCGGTTGTTCCGGTGCAGCACAGCACCTTGCCTGCGATCGCGTCGGGCAAGAATCGTTTCTTCTGGTCCGGCTCGCTCTCGGCGTAGATGCGCGCAATGGTGCACTCGTGCGCAAGCAATGAGATGGCGATAGCTGGTGGCAACTGCTCGAAGGCGAGGCCGTAATCGAGCATGCGCATGCCGGAGCCGCCGGCGTCGATCGGAAGGCGCGGCGCGGTCAGTCCTTGCTCTGCGAGCACGGCGTATATCTTGAGCATCTCCGGCAATGGCAAAGGCTTGTCGGCCGGGTTTGCCGCCATGGTCGGTGCAATCTGCCGATCGACCATGCGCCGCGTCGAATC
>CAMDXM010000019.1 GCA_945878025.1 Pseudorhodoplanes sinuspersici | reverse complement strand
CGCCGCCGTGACATTGGCGGCGATCCGTGACGGATCGCTGAAAACGAAATCTCCGATCGCGATGAAATCGGCGCCGGCTTTCGCAAGCGGCGCAATTTCCTCGAGACGGGCGGCATAGGCGACGCAGGGCAGCTGGAAGACTTCCGCCCACCAGGTCACGCGATCGAGAATGTCGTCGAAGGGCTGCCGGTGGCCGCGCTCGCCGGGCTCGCCGAACATCACATAATCGGTGTTGTTTTCGGCGGCGAGCATGGCGTCGTGACGCGTGAGCAGGCCGCCCGCGCCGGCGATCCAGTCCGGCTTGAGATGGTCCACGGCATCCATGAAGTCGTCGATGCCGGTCATGTGGGCGCCGTCGGCGCCCGATTTCGCGACCAGTCCGGGATTCCCGTCGAGAATGAGGGCGGCTTCGGCTTTCTGGACGGCGGGCGCGATCGACTTGATGCGGTTGATCAGCGTGCGCTCGTCGGAGGGGGCAAGGCGCAGCAGCACGGCGGCGAAGTCGGCCGCGCCGAAAGCGTTCGCCAGCGCGGCGGTGAGGGCGCGCGGGTCTTCCACCGCGGGCGTCACGAGATAGAGCCGCGGGGTTGCTGGATTTGCGTTTTCAAGCCGGCCGGATGACATCGCTCACCGGATGCCGCTGCAATTCGGCAGCAATTTGACCCTTGCTGAAGGAAAGCCGGGCGGGAATCACGCCGCCTTCTTTTCCAGATCCTGCTTCCACTGACCGAGCGAGGCAAGGCCGTTCATCATGGCGCGATGCGTGAAGGCGCGCTGCGCCGCGGCGACGTTCTCGCTTTTTCCGCTCCAGGCCTTCTGCGGCGCGGCCTGCAGCGCGCGCCCATAGGAGAAGGTGAGCTTCCAGGGCAAGTTGCCGATCTTGTTCATGGCGTCGAGATGCGCGGTGGCTTCCTCGTCCGATTGTCCGCCTGAGAGAAACGCGATGCCAGGCACCGCGCCCGGCACGCAGTTTTTCAGCATGCGCACGGTCTTCTCGGCGACTTCCTCCACGGAGGCTTTCTTCGCGCTCTTCTTGCCCGACACCGCCATGTTGGGCTTGAGCACGATGCCTTCGAGCGCGACGCGGTTGTAATAGAGCTCCTGGAAGGTTTCCTTGAGCACCCATTCGGAGACGGCGTGGCAGCGGTCGACATCGTGATCGCCGTCCATCAGCACTTCCGGCTCCACGATCGGCACGATCTGCGCCGCCTGACACAAGGCGGCATAACGCGCCAGCGCATGCGCATTGGCATGGATCGCGCTATGGGTCGGAATCCCTGCGCCGATATCGATCACCGCGCGCCATTTCGCGAAACGCGCGCCTTGTTCGTAATATTTGGTCAGGCGGTCGGCGAGCTTGTCGAGCCCGATCGTAATGAGTTCGCCCGGGCAATTGGGCAGGGGCTTGGTGCCTTCATCCACTTTGATGCCGGGAATGGAGCCCGACTTCTTGATGATGTCGACCAGCGGCGTGCCGTCCTTCGCCTTCTGCCAGATCGTCTCGTCATAGAGAATGACGCCGGAAATGCATTTCGACATCGCATCCGAGGAGCGGAACATCATCTCGCGATAGTCGCGGCGATTATCCTCGGTGGATTCGACGCCGATCGCGTCGAAGCGCTTCTTGATGGTGCCGGAGGATTCGTCCGCCGCGAGGATTCCCTTGCCGGGCGCGACCATCGCTTCCGCGATCTTGTTGAGTTCTGCGAGGTTCATCTTGGCCTCCGTCATCCGTGCCGCCGGGCGGGCCCGGCCGATTGCGTGGTGGGTTTCTACATCGTCTCCGCGCAAGGCGGAAAGGGGGGCGTCACTTTGCCCTTAACACTTCGACGCCGGGCAGCTTCTTGCCTTCCATCCATTCCAGGAAGGCGCCTCCGGCTGTGGAAATATAGGAAAAATCGCCCGCCACATGCGCCTGATTGAGCGCCGCCACGGTGTCGCCGCCGCCGGCGACCGACACCAGCTTTCCGGCTTTGGTGCGCCCGGCGGCGTAGCGCGCGACGGCCATCGTTCCCCGATCGAATGGATGCAGTTCGAACGCGCCGAGCGGGCCGTTCCAGACCAAAGTCGCGGCGTCGTCGATGGCGGCCTGCACGCGCTCGACGGATTGCCGGCCGATATCGAGGATCATGCCGTCTTCGGGAATGGCGTCGAGGCCGTAAGTCTGCGACGGCGCATTCGCCTCGAAATGGAAAGCGACCACGGCGTCGACCGGAAGGATGATCGCGCAGTTTTTCGCTGCGGCGGCGTCGAGGATACGGCGCGCGGTCTCGCTGAGATCGCGTTCGGCCAGCGACTTGCCGATGCCTGTGCCCTTCGCATGCAGGAAGGTGTTGGCCATGCCGCCGCCGATCACCAGGGCGTCGACCTTCGAGACGAGATTTTCCAGGAGATCGAGCTTGGTCGAGACCTTCGCGCCGCCGATGATCGCGATCACCGGCTTCTTCGGCTTTTCCAGCGCCTTCGACAAGGCGTCGAGTTCGGCCTGCATGGCGCGGCCGGCATAGGCGGGCAGCTTGTGGCCAAGTCCTTCGGTCGAGGCATGCGCGCGATGCGCGGCGGAGAAGGCGTCGTTGACGTAGATGTCGCCGAGCTTGGCGAGTGCCGCGACAAAAGCCGGATCGTTCTTTTCTTCTTCCTTGTGGAAGCGCGTATTTTCCAGACAAAGAATATCGCCGGGCTTCATCGTAGCCACGGCTTTCTCGGCGGCGTCTCCGACGCAATCCTCGGCGAAACCGACCGGGCGCTTGACGATGCGGCTGAGTTCCTGCGCGATGGGTTTGAGCGATTCTTTCGGGTCGCGGCCCTTCGGGCGCCCGAAATGCGCAAGCAGGATCACCTTGCCGCCCTTGTCGGCGATCTCGGCGATCGTGGGCACGATGCGCTCGAGGCGGGTTGCGTCGGTGACCTTGCCGTTTTCCATCGGTACGTTGAGGTCGACGCGCAGAAGGACGCGCTTTGCCTTCACATCGGCCTGGTCGAGGGTGCGGAAACCGCTGCTCATCGCGAACGCCTCAATTGTGTCCACCTTGCGTGATGTCCGGCCAGTCCTCGTGTTTGCGATTCGGATCCGGCTTCACCTTCACGCCGTGACTGACATACACGAATGCGAACGCTCCGATGATCAGCAGCAGCACTGCAAGCGCGAGCCACTGAAAAACCGCGGTCACGGCAGTCGGATCCTCTAGATCAGCTTGCCCATCGCGACGGCGGTATCCGACATGCGGTTGGAGAAGCCCCATTCGTTGTCGTACCAGGACATCACGCGCACGAATGTTCCGTCCATGACCTTGGTCTGGTCCATATGGAACACCGACGAATGCGGGTCGTGGTTGAAATCGATCGAGACATTCGGCGCGTCGGTATAGCCGAGGATGCCCTTGAGCTGCTGCTCGGCCGCGCGCTTGATCGCGCCGTTGACCTCGTCCTTGCTCGTTGATTTCTTGGCGACGAACTTGAAATCGACCACCGACACGTTGGGTGTCGGCACGCGGATGGCGACGCCGTCGAGCTTGCCGTTGAGTTCCGGCAGCACGAGGCCGACAGCTTTCGCAGCGCCCGTGGACGTCGGGATCATGGAGAGCGCCGCCGCGCGTCCGCGATAAAGATCCTTGTGCATGGTGTCGAGCGTCGGCTGGTCGCCGGTGTAAGCGTGGATCGTGGTCATGAATCCGCGTTCGATGCCGATGGCGTCGTTGAGCACCTTCGCGACCGGCGCGAGGCAGTTCGTCGTGCAGGACGCGTTCGAGACGATTCTGTGATCCTTGGTCAGCTTGTCGTGGTTGACGCCATAGACGACGGTGAGATCCGCTCCTTCGGCGGGCGCGGACACGAGCACGCGCTTGGCGCCGGCGGTGAGATGCAGGGACGCCTTGTCCTTGGCGGTGAAAATGCCGGTGCATTCCATCGCGATGTCGACGCCGAGATCCTTCCAGGGCAGCGTCGCGGGGTCCTTGATCGCCGTCACCTTGATCGCGCCGTTGCCGACGCTGATGGTGTCACCCTTCACGGTGACTTCGCCGGGGAAGCGGCCATGCACGCTGTCGAAGCGCAGAAGATGCGCGTTGGTTTCGACCGGGCCGAGATCGTTGATGCCCACCACCTCGATATCCGTGCGGCCGCTTTCGGCGATGGCGCGCAGCACATTGCGGCCGATGCGGCCGAACCCGTTGATGGCAACCCGGACTGTCATGATCGAAACTCCCGTAAGGCGCGTCGGTTGCGCCGTATGTGGCGCAAATAGGCGCAATGTGCAATGCGGACTACGGAGAGCAGATAGGCGTTGCGCGCGGCTTTTTCAGGCCTTGCCGAGCTTGCCCAGCGCCGCTTTCGCGATCGCTTCCGGGGTAATCCCGAAATGCTTGTATAGGTCCTTGTAGGGCGCGCTGGCGCCGAACGAGGACATGCCGACGAAGACGCCGTCGGAGCCGATGATCTCGTCCCAGCCTTGCCGCACGGCGGCTTCCACCCCGACGCGCACCTTCGAAGAACCGAGGACGCTCTGGCGCCGGGCGGCGGGGGCTTCCCGGAATAATTCGAAACTGGGCACCGAGACCACCCGCGCCGATACGCCACGCTCCGCGATCAGCTTGGCGGCCTCGACCGCGAGCGAGACTTCGGAGCCGGTGGCGAAGATCGAGACATCCGCCGGCCCGCCGGGGCCCGCGATCTCGTAGGCGCCGCCGGCGCAGATATTGTCGGCGTCCACGCCGCTGCGCAGCTGCGGCAGGTTCTGGCGCGTGAGCGCCAGAACGCTCGGGCGGTCTTTCGCCTGCAAGGCGAGCTCCCAGCATTCCAGCGTCTCGACCGCGTCGGCCGGCCGCAACACGAGCAAATTCGGAATCGCGCGCAAGGCGGCGAGATGCTCGACCGGCTGGTGCGTCGGGCCGTCTTCGCCAAGACCGATCGAGTCATGCGTCATCACGTGAATGACACGCTCGCCCATCATGGCGGCGAGCCGGATCGAGGGCCGGCAATAATCGGAGAAGACGAGGAACGTGCCCGAGTAAGGAATGATGCCGCCATGCAGCGCCATGCCGTTCATGGCCGCGGCCATGCCGTGCTCGCGGATGCCGTAGTGAATAAAGCGCCCGCCATAATCGTTGGGCGACATCGCCTTCATCGCCTTGGTGCGCGTGTTGTTGGAGCCGGTGAGGTCGGCCGAGCCGCCGATCATTTCCGGCACGGCTTCGGTAAGCGTCTCGAGCGCGAATTCGGACGACGAGCGCGTGGCGATATCCTTCGGCGTCGCGGCGAGCGTCTCCTTCACGGATTTCACGGCGGCGGCGAGTTTCGCCTTCGGCAATTCGCCTGCCATGCGGCGTTCGAATTCAGCGCGCTTGCCGGCATCGAGCGCGCCGAGCCGCTTGTCCCATGCCTTGTGCGCCTCTTTCGAGCGCTGTCCCGCCCTGGTCCAGAGCGCGCGGATATCGGCTGGCACTTCGAAAGCGGGATAGTCCCAGCCGAGCTTCTTGCGCGCGCCCGCGATCTCTTCTGCTCCCAGAGGCGAGCCGTGCGACTTCTCGCTGCCCGCCTTGTTGGGCGCGCCGAAGGCGATGATGGTCTTGCAGGCGATCAGGGACGGACGATCCGAATTCTGCGCGCGCTCTATTGCCGCGGCGATGGCTTCGGGATCGTGGCCGTCGATGCGCTCCGCGCGCCAGCCGGCGGCTTCGAAGCGCTTCACCTGATCGACCGAATCCGACAGCGATAATTTTCCGTCGATGGTGATGCCGTTGTCGTCGAACAGGACGATCATCCGGTTCAGCTTCAGATGCCCCGCGAACGCGATGGCTTCCTGGCTGACGCCTTCCATCAGGTCGCCGTCGGAGCAGAACACATAGGTATGATGATCGACGATCTCGCTGCCGAATACCGCCGCGAGATGCCGCTCCGCGATCGCCATGCCGACCGCGTTGGCGATGCCCTGGCCGAGCGGGCCGGTCGTGGTCTCGACGCCAAGCGTGATGAAATTTTCAGGGTGTCCGGGCGTCTTGAATCCGAGCTTGCGGAAATTCTTGATGTCGTCGATCGTCACCGACGCATAGCCGGTGAGATGCAGCAGCGCGTAGATCAGCATCGAGCCGTGGCCGGCGGAGAGCACGAAGCGGTCGCGGTCCGGCCAGGCCGGATCGGCGGGATCGAATTTCAGGAAGCGCGAGAACAGGACGGTCGCGATGTCGGCCGCGCCCATCGGCAAGCCGGGATGGCCGGATTTCGCCTGCTCGACGGCGTCCATCGCCAATGCGCGAATGGCGTTGGCCATGCGGTCGTGATCGGCGCGCGGAAATGCTGACATGTCGGAAGCTTGCGGTTGCGCGGCGGCGGACGCCGCTGCGGCTCGGGCGAACATTGGCGGGACATAACACGCGCGGCCCATGAGTCCAACGCGAGTCCGATGCAAGGCGTCCGGTTTGCACAGGCCGGGCGCCGTTCGCCCTTGCAGCGTTGACGCCGCTAAACCTGCCAATTAAGCTTCTCGCCCTAAATCCTTGCGCATGCACACGTTTTTGAATCCGAATGGCAATCGATGTCCGATCCAAGCGCGATCGACGCGGCGACCCGACGCCTTGCTCTGGCCCTTGACGGTCTTGCGGCCGCGGTGGAGCGCCGCCGCGAGGCCGATCGCGATGGGCAAAAGCTCGTGGCGCAGTTGCACGCGCTCGGCGCGGACCGTTCGCGACTGGCCTCCGATCTCGATACCGCGACGGCGCGGTCGCGCCAGATCGAGACCACCAATCGTGAGATCGCGCGCCGTCTGGATGTGGCGATCGAGAGCATCCGCTCCGTGATCGAAGCGCATGACCGCTGAGGATCCAAGGTTCCCAATGGCTCAGGTCTTCCAATGTCGCAGGTGAATGTCACGATCAACGGCCGGGAATACCGGATGGCCTGCGAAGACGGGCAGGAGGGCCACCTGGTGAAGCTCGCGCAAATGCTCGACGAGCGCATCGACCATCTGCGCGGTTCCTTCGGCGAGATCGGCGACACCCGCCTGACCGTGATGGCGGCGCTCACCGTCGCCGACGAACTGGCGGAAGCCGGCCGCAAGCAGCGCCGTCTCGAACAGGAGCTCACCGCCCTGCAGGACGCCCGCGTGGTCGCCGGCGACCGCGCGCAGGCGACGCAAGCCGCGGTGGTGGCGGCGCTCAACGCCGCGGCGGAGCGCATCGAAACCATCACCAAGAAGCTCAATCAGACCGTCGGAAATGCCGGCGGCGTGGCGCTCGGATGAAAGGTGGCGCTCAAGCGCAATCGAGCCTACATTAGCTGGGCGGTGCTGCGGGGTGCGACGGAATCATACTCCCGGGGCCTTACGATCCTGAAGGGAGCTGTCCCTGACCGAGCCCCTGGGTTCGGACATATGGCGCCCACCTACTTATGTAGGTTCCCGGGGTCGCCATTCCGGCGGCTTCTGTGGCCCGCACTATTTCCTTCCTCCGGCAGAACGGTGCCGATGTGCTGATCGTTCTGGCAATCGTCGTGACAGGTATTGGGGCCTGGATTTTTCAAAACGCTTTCTTCGAAGCGGCCAGTAAGGTCGCTCTGCATTTGCAAGAACCGATGATTGTCCGGGTTGCGGTCGATCCGTATATCTGGAGCGCGTCTGCCCCGCGGCCGCTGCGCCGCCGCTATGCGACAGGGCAAGCCATCACAATCGCGGCAGTTCTTCTATGGGCGCTGGTGGCGTGGACAAACGACGTTCGTCCACTCGCTGTCATTCTAATGTTGATGGCTGTGGGGGCCACAGGCCAGCTGATCTTTCGGTCGACGCGGCACGGTCTCTGATGCAATCGGAGACTGTTTCAAAAAGCGACCTCCGTGTCGCCGCGCTCGCAAAGCGTGACGCGCTGCCCGCGACGGAACGCGCCGTGGCGGCCGACACGATTGCCGAGCGTGCCTTTCCCGTTCCGATTCCGGCAGGCGCTACGGTCTCCGGCTATTCGCCGATGAAAAGCGAACTCAATCCGGTGCAGCTGATGCGCGTGTTCGCGGTTGCGGGCGCGCAACTCGCGCTGCCGGTGGTGCAGGGGCGCGGCCAACCGCTCATCATGCGCGCGTGGAGCTTCGGCGCGCCGCTCGTCTCCGGCGTCTGGGGTATCCGCGAGCCGACCGCGGACGCGCCGGAAGTCTTTCCCGACATCATGCTGGTGCCGCTCGCGGCCTTCGACCGGCAGGGCCAGCGCCTCGGTTATGGCGCGGGCTATTACGACATGACCATCGCGCGCATCCGCGCCATGAAGCCCGTCATCGCCATCGGCCTCGCTTTTGCCGCGCAGGAGGCCGATAAAATTCCGTCCGAGCCCCACGACGCGCCCCTCGACCTCGTGCTAACGGAACGCGAAGTGATTGATTTTCGGAGACAATGAATTGCGAATTTTATTCATCGGCGATGTGGTCGGCCGTTCCGGGCGCGCGATTGTCGGCGAGCGGCTGCCTGGCCTCGTGCGCGACTGGAAGCTCGATCTCGTTCTGATCAATGGCGAGAATGCCGCCGGCGGCTTTGGCATCACGGAAGCGATCTTCAACGAATTCATCGACGCCGGCGCTGACGCGGTGACGCTCGGCAATCATGCCTGGGATCAGCGCGAGGCTTTGGTGTTCATCGAGCGCGCGCCGAAGCTCATCCGTCCGATCAATTTCCCGAAAGGCACGCCGGGCAAGGGCGCGGCCATGATCGAGGCCAAGAACGGCGCGCGCGTATTGGTGATGAACGCGATGGGCCGCATTTTCATGGACCCGCTCGACGATCCCTTCACCATCATCGACCATGAACTGAATGCCTGCGCGCTGAAAACCGGAGCCGACGCGATCGTGCTCGATTTTCATTGCGAGGCGACCAGTGAGAAGCAATCGATGGGCCATTTCGTGGATGGCCGCGCGAGCCTCATGGTCGGCACGCACACGCACGCGCCGACCGCCGATCACCAGATTCTGCCGGGCGGCACGGCCTTTGTGTCCGACATCGGCATGACCGGCGATTATGACTCGGTGATCGGCATGGTGAAGGACGAGCCGTTGTCGCGCTTCCTGCGCCGTATTCCCTCCGAGCGTTTCGAGCCCGCGACCGGGCCCGGCACATTGTGCGGCATCGGCGTCGAGACCGACGACAAATCGGGTTTGGCTTTGAAAATCGGCGCGGTGCGGCTCGGCGCGCGGCTGGAAGAGGCTGTGCCGAAATTCTGGGCCTGACGTTGCGACGGCCGTTGCCATGCCTATGTCATGGAAACTGCGATTATTCGTTCAATCCGATTTGCATTTGGGAGCGAGGCTCATGCAGGACCTTCCCGATTTCTCACGCCGCGACATTCTAGCCGGCCTCTCGGCCGCGGGCCTCGCCGCAATGTCCGCGCCGGCTTTCGCCAAGGCGCCGTTGCTCAACACGCAAGCGCCGGCTTTCTATCGTTTCAAGATCGGAAGCATCGAAGCCACCGTTGTCTCGGATGGCCCGCTCGATCTCGGCGCGCCGCAGCCCGATATTTTCAAGGGCGTCGGCAAGGAGGAATTCGCCAAATTGCTGAGCGACAATTTCCTCTCGACCGAGAAAGTCAAACTCGAGCAGAACACGCTGGTGCTCAATACCGGTGACAAACTGGTCCTAATCGATACCGGCACCGGTTCACAGAAACTGATGGGCCCCGACACGGGTAAATTCCTCGCCAATCTGAAAGCGGCGGGTCTCGATCCGAAAGATATCGATGCGGTTGCGATCACGCACGCGCATCCGGATCATTGCTGGGGCTTGCTTGGTGAGGACGGCGCGAAGATTTTCCCGAATGCCCAAGTTTACATGTCGCAGGAGGATTTCGATTTCTGGACCGACGTGAGCAACGCCCCGAACGACATGATCAAGGGCTTCATCGAGGGAACGCGAAAGCAGTTGCTGCCGTTGCGCGAACGGATTGAATTCTTCAAGGACGGACAGGAATTCATCACCGGCATCCAGGCGATCTCCGCGCCCGGCCACACCGTCGGTCACACCATTTTCATGATCTCCTCGCAGGGCAAGTCGCTCTGCAACACCGCCGATCTTGCGCATCATCACGTCATCCCGCTCGATCGGCCGCGGCTCGAATTCGCCTTCGATACCGACGGCCGGCAAGGCGCGGCCACGCGCATCAAATTGTTCGGCATGCTGGCGGCGCAGCGCATTCCGATCCTGGCCTATCATTTCCCCTGGCCGGGCATCGGCTATCTCGCCAAGCAGGGCGAAGGCTTCCGGTATTATCCGTCACCGGTCCAGACGGCGCTGTAAGAGCGCCGCGCAGCGGAGGTGATGTGAAAAATTTTAGGAAAAAGGATTTTCCCGTTTCGAATGTCCGCCGTTTCATCGAGCCGGGGCCGATCGTGCTCGTGAGTTCTCGGTGGAAAGGCAAGACCAACATCATGACCATGGGCTGGCACCTGATCATGGAATTTGAGCCCTCGCTGATCGGCTGCTACATCTGGGACCAGAACCATTCTTTCGAGATGATCCGCAAAAGCCGGGAATGCGTCATCAATATCCCGACCTATGACCTCATTCGCGAGGTAATCGGCATCGGAAATTGCTCGGGCGAGGATATCGACAAATTCGAAAAATTCGCCCTCACGGCGGAGCCGGCCCGCATAGTCAAGGCGCCGCTGATCAAGGAATGCTACGCGAATTTCGAATGCCGGCTCGAGGATGCACGGCTGATCCGCAAATACAGCCTGTTCGTCTTCGAGGTGGTGAAGGCGCATGTCGCGGTGTCGCCGCGCTTCCCCCGCACCATCCATTATCGCGGCGCGGGCCGCTTCATGGTGTCGGGCGAGGAAGTGAATTACGCCCGCTATTTCAAGCCCGAGATGCTGTGACCGGAAGGCAATGCGTTCCGCTCAACAACCCGTCATCCTGAGGTGCGAGCGGCAAAGCCGCGAGCCTCGAAGGATGAACGGCCACCGATAATCGCGAGCCTGGCCGTCCATCCTTCCAGGCTCGCAGAGCCTGTCATTGGGCCGCGCTTCGCGCGGACCCGTCCGCTCGCGCCTCAGGATGACGGAGTTGGAACGGCCCTGTTGCTTTCTGGATTTTCCGGAACGGCTAATTTATAAACCCGCCCAATCATTCCCCAAGGCAAGCGGTCCGGAACATGGCAGGTCATTCCCAATTCAAGAACATCATGCACCGCAAGGGGCGCCAGGATAAGGCGCGCGCCAGGCTGTTCTCGAAGCTCGCGCGGGAAATCACCACCGCGGCGAAAATGGGTATGGCCGATCCGGCCTTCAATCCGCGCCTGCGCATGGCGATCATCGCGGCCCGCGCCGAAAACATGCCCAAGGACAACATCGAGCGCGCGATCAAGAAGAGCCAGGGCGGCGATACCGAGAATTACGACGAGGTGCGCTACGAGGGCTACGGCCCCGGCGGCGTCGCGGTCATCGTTGAGGCGCTGACCGACAACCGCAACCGCACCGCCGGCGAAGTGCGCTCGAGTTTCACCAAGAGCGGCGGCAATCTCGCGGAAACCGGCGCCGTCTCTTTCATGTTCGATCGCATGGGGATGATCGAATTCGACCTGAAGGTCGCCAATGCCGACGCGATGCTGGAGGCCGCGATCGAGGCCGGCGCGGACGACGTCGCATCGGACGAAAACGGCCACACCGTCTATGCCTCGCCGGATTCCTTTTCCGACGTGGCCAAGGCGCTGGAAGCGAAATTCGGCGAGCCGCGCAAGGCGGCGCTGACCTGGAAGCCGCAGAACAATCTCGCGGTCGACGACGAGCAGGGCGAGAAGCTCCTGCGCCTGATCGAGGCGCTGGAGGAAAACGACGACGTGCAGAATGTCTACGCCAATTTCGAAGTGTCGGACGCGCTGGTGTCGAAGATGAGTGCGTAAGCACTCTCTCCGTCGTCATGGCCGGATTTATTCCGGCCATCCACGTCTTTGCTTCATACAGTGAGGAAAGAAGACGTGGATGCCCGGCACAAGGCCGGGCATGACGATATTTTTTTATCGCAGCCAGCCGTCCAACAGCGGCATTCCGACAATCGCCGACAGGATGATGGTGGCATAGGCGACGCGCCGGTAGGTTTCCGGCGTCGCGAAGTGGAACGCCTTGCCGCCCACCCACATGGCGACGATATGCAGGGGCCCGAGCAGGATCGCGAGCGCGACGAGCTTCGCACTCAGCAGACCGTGGAAATAATAAGTCACGACCGATCCGGCCGAGAACAATCCGAAGTAAGAGATCAGGCTCGCGCGCACGATGCCGACATCGTGCATGCTGCCGAGCCAGTAGACCACGATCGGCGGACCGGAAATCTGCACCGCGCCGCCAAGCAACCCTGCGAAAAGGCCGACCGCGATGGTCACCGAAAGATGCGGGCGGCCCTCATAGCGCCAGCCCGACGCGAGAACGCCGACAATGCCCGCGACCAGAATACAGATCATCCAACGCAACAACGTCGGATCGGCATATTGCAGGATCAGCGTGCCGAATTGCGCCGACGCGATGGCGGCGGCCGCGAGCGGCAGCACTTCGCCCCAGCGCGTCTTGCGCCATGCGCCCATGACGAAGCTGACGCCGGTCGCGAAATCGATCATCACGAAGGTGACGGCGGCGGTCAGCGGATCGTAGATCGCCGCTGTCAGCGGAATGTAGATCAGCGCGGAGCCAAAGCCCGAAAAGCCGCGCACCACGCCTGAGAAAATCGCGATCGCCGCCGCCGCGACGAAGCGGCGGTCTGAAACAATGGATGCGAAGAGGGAAAGGTCGAACAGGTCGGTCACGGCGGGCTTTTCTTAGCAGCCGGGCGGTCCTTTTGCAGCAGTCATTGGAAGGGCTGCTAGCCGGGATTGAGCCTTGCGGGTATCAACGGGGCATGAGCAAGCGGGTGATTCGCATTCTCGGCATCGATCCGGGGCTCCGCCGTACCGGCTGGGGCCTGATCGAATGCGAGGGCAACCGGCTCATCTTCATCGCCTGCGGTTCGGTCGATACCGATGCCGCCGAGGAGCTCGCAATGCGTCTCGTCTGTATCCATGACGGGCTCGTGCATATCGTCGAGCAATACAGTCCCGACGAGGCCGCGGTCGAAGCCACTTTCGTCAACAAGGATGCCAATGCGACGCTCAAGCTCGGCCAGGCGCGCGGCATCGCCATGCTGGTCCCGGCGCGCGCGGGCCTCCCGGTCGCCGAATACGCGCCCAACCTGGTGAAGAAGACCATCGTCGGCGCGGGGCATGCCGAGAAGGCGCAGATCCGCATGATGATCGGAATGCTGCTGCCGAAGGCCGATCCGAAAACCGAGGACGCCGCCGACGCGCTGGCCATCGCGGTGACGCATGCGCATCACCGCACGAGCATGCTGATCGCGGCGGCCATGCGATGATCGGCAAGCTCAAGGGCGTCATCGATTCCTATGGCGAGGATTTCATCATCCTCGACGTGCATGGCGTCGGCTACCAGGTGCATTGCTCCGCGCGCACGCTGCAGGCGTTGCCGGCGAAAGGCGAGGCGGCGACTCTTTCCATCGAGACGCATGTGCGCGAGGACCAGATCCGGCTGTTCGGCTTCCAGAGCGACGTCGAGCGCGAATGGTTCCGGTTGTTGCAGACGGTGCAGGGCGTCGGCGCCAAGGTCGCGCTTTCGGTCTTGAGCACGCTGACGCCGTCCGATCTCGCCAATGCCATCGCCTTGCGTGACAAGGCCACGGTCTCGCGCGCACAGGGCGTCGGCGCGAAAGTGGCCGAGCGCATCGTCACGGAACTCAAAGACAAGGCTCCCGCTTTCTCCGATCTCGATCCCGCTCTGGTGCACCTGTCGGGCGCGCTTGAGGACAAAAGAGCGCCGCAGCCGGTGCGCGATGCGGTCTCGGCTCTGGTCAATCTCGGCTACGGCCATCCGCAGGCGGCGGCGGCGATCGCAGCCGCCGCGCGTGCGGCAGGCGAAGCCGCCGATACCCCGAGCCTGATCCGGCTCGGATTGAAGGAATTGGCGCGTTAAGGACATGCCGCTTATATGCTGGCTGAGCGCGCCGCTGGCGCCGCTGAATTGAGCGAACAAGAACAATGACACTGAGCGACAAGGACAAGGAACTGGTCGAGGCCGCCACCGGCGCGATCAAGAATCGTTATCGCAACGAATGGCAGGAAGTCGGCGCGGCGCTCCGCACGCGCGACGGCCGCGTCATCACCGGCGTCAATATCGACGCCTATATCGGCCGCATCGCGGTCTGCGCCGAGGCCATCGCGGTCGGCCGCGCCATCACCGAAAGCGGCGACCACGGCATCGAGACCATCGTCGCCGTCCGCCATCCCAAGCCGCATGAGAAGGATCAGCGCATCAAGGTGGTGTCGCCGTGCGGCATCTGCCGCGAGCTCATTTGCGACTACGACTCGAAAGCGCGTGTCATCGTCCCGAACGGGGCCGAACCCGTGGTCACGACCATCACCGAATTGCTCCCGAACAAGTATAGTCGGGGCACCGAATGAGGGATTCGTGAGCGCAACGCGCAGCATGGTTTCGCCGGAACGCCGCGAGGACGATATCGCGGAGGCGCATCTGCGCCCGCAAAAGCTCGACGAATTCGTCGGCCAGGAACAGGCGCGCGCCAATCTCGACGTCTTCATCCGCGCCGCGCGCGAACGCGGCGAAGCGCTCGATCACGTGCTGTTTGTCGGCCCGCCGGGTCTCGGCAAGACCACGCTGGCGCAAATTCTCGCGCGCGAGCTCGGCGTGAATTTCCGCGCCACCTCCGGTCCCGTGATCGCCAAGGCGGGCGACCTCGCGGCGCTCCTCACCAATCTCGAGGATCGCGACGTTCTCTTTATCGATGAAATCCATCGGCTCAATCCGGCCGTCGAGGAAATCCTTTATCCGGCGATGGAGGATTTCCAGCTCGACCTCATCATCGGCGAGGGGCCGGCGGCGCGTTCGGTGAAGATCGACCTTTCGCGCTTCACGCTCGTTGGCGCGACCACGCGCGCGGGACTTCTCACCAATCCGCTGCGCGACCGCTTCGGCATTCCGGTGCGGCTGAATTTCTATACCGAAAGCGAACTCGAACAGATCGTCACCCGCGCCGCCCGTGTGCTGGGTGCTGCGATCACGCCGGATGGCTCGAACGAAATCGCGCGCCGCGCGCGCGGCACGCCGCGCATCGCCGGCCGGCTTCTTCGAAGGCTTCGCGACTTCGCGCATGTCGATGGCGCGAAGGCGATCGACCGCGCCGTCGCCGACAAGGCGCTCGGCGCGCTCGAAGTGGACAGCGCGGGGCTCGACGCGATGGACCGGCGTTATCTGTCCACCATCGCGCTCAATTACGGCGGCGGGCCGGTCGGCGTCGATACCATCGCCGCGGCTTTGTCGGAGCCGCGCGACGCCATCGAAGACATCATCGAGCCGTTCCTGATCCAGAAGGGCTTCATCCAGCGCACGCCGCGCGGGCGGCTTTTGACCGGCCATGCCTTCAAGCATCTCGGCCTCGCGGAGCCGTCGCGCGATCCGTCGCAATTCGGCTTGTTCGGTCAGGATGAGGAAGACTAGCGAATGGCCTCCGATCTGCTGGAGCGGATGCGCAGAAATCCCACCGGCGATTGGCAGATTCGGGACGTCGAAACCCTATGTCGTGAATATGATTGCTTTTTCGTCATGGCAAAGGAACTTCGCATTGCCATGCAAAACACCCCGCGGCACGTGAGATATTGACCATCCCGGCGCGTCGGCCGATCAAGCCGGTCTACATCCGCAAGCTCGTGCGCTATATTGAGGGTCACGGAGAAAGCTCATGAAACTCGAATATGCGGTTCATATCGAGCGATTGGCGGAGAGCGACGGTGGGGGCTATCTTGCCACCGTGCCAGACCTGCCTGGATGCATGTCCGATGGCGCCACGCCCGAAGAGGCTCTGAAGAATGTTCAGGAGGCTATCGTATCCTGGATCGAAGCTGCCAAGGAATGGAAACAGGATATTCCGAAGCCGTCGCCGCCGATGGCGCGCGCGGGTTAAGGACGTGAGCTGGCTGCGAACTCGCGCGTGACGCCTATCCTCCTCGACGGACGCACCCAGAAGAAGCGCTTCATCCAGTGCACGCCGCGCGGGCGGCTTTTGACCGGCCATGCCTTCAAGCATCTCGGCCTCGCGGAGCCGTCGCGCGATCCTTCCCAATTCGGCCTTTTCAGCGGCTAGGATGACGACATCTGACCGCATTTTCGCTCGATTAACCGTTCATCGATAGAACCTTCGCGGCTCATTCGTTTCCAGCACCATTTGATGATTTCACGCCGTCAGTTTCTGCGTTTCGTTGCGACGCTCGGAGCGGCCGGCGCCGCCGCCGCCGGCTACGCATTCGTTGTCGAGCCGCTGCTGCGGCTCCGGATCGCCCGGTACGACTTCACGCCCAAACGATGGCCGGACGGCTTCAAGCTGAGAATCGCAGCGCTTGCGGACTTGCACGCCGGCGAACCGTGGATGGGGATCGATCGGGTTCGTTCGATCGTCGATCGGACCAATGCCCTCGGCGCCGATGTGATCGTGCTGCTCGGCGATTACGTGTGCGGCCGCAGCGTATGGCGCGAACCGGTCGCCCCGAAGGACTGGTCGAAGGCGCTTGCGCAATTGCGGGCGCCACTCGGCGTCCACGCCATTCTCGGCAATCACGAGTTCTGGGAAGACGCCGCCGTTCAGCGCGCGGGCGCGGGCATTCCCTTCGGCCGGCGCGCGCTCGAAGACGCCGGCATTCCGGTTTACGAGAACGACGTCGTGCGGCTGCGGAAGGCGGGCCGGCCGTTCTGGCTCGCCGGCCTCGGCGATCAATTGGCTTATCTGCCGACCCGCCGCGCGCGGCCGGGTCGCGATATCGGCGTCGACGACCTGTCCGGCACGCTTGGCAAGGTGACGGACGACGAGCCGGTGATCCTGCTGGCGCATGAGCCCGACATCGCGGTGCGGGTGCCGGAGCGGGTTTCGCTCATTCTCAGCGGGCATACGCATGGCGGCCAGGTGCGCCTGTTCGGCTGGTCGCCGCTCGTGCCTTCGCGGTTCGGCAATCGCTTTGCCTACGGCCATGTCCGCGAACAATGCGACATCGTCATTTCCGGCGGGCTCGGCTGCAGCATCGCGCCCGTCCGGGTCGGCGTGCCGCCGGAAATCGTGCTGGTCACACTGGGCGGGATCGATGCCGCTTGAGGCGGCGATTGAACCCTCTGCCCGCCCGGGCCGACCAATAATCCTGGAGCAACTGGGCGCGATCACCGTGAATGACTTCATCGAAGACGCGAAAACCTGGGCCACCATGCCGGTGGCAGGCGCGCAAATGCCGAACGAGCAGCGTAAAATCTTCGATGCCATGAGCATCGGCGATCTCGCCGAAGTCTGGCGCGCGCTGCAACATGTGGGCTTGCGCGATCAGACCGACGGCACCTGGGAAACGACGCTCTATTTCGACGCGCTGCCGCACGATCAGCCCGACCGCGCGCTCGACCTGGCGCTTGCGGTGCTGCGCACGGAGCAGGACATGCCTGTGGTCGTGCAGCTTGGCGACAAATTCATGGGCTCGCTCATTCACGCTCACGCGGAAACCCTGATCGAGCGGCTCGAACGGGAAGCGGCCGGCAATCCGAAGCTGCGCTGGCTCCTTGGAAGCGCGTATTGGTGGGCGTCAAGCGAGCCGATGAAGGCGCGTCTGGCGACGATCGCCGATATCGAAGGCTGGCGCGCGGACCGGGACGCGCTCAAAGCCCGTTCGGCGCCGGTCGATTTTCCGGACCTGACGCCGGTGGAGCTCGCGAAAGTCTGGATCGAGCAAAGCGGCAAGCCCGAAAAGGATCAGGACAATGTCTGTTTCGAGCTTCGCGATTACGAGCGCGAATTGATCGACAATGAACCCGATCGCATGCTCGACATGATCCTCGAAATCCTAAAGATCGAGACCAATCCGCGTCTGCTCGGCTTTCTCGCTGCCGGGCCGCTGGAGGATATGATCTCCATGACCACCATCGATCGCGTGGAGCGGGAAGCGGCGGCGAATGAATCCTTCCGCCGCCTCCTGGGCGGCGTCTGGTATTATCGCGCGTCCGACGAGCTCAAGGCGCGGCTCGACGCCATCATCCAGGGCGCGCATTGGTGACACGTTGCCGAACGGCCCGCGCCGAGGCTATGTAAGCGTTCCCGCAAGCGCGCGCAGGATCGCAACGTGCAGAACCTTGCCCTCGACGGCGAATTGAAAGACGGCTGCCACACGCAAGTGGTGCGCGTCTATTACGAGGACACCGACTTCACCGGCATCGTCTATCACGCCAATTACCTGCGCTACATGGAGCGCGGGCGCACCAATTACCTGCGGCTGATCGGCGCCGACCACAGGCTTTTGTTCGAGCAGACCGAGAAGGAAGCGCCCGGCTTCGCCTTCGTCGTGCGCGCCATGAATATCGATTTCCTCAAGCCCGCGCGCATGGACGACATTCTCCACATCGTCAGCGATCCGGTCGAGGTGAAAGGCGCCTCCGTCACCATCCGCCAGAAGGTGATGCGCGGCGAGGAGCTTCTGGTCGAGGCGCAGGTGAAGGTCGCCTTCATTTCCGGCGGACGCGCGAAGCCCATTCCAAAGCCGCTGCGGATCGCGATGCGGGCCGATCAGGAGAGCGCCGGGAAAACCGCTCTTTAAGCGTCTGGCGGCATCGACGGACGCACGCGGCTCATGTAAACACCCTTCACATGCGCTGGTCGAAACCTCACGGGCGTGAATCGCGCGGCTATCATCACGGCAATCTCAAGGAAGCTTTGATGCGCGCCGCGATCGAACTGATCGCGGAGAAAGGGCCGGGCGGCTTCACCTTCGCGGATGCCGCGCGCTCTGCCGGCGTCAGCGCGGCTGCGCCTTATCGCCATTATCGCGATCGCGACGCGCTCTTGTCGGACGTCGCGCGCCGCGGCTTCGAGATGTTCGAGCAAGAACTCTCGGGCGCCTGGGACGAGGGGCGTCCCACACCGATGACCGCCTTCGAGCGGGTCGGAAAAGCCTATCTCGTTTTCGCGCGCAAGGAGCCGGCCTTCTATTCGGCGATGTTCGAAGCCGGCATCCCGCTCGATGCCGCGCCGGAATTGCGCGCGGCCGGCGATCGCGCCTTCGCGGTCCTGCGCAACGCCTGCGACGTGCTGGTCGCCGCCTTGCCGGCGCAGAAGCGACCGCCGGCCCTGATGATGGCGCTGCATGTCTGGGCGATGTCGCACGGCATCGCGTCGCTGTTCGCCCGTGGCGGTAGTTCCCAGCGCAAGCTGCCGATGTCGGCGGAAGAACTGCTGGAAGCCCAGATGTTGATCTATCTGCGGGGTCTTGGCCTCGACGCCTCGTCCGGCTCCACGCGCTCTTGACACCCCGGCGGCCGCGGATTATGTGAATGTAAATAACATTTACATGAGAGGCTGACATGTCGCTAGCCGCACAAATCGATGAACTGGAGAGGCGCGCGTGGAATCTGCCGAAACCCGTCGCGATCGTGCTGGTGATTTTCGGCTTCATGCTGTGGTGGCCATTGGGTCTCGCGGCCCTGGCCTTTTTCATATGGAGCAGAGGAATGGGTTGCGGATTTCGCGGCGTCGATCGCTGGCAGCACAAAATGGAACGGATGCAGGCGCGGATGGACCGCATGCGCGGGGGCGGCTTCTGGCAGCCGCCGTCGAGCGGCAACAAGGCGTTTGACGATTACCGCATGGAGACATTGCGGCGGCTGGAAGACGAGCAGCGCGAATTCCAGGAATTCCTGGAACGTCTGCGCTTCGCCAAGGACAAGTCCGAGTTTGACCAGTTCATGGCCGAGCGCCGTCCGGGCAATAATCCGCCGCCCGCGCAATCCTGACAGCTCCACGCCGGGCGTCATTCGAGGCCGCCGCTGCCAAAAAGGCAGCGGCGGCTTTTTTCTTTGCCGGCGTCATGTCCGCGGCGTGTCGTCCGGAAGCTTCACCGTCCGCACGGTCGCGCCGCGGCCGCTTCCGCTTTGCGTTGTGACGTCCACGGCAATCCGTTTCGGATTGAGGTCGGACAGAAGCTTCAACCCGATCACGATATACATCGGCGCGTTCGAGCCGTAGGAGCGCGCCATCATGCCGCCGAAAATCACCGCCGCCTGCATGATGAAGATGCGTCCGAGCAGACTGCCGGCCGCCGCGCCGACGCCATGTGTCGCCTCACCGAGCTGTGGCGATTGCTCGACGATATCTCTTCTTAGGATGCGCGCTTCGGCGAGCCGAATGACATACGGACGCGTCGGCGATGTCAGGAAGGCGACCGCGCCGGCAAGCAATGCAAAAAGGAGCGGCGCCCAGGCGCCCGACTCGACGACGAACACGCGCACAAAACTCGCAGGGCCGTCCACCTTGCCGCGCCAGCCATCCTGGAAGATGAACCAGAGAAAGAAAAAATGGCCGAGGCAAAAGGCGAGCGCCATCCCGCCGAACATGCCGAGCAAAGCCGCATGCGTCGCGGGCTGCTCGCGGCCATTGACGGTCATGCGTCCGAGCAGGGCCCGCGGCAAGGTGCCGATGCGCGCCAGCGCCCATCCCGCGACGATCACCGTTTCCATCCAGTAGAGCATCAGGAGCTGGAACGGGTCCCAATGCCAATAATACAGGCCCGCGAGCGGGATCAGATTGCCGATCAAGGTCAGTAGAATTGCCGGGTTCAATCTGCCGCCTCCATGCTGTAAACCGGCGTTCTTATCGGCCGATGCTGTAACCATTTCTTAACCACAATCACCGCTGGTTAGGGTTGGGACAGCCGCAAGTGCCCTAGTTTGGACACGTTTTGTGGGATTTTCGGTGCCTGCCGGTGGTGGACGGCGAAAGTTCTCGCGACAATTCGGGTTTGGACGGGCGCCCGGCCGTTTCATTTGGTATTGGCCCCTTATCCGGTCCAGCGACGGCGCGCCTTGCGGCCTTGCAGCCAGCGACTGGAGCCTGCAGCCAGCGACTGGAGCCTGAAGAGGATTGTTTTCATGAACCCTGCCGACGTTGCACAGTCGGCCCTGCCGATCGCATCAACGGATCTTTCGATTTGGGGGTTGTTCCTTTCGGCCCATTGGGTCGTGAAATCGGTGATGCTCGGTCTCCTGGCCTGTTCGATCTGGGTCTGGGCCATCGCGATCGACAAGACGCTGCTCTATATGCGTACTCGCCGCGCGATGGACCGTTTCGAGCAGTCCTTTTGGTCGGGACAATCGCTTGAGGAATTGTACCGCTCGCTGTCCTCGCGCCCGACCCATTCGATGGCGGCTTTGTTCGTCGCCGCAATGCGCGAATGGAAGCGCAGCTTCGAGGGTCAGTCGCGTTCCTTCGCGGGCTTGCAGATGCGGATCGAGAAGGTGATGGACGTGACCATCGCGCGCGAAATCGAGCGTCTCGAGCGAAGACTTCTGGTTCTTGCGACGGTGGGCTCCGCCGGTCCTTTTATCGGATTGTTCGGAACCGTCTGGGGCATCATGTCGAGCTTCCAGTCGATCGCGGCTTCGAAAAACACGTCGTTAGCAGTCGTGGCGCCCGGCATCGCCGAAGCATTGTTTGCGACCGCAATTGGCCTCGTTGCGGCCATCCCGGCGACGATTTTCTATAACAAGTTCGTGTCCGACGTGAACAAGCAGGCCGGCCGTCTCGAAGGTTTCGCGGATGAGTTCGCGGCCATCCTTTCGCGGCAAATCGACGAACGCGGTTAAGGGGCGAATATGGCGATAGGCGGCGGAAGCGCGGGCGTGGTTGGGAAACGGCGGCACCGCCGCCGTCCGGTCATGGCCGAAATCAACGTCACCCCGATGGTCGACGTCATGCTGGTGTTGCTGATCATCTTCATGGTGTCGGCGCCGCTTTTGACCGTCGGCGTGCCGGTCGACCTGCCGCAGACGCAAGCCAAAAGCCTCGACCAGGACAAGGAACCGCTGGCCGTTTCCGTGGATGAAAAAGGCAAGGTTTTCCTTCAGAATACCGAAATATCGGTCGATGAATTGGTCGCCAAACTCAAGGCCATTACGGACGCGCGCGGCGGGTTCGACGAACGCATCTATGTGCGCGGCGACAGGAAGGTCGATTACGGCACGGTGATGAAGGTGATGGCCCGGCTTTCGTCCGCGGGCTTCAAGCGGGTGGCCCTGGTGACCGAGGTCGAGCAAGGCTCTTGAATGACGCGATGAGAAAAAGCCTCGCCATATCTGCGGTCTTGCACGCAACCGCTTTGCTGTGGGGATTGATCTCGTTTAACGCGGCCCCGTTCGAACCGTCCGAGGCGCCGTCCATTCCGGTCGACTTCATTTCCGCCACCGATTTTTCCAAATTGACCGCCGGAACGAAGGACGCGCCCAAGGCCGAAACGCAAAAGCCGCGGGTCGAAAAAGTCGCCGAGAAAAAGCCTGACCCTGAACCCGCGCAGAAAATCGCCGAGAAGCCGGAGATCGTGACGTCCTCCACGGCCGAGCCGCCGCCGACGCCGGAAACGAAGAAGCCGGAGCCGAAGGCGAAGCCGGTCCCGCAGGCCGCCGAATCGAAGCCGGAGAAAACCGAGAAGGTCGAGCAGAAGACCGATCCGATCGCCGAAGCGCTCAAGAAAGAAGAGGCCAAGAAAGAAAGCGAGCAGAAACAGGCGGACGCCAAGCCGACGCCGCTGCCGCCGAAGCGGCCGGCGCCGCCGCAGCCGAAATTCGACGCCTCCAAGGTCGCGGCGTTGCTCGACAAGCGCGATCCGCAGCGGCAGGCCGCGACCGGCGAGGTCATGAACGCCAGCGCCTCGCTCGGCGCGCCCACCGGCAACGCGCCCGAATTGTCGCAAAGCGAACTCGATGCGCTGCGCGCGCGGCTGATGCAATTGTGGAATCCGCCGATCGGCATTCAGGCTGCCGGCACCATGATCATCAGGATTCGCGTCATTCTCGGGCGCGACCGCAAGTTGATCGGGCCGCCGCAGGTGATCACCAGCGGAAAGGGCACCATGTACGAATCCGCCCGCGACAGCGCGATCCGCGCCGTCTTTCGGGCGCAACCTTTCGATATGCTCAAATCCGAGACGTTCGAGACCTGGCGGGATATGGAAATTACCTTCGATCCGCGCGATATGTTCCGCGGATGAGATTGCAGAAGAATTTGCAGATGGGTCGGCAAACGAGCGGGTTTGTCATTTTTTGTGCGATGATTGAGACATGAACGGACTGGATCCTGAAATCACGACATTCACCCGCCGCAAGGCGCTGACGCTCGGCGCCGGCGCGGCGGCGATGGCCGCGGGCCTGTCGCCGTGGCCCGCCCGCGCGGTGGTGCGCATCGACGTCACCCAGGGCAATGTGCAGCCGCTGCCGATCGCGCTGCCGGATTTCGTCGGCGGCACGCCGGCGGATGGCGAAATGGCGCGCAACGTCACGGGCGTCATCACCAACAATCTGCGGCGGTCTGGATTGTTCGCGCCGATCGATCCGGCGGCGTTCATCGAACGCATCACCAGTCCCGACGCGGTGCCGCGCTTCCCCGACTGGCGCCAGATCAACGCGCAGGCGCTGGTGACCGGGCGTCTGACGCGCCAGAATGACGGGCGGCTGAAGGCCGAATTCCACCTATGGGACGTGTTCGCGGGTCAGCAGCAGGCCGGCCAGCAATATTTCACCACGCCGGACAATTGGCGGCGCATCAGCCACATCATCTCGGACGCGATCTACGAGCGGCTCACCGGCGAGAAAGGTTACTTCGACACGCGCATCGTGTTCGTCGATGAATCGGGACCGAAAGAACGCCGCGTGAAGCGGCTTGCGATCATGGATCAGGACGGCGCGGGCGTGCGCTATCTGACGCGCGGCGACGATCTCGTAATCACGCCGCGCTTCTCGCCCTCGACGCAGGAAATCACCTATATGTCGTTCGGGCAGGGCGAGCCGCGCGTCTATCTCCTCAACATCGAAACCGGCCAGCGCGAAGTCGTCGGCAATTTTCCCGGCATGACGTTTGCTCCAAGGTTTTCGCCCGATGGCCAGCGCGTGGTCATGAGCATAAGCCCGCCGCAAGGATCGTACTCGAACCTGTTTGCGATGGATCTGCGCTCGCGCCAGTCGACGCGGCTAACAACGACGGCTGCCGCGATCGACACCGCGCCCTCCTATTCGCCGGATGGTGCTCGCATCTGTTTCGAATCCGATCGTGGCGGCTCGCAGCAGATTTACATCATGGGTGCCACCGGTGGCCCGGCGCAACGCATCAGTTTCGGAGAGGGCAGGTATTCGACGCCGGTCTGGTCCCCGCGCGGCGATTACATCGCCTTCACCAAGCAAGGCGGCGGAGGCTTCGGCATCGGCATTATCAAGCCGGACGGATCCGGCGAGCGGCTTCTGACCGAGGGCTATCACAATGAAGGTCCGACCTTCGCGCCCAACGGGCGCGTGCTGATGTTCTTCCGCGATCCCGGCCAGGGCCCTTCGCTCTATTCGGTCGATATCACGGGGCGCAACGAGCAAAAGGTTCCGACGCCGAGCTTTGCATCCGATCCGGCCTGGTCTCCGCTTCTGTCTTGATTCAAATACCGCCACATGGATGTGGCGTTTACAAAGTGTTAACCTTTAAGAAAAGGTTTCGGTGGCAAGCTTCGAATTGGGGGATTCTGCAAGACCCCATCAAGGTTGACGGAACGTTCGCTTAACGATCGGCGGTTAGACCGGGACCATGCTCCGGTACGAAATTGAAATTGGAGGCACCGGAATGATGCCTGTGCAGAAAATCATCCGATCTGTCGGACTTGCCGCGCTCTTCGCCGCCGCTCTCGCGTTGTCGGCCTGCGCCAACAAGACCGACCAGACTGGCCTCGCGGGCGCCGCCGCGCCCGGCAGCCAGCAGGACTTCGTCGTCAATGTCGGCGATCGCGTATTCTTCGAGTCGGACCAGACCGACCTGACGCCGCAATCGCGCGCCACGCTCGACAAGCAGGTGCAATGGCTGCAGCAATACAGCCAATATACCGTCACGATCGAAGGCCACGCCGACGAACGCGGCACGCGCGAATACAAGATCGGTCTTGGCAGCCGCCGCGCGCAGACGGTGCGCGAATATCTCGCCTCGCGCGGGATCAATCCGCAGCGCATGCGCACGATTTCCTACGGCAAGGAACGGCCGGTCGCGGTCTGCAACGACATTTCCTGCTGGTCGCAGAACCGGCGCGCTGTCACTGTGCTCAATGCGAGCTCTTGAAATCGGCGCGTGATTTGGCTTGAACTTTCGGCGCGCCAGCGTCCGGAATCCGAAGTTCGCGATCTCTTGCAGCACCCGCGGTAGCGAACTTCGGATTCCGAAGGACGCTGGCAATCCCTGACTCTCGTGTGGTTTTGGTTCAGAAGGTCCCTTTACGGACTCGCCGCGCAGATCAAGGGACCTTCTGAACCACCACACGAAGGCGCCGAAAGTCGTTTATGGGCAGCAGTCACAATTTGGACGCAGGCCGGCCCGATGCTAAGATAACCCCATTGTAAATTCTGGCAGTCTTAATCCCATGCTTCGAAACCTTTGTTTCGCATTCCTGCTTGCCTGCGCCGTCGCGTCGCCCGCGGCCGCGCAAATGTCGGCAACCGATGCCGTGGTGCGGCTCGACCAGATCGAAAACCAGATGCGGATGCTCACCGGCCAGGTCGAGCAATTGCAGTTCCGCAACCAGCAGATCGAGCAGCAATTGCGCCGTATGCAGGAAGACAACGAATTCCGCTTCCAGCAGCAGAGCGGCAATCCGGCAGGCGGCGCGCCGCGCGCCGCCGCTCCGTCCGTGCAACCGCAACCGCAAATGCAGGCAAGACCGCAGCCGGGCGTTCAGCAGGCGGCGCCGCAGGCTTATCCTCCGCCGCCGCAAGGCGCGCAGCCCGACATCTATAACGGGCCGAATCCGATCAAGCCGCTCCCCGGCGGGAAGCGAAGCGACGTGTTCGACCCGAACAACAATCCGAATGCGCCGGGCGCGCCGCGTCCGCTCGGCTCGCTTCCGGCCGGCCAGCCATCCGCGCTGCCGCAGCCCCAGATCATGACGGACGAAGCGGTCGGCGCGCGCGGCGGCCGCGAACCGGGTGCGCCGCTCGATCTGTCGACGCTCGCGGGCGACAACGTGCGTTCAGAA
>CAMDXM010000018.1 GCA_945878025.1 Pseudorhodoplanes sinuspersici | reverse complement strand
CGCGAGAAATTTGACATCAAGGAGATACTGGATATTTTCGAACCTGATCTCAGCAAGGTCGGGCGCCGTTTCGAGATCTACAACGCACTGATGGCGCATCGCCGCAAGCATTGGCTCAAAACCCTGGTGCGGCGCCCGCTGATCGATATCTTGCAGAGCGGAGTCAATTGTGCGCGCAATCTGCTACGGCGTTCACGCGGCACGGTTTGGTCACCGGGCTTCACCGCGCGTTTCGACAAACCCGATGCGCCGTGGATTGATCATTTCTGCAATCCGTGCGAACGCGCCTACGAAGTGCCGGAGGTGCTCGCTCTGGTAAAGGAGGGAGGTTTTGCCGTGCATAAAATGCTGGGGCAGGGACAGGAATATCCACAGCTCATAGCGGAAGGATGGCAGCCGGATTATTCGCAGCTTTCAAATGCCGACAAATGGCGGCTCTCCGAATTGCTGACATTTGGTGGGGCATCTTTCCGGGTGATCTTACGCAGGTCGGCCAGGCGATGACATGCGATCCGACACGCAGCCGGCCGAACAGGATAATCAGACGTCTTCTTGGAGCAACCAATGTATTCGAATTCGCAGTTTGACGTCAGTCCCGATGCGAAAGCTGCGGCGAGGGACGAAACCGATACACGCGCGATGTATGAGCGCGCGCCTTATCCCGGTCTCGGCGCCGGCCTCAAAGATATGGGAATCTATTTCGACTCTATCATGCCGGAATTGCAGGCACGCAAGAACGTGCGCTTTCTCGAGGCTGGTTGTGGCACCGGCCATATCCTTGTCGGCGTCGCCAAGCAAAATTCAGCATGGGATTGCTACGGCATCGATCTGTCACAGGCATCGCTCAATCTCGCGACCCAGCTCGCCGAAAAACATGGCGCTAAGGTCACCGTAAAACGGCAAAGCTATCTCGATCCGCTTCCATTCACTGAGAAGTTCGACCTGATCGCTGCGATCGGCACCATCATGTGCTGCTCCGATCCCGTGGCCGCGATGCGCAATATCCGTTCCGTGCTGAAGGACGACGGATATCTCGTGATCCATCTTTACGGATTGCGTGTCGATCGCAAGAAATTCGATATCAAGGAGATGTTGAGCATCTTCGAGCCCAATCTCGACAATATAGACCGCCGTTTCGCAATCTACGATGCGCTGATGAAGCATCGAGAGCGGCATTGGCTCAAGCATCTGCTGCAGATGCCGTTGATCGATATTCTCTCCGGCGCAAGGGTCTGGCTGCGCAATCTGATGCGCCGTACGCGCGGCATCGTCTGGTCGCCGCCATTCACGGATCGCTACATGGAGCCGACCGCGCCCTGAATCGATCATTTCTGCCACCCATGCGAACGCGCCTACGAGGTTCCCGAAGTCGTCGAACTCGTGCGGGCATCCGGGTTCACAGTCCGCGAGATGCTGGGACAGGGCCGCGAATATCCGCAGCTCCTGCCGCCGGAGTGGCAGAAGGATTACGAGAAGCTGCCGCCGGAAGCGAAATGGCGGTTGTCAGAGTTGCTGGCTTTTGGCGGAGCGTCGTTTCGGCTGATCCTGCGCAAGGACAAGGCTGGCTAACGGGCGTTATTTCTCAAACACGAAGGTTTCGGTTTCCAGGAACCAACCGGGCGATTTGCGAGCTTTGAGATAGTCGACCAGCTGCGGGTCCGGGATCGCGAGATTGTCTACGCCATAGCTTTTGGAAAAACCTACAATCTGTCCACCCCTTGCCGCGTAATCTGAATCGTAAAGCCAGCGATGGCCGTAAGCGCGCATGACGATGTTCAGGTGCTGTCCGGGCGAATGAAATCCTTCGCTGCTATGCATGCGCGTGCGCTCCAGCAGCACCTCGCGCGCGTGATCATCTTTTCCGTAAAGCACGCCGACAAGATTCTTGATCGAGGGAGTGGAGAAAATAGCTTTGCCGCCCGGCCGTAGCACGCGCAGACATTCTTTCAGGAAGGCATGAAACTGATAGCGGTGGATATGCTCCACGACATGTGAATTGTAGATCAGATCGAGCGAGTTATCGGGAAACGGAAGCCGCCGGTTGATGTCGATCGGCACCGAGTCCGTGATTTGCGAGTTGAGAAATCCGTCAAGCTGGTGGGTCGAACCGAGATGGACTTTGCGGACTTTGTGGCTATTGAGATAGGCATGGATTTTTCGTGCGCGGATAAAGTGTCCGTGGCGCAGCCAGCCGCGCGCGACCAGCAGCCGGAAATGCGCCCAGGAGCGGAAATGCCGCCAGAGGAAATCCGGCTCGCTTCTGGCGTCGAGTTCGTTTCTTCCGTCAATCATCGAGTTGAGGCCTCAAGAAATTTCGCGGCGCGAGCAGGGAGATCAGCCGCGCATCTGTAAGATTTTTTGCAGCCACGCGCCAAGTAAAGCTGCCGGTGCGTGATCGCGATCGACCCATCCCGGTCCGGCCAGAAGCGGCGGGGCCAGACATTCGATCTGAACACGGTTGCATGCCGTGTGGAAGCGGTCCCTGACATTCCTGGCTCGAGCTGATAGGCCCTGTTCGATGCGAGCGACGATCGACGGCGCCAGCGGGCTCTCGAAAACTATAACCCGAATGCCGTTGCGGCGCAGCGCGCCCAACGTCTCGAAATCATATTCAAGTTGCGGATAGGTATATGCGCGTTGGGGAATTACAAGATTGGCCGATTGTTGGGTGCGTTCGCCTTCATCGCGGCTGCCGTCCGCCCGATAGGCGCCGTTTGCGCCCTTGATGGCGGTCAATGCCTTCAGCTTGCTCGCGACATAGCTCGGGTTGAAGGCGACCGCAGCCATCTGCTGTTCGCTGGAAACCGCGTTTACGATCTGCACGGCGGTCGCGCGCCATCCGATCGAGCGCGACAGCTCCCAGGCGTCGCGTGCGACGAGAGACCAGCGCCGAAGGACCGATGGATAAACGCCGTCACCGCCCGGCATACCCAATTCCACATGATCCATGCTGATCACGATCGTCGATGGCAACTTATCGATGGAACGCAATTCCTGGATCAGCCGCACGCTCTGCCGTATCGATTGGCCTGGCACGCCGAAATTGAACAACCGGATGCCCGGAAGACGAAGCGTATCGTTTCCGACCATGACGATCCGGCTATTGCCGAATAATCCGACATCGGCGCGCTGGTCTTCGTTCGCATAGGCCATTTTGACAAAAGCGAGTTCGGCGGCTGGCAGCTTGTCCAGAATCCACCGGCGGTCGGGTTCGCGCAGAACCGCCGAGGACAGTGGCGAAGAATAGATCGCGACCAGAATGCTGGTCGCCACTGCGAGCGTGACCGTGATCGCGCAAACATATTGTACGAAACGCACTGACGCTCTCTCGCTGGAATCGGTGTGAGGTCTCAGATCATCCGCCGGAATGCCTGGTCGAAGCGGTAACTGTCGGTTGAGGCCAGTTTCAGGTCGCGCAAGGAAAAGGCCTGCGTGTTGAGGATTTTCGACAATGTCGTTCCGCGCGCTGACGAGATAGTCTGGCGTAGATGCTTGCGCGCGGCGGGATCTTTCAGATAGATCGCCTTTTTGTCGGTGGCGGCTAGGAATTGTCCCATCGTAGCTTCGTCGAGCGTGAGAAGGTTGCTCGGGATTTCGATCGGCTTCTCGCCCGCCTCGTCTTCGAGCGGTGGGAACAGTGCGAAGGTGATCTTGGCGGCCTCAGCGAGCACGTCCGCGGGGATTGCACCCGCCTTCGCGAAGACGTCGCCGATCGCGCGATCGAAGGCGGCCTTGTAATCGAGTAGCGCGATCGCGCTGTGCTGGATATTGAGCTTCTCGAATTCCTGGTTCAGCAGGCGATTGTAATTCGTCTCATCGGCGAAATAATCGAGAATCTCCTGCTCGCTGTCGAACCATTCGGTTTCTGACTTGCGATGGAAATCCGCGAAGAAGACGCCCAGTTCCTTGTGCTCTCCGCTTTCGATGCCCTTGAGCAGCTGCGTGAACACGTCGACCGGGCTGATGCCATAGAGTAGGCCGAGGCTGAGCAGTGGTTTGTAGACCTCTATGTTCCAGCAGAGATCCACAAGGAAGTGCAATTTTCGAAGATAGAACAGACCTTGTTCCAACATGGTGTCGGTTGAGCGCAGGCTCTCTTCATATTCGAAGGCTTTAAGCGCGGCGCCGTCCGGCGTGCGATAAATTCCGGCATCGCCATGAATCAGCCGGTAGCGCGTCTTGAACTGGAAGCGCCCGCGCGTTTCTTGCGAGTTGGTCTCCGCGCCCGCGAGAAGCCGCATGTTGTGGTTCTGTACGATATTGACGCCGAGTTCCAGCAGCGTGCGGAGGGCGGCCAGATGCGTGTCGATGGTTTCCGCCGGCAGCGGCACGATCAAATCGGAATAAGTGCGGCTGCCGATGCGGTGGAATTTCTTCTGGTATTGCGCGTAGGTGTCGGTGGAGATGTTGTCGCGCTTGATATGCTTGAGCACTTCTTTGTCGAGACTCTGGATCGCCATCACCGGCTCTACCATCTCGCTCAGGATCTCGCCGATCACGAGGTTGCGCTCGGTGACATTCTTCGCGAGCCAGACATGGCATTTGTTCGGATAGCCGCGCTCGTCCTTTACCTTCCGGATCGCTTTCGCGATTTCGATATCGCGCGGTAGGATTCCGAAATTGGCGTCGCAAATGATCCAATTTGCGGCGTCGGAGCGTTCGCCGACATAGGCGATTTCCGCCAGCGCCTGATCGAAGTCGATGCGCCGCACGAGATCTTTCGAGGCCGCCCCCCACGCGCAGAAAGTGCGGCGAAACGGGCAGCCGCAGTTGGTTTCGAATAGCGGGATCATTCCGGTCGCGAGGAACTCGTCGAGGTAGCCCATCAGGTAAGGAGAGGGCAGATGCTCGATGATCTTTTTCAGTGGCCGTTCCGGCGTTTGGCGGATATGGCCGCCGTCGCGCCACACGATGTTGGAGGGAAGCTGATCGATGTCACGCGAGCCTTCGCGATGCCAGAGCACGAGTTCGGTGAAGGGCTCTTCGCCGCCGTCGATGACGAGATAATCGATGTAATCGTGCCGCTTCAGGAACGCGGCGCGACTTGCTTCCGCCACATCAATGTTGGGCCCGCCGGCGACGATCAGCGTGTCGGGTAGAAGGCGGCGGACATGCCGGCCGATCACCAGATTGAGGTTCTCGTTCCAGCCGTAGTTGGCAAAGCCGACAATGACCGGGCGTTCCTGTTCGATCGCGGCGAGAAAGCGCTCCGGATGTTTGAATAGCTTGATGTCGACATCGTCGCCAAGCGCGTCGACCGCGTAGGCTTTGATGTAACCGATGCTGAGCGGGGTAGGCAGCGAGCGATCCGACACCGAATGGGTGTGGGCCAGATCGGCCAGCATGATTTTAGTGACGGAACGCATAGAATCCCTCAACGAAAGCCCCCGGCGTCCGGTGGGTACGTGGTCGGACAATAGCGCTTCTAGACAGAAAAGACAGTGTCCAGGCGACGCCCCAAATAAGCAAGGTTAGTTCGTGCCGTGCCGGTGGCACCAGAGCCATCACTACAATCAGACGCAGGCTTGCCGCGCGAACGACGCGAAAGTGCATAATTTGGCCTACGATCAAGTGTCGGCCCTGCGCGTTCCATATCGATCGGCAAGGCGGAAAGCCGGAACACATGAAATTCCACGCGTAATCACGACACTGCGCTCGAAAGCGATGCCTGCGGCGGTCGCGAGAAAGGGCCGGTTCTTGAAATAGATGAGGCAGCCAAAATTACGCGTAGGGATGAGCCTTATCCAACGCTTGCCAAGTTGCACTGGGAACGGGACGCCGGAGTTGACTTGGATACTCACGGCCGCGAGGAGCGATCTCGCCACCTGACGACCGATGAAAGTCGAAACCGACCGCAGGAAATTCAGCCTTGGCCGGGCTGCGCTTCGAAACCGGTCCAGACCAGCACCAGAACGAGTACGAAATATAAGGTGCCGTAGCTCAAGGAGGGTCCGGCTAAGGAATAGAGGCAGGAAATCGAGACGATACCGGCTATGTCCATTGCAGGGCGTTGACGCGCGCGAAACGAAAATGCCATCTAGTGCCCGGGGTGCCCGTCACCCGCTCAAATGAAGTGATAGGTTCGTTCCATGTCCATCGTACCACCGCTGAAGCGGATTGTCCGACGTGCGATGATCGACGCCCATCTTATCCGGCGCGCGGTGTTTATCATCGGCGACAAACCAATTGTCTACGCGCCGATCCGTCGGCAGTCGCGCTTGCTCGATCAAATGGTGGATCAGGGCGTCTGGAGTTACGAGCCGGAACTGTCGCATTTCGTATTCGCCAATCCGTTCGGCTATGAGCACTTCGTCGATTGCGGGGCGCATGTCGCCCTGTTTTCGACTGTTGCGGAATGCTCCGGAATGTATAGCGACATCACAGCGATCGAGGCCTCTCCGGCAACCGCGGCTTATGTCCGCAATTTTGCGCAGCACAACGGAATGAGCTTCGCGCTGCATGAATGCGCGCTCGGAGCAGCGGAAGGGCGGCTGAAATTCGAGATACCGGAAACCGGCTACCTGATGCCGTCGCATTCGGCTTTGTCGGTATCAAAGCTCTATCGCGGTCAGGCAAAGCGCAAGATCGAGGTCGCAAGTCGACCGCTCACCGACTTTCTCAAGACCGGGCGAACGTTGGTGAAACTCGATTGCGAGGGGGCGGAGGAAACTATTCTCAACGCTGCCTTAGACACACTCAGCAAACGAGCGGACATCGATCTCATCGTTGAGATTATGATCAACGACGCCAACAAGCAGGTGGTGTTCGACCTGATGCGCGGGGCTGGCTACGGTGCCTATCTGATGACCAATGCCGGGCTCGTGCGCGAAGAACGCCCGCTGACACTACCAGTACAGGGCGTTAGTTCGAAGCCCGGCGCCGCCCGCACCGGCTGGCGCAACCACTTTTTTACGAAATCGCCGTCGGCGGCGGTGGAACGAGTTTCATTGGCGCTTTACGGCTATTTCCCTTGATGCTTCGTCTTGTCTTTGATTTAACTATTTAATATCAAAGGAGAATCTGGGCTGCAAGGCGGCCCTCGGTTGACGTTCACATCGTGAACGCTATAATGGCTATATGCCCAACCAAGCCGCTGCGCATGACACTGTGGACAACAGGATCGAGCAGGACAAGATCGTTCTTGGTCTGCTTGAATCCGTAGAGCGCAATAGCGCTCAGTCGCAACGCGATCTCGCTTCGGAACTCGGCATTGCGCTCGGTCTGGTCAATTCGTACCTGAAGCGCTGCGTGAACAAGGGCTTGCTGAAGGTGCAGGAAGTGCCGGCGCGGCGCTATGCCTACTACCTGACGCCGCAAGGCTTTGCTGAAAAGTCCCGGCTGACCGCGAGCTATTTCGCGCATTCATTTTCGTTCTTCCGCCGCGCGCGCGCGGATTGCGAGGCGGCGCTCGTGCAGGCCGGCGTGCGCAACCTGCGGCGCGTGGTTCTGGCCGGCGCCAGCGATTTCGCCGAAATCATGACTTTATGCGCGCGGGATTATCCGATTACGCTAATTGCCATTGTCGATCCGCAATCGGAGCGAAAGAAGTTTGCCGGATTGCCTGTGGTGCAAGATTTTTCGGATGTCGAAGCCATCGACGGTGTCCTGATCACTCAGCTTGAAGCGCCGGACGCGATTCGCAAATCCGCAATTGCAGCTTTTGGCGCGGAGCGCGTGGTGGTGCCTGCGCTTCTCCGATTGCAGCGGCTGGAAAGCGAAATGGCGAGATCCTCGGCCGGAGGACCGCAATGAGTTTTTCGAGCCTGCCGCCGGGGCAGCAATGGTATGTTGCCTATACTCAGCCGAATGCCGAAGTACGTGCCGCGGCCCAACTGGCCAATCAAGATTTTTTTGTTTACCTGCCGCGTTTCATGAGGCGCCACCGTATCGGGCGACGCGACATTCGTGGGCCGTCACCCCTGTTTCCGCGATATCTTTTCGTCGGCATCGATGTGGAGAATCAGCGGTGGCGTTCGGTCAACGGTACAGTCGGGGTGTCTTGGTTGATCTGCCAGGGCGACCGGCCGGCATCGATCGACGCCGCCATCGTCGAGGCTATTGCGGGCCGAGAAGATGAAGACGGCATGATAAAGCTCGCTCCGCCGCGAAACTTCCGGCCGGGAGAGTCCGTTCGCGTGACGGGTGGCGCCTTCACCGATCAACTTGGTCTTTACGAAGGCTTGGTCGATCATGATCGTGTACGAATTCTTCTCGATCTGCTCGGACGCAAGGTGCGTGTGTTGATCGAATCTGACGTCGTCGTATCTGCCGCCTAAGAGCGTATCGATTAAATCCAGCGACGTGCCCACGCCTGGAGCATCAGAATCGCCCAAAGATTATGAGGGCGGTCCACTTTTCCAGCCAGATGGCCGGACCAGACCTTGCGGACAGCGGCGACATCGATAAAGCCGGTCGTCTCCAGCGATTTTTCTGAAAGCAAGTCCTCCGCCCATTCGCGAATAGGGCCCCGCAGCCAGTCGCCCAGAGGAATAGAAAACCCCATTTTGGGCTGCTCAGTGAGGCTGTCCGGCAAGTGGCGACGTAGAATTTGCCGGAGCAGCCATTTGCCCTTGCCGTCGCGGATAAGCATGTTGCGCGGCAGCGTCCACGATTTCTCCACCAATCGGTGGTCGAGCAGCGGAATGCGACCTTCGAGACTGACGGCCATGGTTGCACGGTCGAGCTTGTCCAGTATGTCGCCGGGAAGATACGTGAGCATGTCCATCGCGCGCAGGCGCGATACGAGATCGGGAATATCCCGGGCTAAAGCCGGGTCGTTCCAAGGATACGCGTATGTGTCGCCGCTCTTCGAGGCATGCTGCCACAGCGACACGAGATTCGCGTACATAGCGTCTGAAGACGGCTGACCGAGGATATCGGCGGCCTTGTGAATTTTGTCGCCAGGGTGCGCGGGTCGGAATTTCCCCGGCACCAGCGAACTTGCTATATCGAACAGACCGGGCGGGACCGCGCGAATGGCCGAACCTACCAGAGCACGAAGATCCGAAGGAATTTTTCCTGTCGTTCTCCATATCTTATCTATTGCCAGATAGCGCGTGTAACCGCCAAATACTTCATCGCCGCCATCGCCAGAGAGTGACACCGTGACATCGCGGCGTGCCATCTTGGAGACGAGATAAGTTGGGATTTGCGAATAATCCGCGAATGGTTCGTCGAACATTTCAGGCAGAAGCGGAATAACCGCACGCGTCTCCTCAGACGAGACGATCATCTCTGTGTGCTCGGTGCCAAGATGCTTCGCAATCGCTTTGGCGCGCGCCGCTTCGTTGAATTTCTTGTCTTCAAACCCGATCGTGAAGGTCTTTACCGGCCGCGAGGATTGAGCTTGCATCAGCGCGACGACGGTTGAGGAATCGATCCCGCCCGACAGAAATGCGCCGACCGAAACATCGGCGACCATGCGGCGGCCGACGGCATCGCCGAGAAGTTCCGCCACATCATCGACGATCTCTTCGTCCGTGCGCGAATCAAGCGCGGCCTGGCCCGCTATCGCTTTATCGCGGACGTTCCAGTAGCAGGTCAGTTGTTCGCGGCCGTTGGCGTCGATGGTAAGGATGTGCCCCGGCGATAGCTTCGAGATGCCTTCAAAGATAGACAGTGGTGGGGGAACGTAGCCAAGCCGCAAATATGCGGCGATCGCAGCTGGCGAGACGCTCGGCTTGAAAGCAGCGTGCGCGCGAAAAGCCTTTAATTCGGACGCGAACAAGAAAACATTGTTTTGCCGGCCGTAATAAAGCGGCTTGATGCCAAGCCGATCACGCACGAGGATGAGCTTATGTTCCGCCTGGTCCCACAGAGCGAATGCGAACATGCCGATGAAGCGCTGGGTGGCCTTTTCCACTCCCCACGCGGCGCAGGCTTCGATCAGCACCTCGGTATCTGAATGACCACGCCAACTTCGCCCAGGAAGGTCGGCGGCGATTTCGCGGGCGTTGTAAATTTCGCCATTGTAGGCAATGACATACCGCCCGTCGGCGCTGGACATTGGCTGGTGGCCGGCAGGGGAAAGATCTACGATCGACAGCCGCCGGTGGCCGAGTGCAACGCCCGAAGCCGGAGCCGTCCAAGTGCCACCCTCGTCCGGCCCCCGGTAGGTCAGAACATCGGACATACCTTTCGCCGCCGCTCCGAGGGACGCCGCGTCCTGGTTTCGAGCAAAATTAACGAAGCCGGCAATACCGCACATAAATCTTTTGCTTTTTCATGGGGTTATATTAGGAAAGTCAAACAACAAGCCCGATCCCAAGGACGCTTTGGCTTGCTGTGGCCTTGTCTTTGGGCTATCGTTCATCGTGTGAACACTACCCCTTAGCGGCCAGAACGCCAATCTCCTTTGTACTTGGTAAGCCGCCTTAGGCGAATTCGGATTCGGCTCGTAACCGGTTCCCGCTTGGAAAATAAAACGGCTGCGGAAAATCGATTCCGCACGTCGTGCGGTAGCTATTGTAGCTGGCCATTTCATCCCGCGGCCCGCCTTGGCTCTTCCGCGAACTCGTCTCTCCGGTGAGATCGCCCGGGATTGCAATTCTCATTCAACTAATACGTGAACCCTCAGCACATGAATTCAACACCGCGACGCCCATCTACGACCGGAACCGAGACGGATTTTAGCTACTTCGATGGCCGAAACATCTTGATCACGGGAGGCACGGGTTCGTTCGGCCGCGCATTCACGCGAATGATATTAGAAAAATCAACGCCTCAGCGCTTGATCATTTTCTCTCGCGATGAATTGAAACAATATGAGATGGCGCAGGAATTTGCCGGTCATCCGCAGGATAACAAACTGCGTTTTTTCATCGGCGACGTGCGCGATCAGTCGCGGCTCGAGATGGCTTTGCGCGACGTGCAGTATGTCGTGCATGCCGCCGCACTCAAGCAGGTGCCCACCGCAGAATACAATCCGTTCGAATGCATCCACACGAATGTGCTAGGAGCGGAGAATGTCGTACGCGCCTCCCTGCGCTGCAATGTCTCGCGCGTCATGGCGCTCTCGACGGACAAGGCAGCGAGTCCGCTCAATCTTTACGGCGCGAGCAAACTTGCTTCGGACAAGATATTCGTGGCCGCCAATTCCCTAGGTGGCGCCGACGGTACGCGCTTCGCGGTTGCGCGCTATGGCAATGTGCTCGGTTCGCGGGGCAGCGTAGTGCCGCTGTTTAAGCGATTGATTGCCGAAGGAGCAACGTCACTTCCCGTAACCGACGAGCGCATGACGCGATTCTGGATCACACTTGAGCGAGGGGTAGATTTTGTCGTTTCGTGCCTGCAATCGATGCGCGGCGGCGAGATTTACATTCCGAAAATCCCAAGCTCCACGATAGTCGATCTTGCCAAGGCAATGGCGCCCCATCTGCCGATCAAAGTTATCGGTATACGCCCCGGTGAAAAACTGCACGAAGTAATGATTACCGAAGACGATGCCCGAAATACGCTCGATTTGGCGGATCGCTATATTATTGAGCCTGCGTTTGCGTTTTGGGATCGCAGCGCATATGGCAAGAACTTAAAGTCTATGCCGGACGGCTTCCGCTACGGTAGCGACAACAATCCCGATCGTCTCGACGCGAATGAGATCAGTAAGATACTCGGGGTTGAATCCGTGATACCGAAAACACAGGCGGTTTCCTGATATCAGAATGTTTGTTCCACCAGCCAGTATAAAATTGCAGAAGACCAGTAGTGTGCTTGCATTCTTTTCAGCGTACCGTTTACGTGTTGTTGGTGTTGTTTGTTTGCAGGTGATTGCCGGATTTGCCGACAATCTCAGTATAGTTGGTCTATTGCCCGTTATTCAAAGTCTTGTTAGCGGAAATACGTCGGTCGGGCGAGTTACGCGTGCTCTTACTGATCTCATAACGTCAGTGGGGCTACCGGCGGATATTCGCAGCTATTTGTTGTTGGTGTCGTTAGCAATCATTGTAAAGGCTATAACGATCTATGTGACGCTCCGAGCGGCAAATCGCCTTGTTCTCGAGGTTGTTGTCGGAATCCGACTAAGGCTGCTGAAGGCTCTGGTGGAAGTGAGATGGCCGCTATTTGCAAACTTGAAGAGTGGAAATATCATCAGTCTTCAAGTTAATGAGGTCGAGCGTTTTCGACCGGGTCTCACTGCCGCACTAACTCTTATGACCGCCACGGTGCAAGCAGCGCTCTACATCGCAGCATCATTTTTGGTTTCACCGCAACTCACGTTGCTTGCTTTAGTGTTAGGCGCGGTCAAAGTCAGCATTTTGCGTCCCATCCGTCGCGGAACGATGCGGTTAGGAGCTATCTATTCGGATAATATCCGACAAATGACTATAAGCCTTCTAGAAGGATTGCAGAGCATAAAGCCGATCCGCGCCATGAGCGCAGATGAAAGTCTACTGACGCGACTGACCGACGATGTCGCCCAGAATCAGAAATCCGTGAATGATTTGCATCGCAACTCGACGTGGTTTTCTGTTGCGGACGATTTTCTTACTTCGGCTACTTTAGTCATCGTTCTCCTTACCTGTTCGATGCTTCTGTCCGTCGATCTTGCACAACTTGCGGTAATCGGCCTCTTGATGAGCCGGATTCTAGTTCAGGTTGGTAATATTCAAAAAGGACAACAGACAATTAATCTGACTTCCAGCGTGGTGCAATCGCTTCACTCGACGCTTGAGTACTATCGAAATAACGCCGAGAAGCGTGAAGGTACGCGTCACGTGCGGCTGCGTCGCGAAATAAAATTTGAAGATGTGTCGTTGGGCTATGACGGCCGCACTATTGTCTCGGATGTCAATCTGTCGATACCTGCGGGGTCGTTCTGCGCGTTTAACGGGGTATCGGGCGGCGGTAAGACGACATTAGTTGATTCGGTGCTTGGACTTGTGGCTCCAATAACCGGCCGCGTTTTGGTCGACGGGGTGAACCTCGCCGAGGCGGACATTGTCGCTTGGCGTCGTCATATAGGCTACGTACCGCAGGAGCTGGTGCTGTTCAACGCGTCGGTATTGATGAATATCACTTTCAATCGAGACGGAATTACTCGGGATGACGTTTGTCGGGCGCTGAAAGCTGCTGAAGCGCTCGAATTCGTGGAAGCGATGCCGCAAGGCCTGAATACAACCGTCGGTGAACGGGGCACCGCTTTGTCTGGCGGCCAACGTCAGCGACTCGCGCTGGCGCGGGCGCTTGTCCATTCGCCTGATCTGCTCATTCTCGACGAAGCAACTGCCGCGCTTGATCCAGCGACCGAAGCGGAAATCTGCCGAACGTTGCGTCGCCTTTCTGGTGAACGCACTATTTTGGCTATTTCGCACCAATCGCGCGTCGCGAATATTGCCGACTTTGTTGTGACTATCACCGGTGGGGCCGCGCGGGTCTCTTACGCTGAACCCGCTAACGCGAACCAAATCTGATGCAGAGAATACACGAGTTTGTAACAGTTTTTTTCCGCAAAATTATTCGCGCCGTCTTGCGCCTATTTCCGATAGTGTTTGCCTATACAATGAAACGGAAATTGGTTTTGCTGTCCGACTCGATTGATTCCGGTGCGCTCACGATATTAGCATTTGATCCGGATCGATGGACGCAAGATCTTCTGGCGTTAGGCAAGGTCGCGCATATTAGAATCTATGCTGTTCCATTTCCTGTGTCGACGCGAATCCATGCGCTGTTTTTTGAATCCGGTGCGTCTCCGAAAAATGATTCTTATTTCACTGAGGCTGACCCAAGAATTCTTGCGGCGCGCGAACGGCAGGCGCGATATGCTTCGCGGGTGCTTGTCTATTTGCGCCGGTGGATGAGCATTGAATGCGCCGTCAATCCTGCCATTCATTACCTCATCGACTTTCCTTGGGCCAAGGGCGGGAGTCGTGCGGAAGTGCCGTTCATTACAGTGCACAAGGAGTTTACGGTAATTGACGACCGACATCTGCCCGTCAAAATTAATCGCTGGAGAAATTTATACCAGTTTAAGTTTCCCGGGGAGTATTTGTGCGTTACCAACGAGAAAGCGCGCAGGTTTTTCGTTGAGTCCAATGTGTTGCCGTTTGAGAAAATTAGCCCGACCGGTCTTCTGCGGTTTGACAATTTGCTGCAAACGCCGCCTTCGACACCATCAAGTAATCCGGTGACGATCACCTTCTTTTCGTTTGGCCATCTGTCGGGACCCTTCGAATCAAAGAGCGAGCTGAGCGGGCATTACTTTACGCGCAATGAGGATGATGGCTTCGTTCAACTCTTCAACGACACTCATGCGGCATTCGCGGATGCGGCACGGCGTAATCCCGATGCGTTGTTTCTGATTAAGCCGAAGAATGTCGAAACTTGGTGGATCGAGAAGATCGAACGTGTTGTGAAGCGCGAGCTTGGGGTGCCGCTGTCCGCTATCCCCAATTGCCGTATTGTCAACGAACAGGCGCATGATCTTATTCGTCGGTCCACAGCCTGTATTGGATTGAATTCAACTGTTTCACTAGAGTCGATCGCTCTCGATCGCGATTTCATTATGCCGGTTTTTGCCGAGGCCGCAGGTAAGTACGCGGGCAATGTTTATTTTCCGCATTACCGCGATGTGTTCTCCGTTCCGGCCTCACGCGCTGAATATGCGGGGATGTTGACGCGCGCGATACGCGGCGAGCGTCTAAAAAAGCCGGCGGCCAACCGAGTGAAAGCCATGCTTGAAGAGTATGTTGGGAATAGTGATGGGCATGCGGCCGAACGTGTTGCGAAGGTTTTGTTCGATGTTGCGCGGAATAGGACGCCGGTTCCAATGCCTCTGTTCGAAGGCTTGGTATGCGGTCACGACGGCGCCACCGCATAGATCGACCGGTCTTGCAAATAGTATTTCGTTTTGACGCCTCTCCCGTGATAGGTGGTGGTCACGCCATTCGCTGTGTAGCTTTGGCTGCCGAGTTGTCGCGGCTGGGGCATCGTTGCGGTTTTACCGCAAATGAAGATGGCGTGAAGCTTGCGGCAGCTATTCTGCCAGATGCAGATTTTATGCGTCCGTCAGATGAAAGCGATGAAGCGGGCGATATGCAAAAGAGATGGCCTGGAGGGGTGGACTGGCTCGTGGTGGATCATTACGGCCGTAGTGTTTCATTCGAACAATTGTTCAAGGGCTGGAGCCGCAAGGTAATGGCGGTCGATGACCGGCCCACGCGCTCACATGCCTGCGATATACTTCTCGACCAGACACTGGATCGTTCTGAAATAGAGTATCGCGCGCTGGTGAATTCTGATTGCAAGGTACTCACGGGAGTAGGCTTTACCTTGATCCGCGAGGAATTCCGCAAGCACCGCATGCTAGCGCTCGCGCGCCGGGGAGCGATACCGCAATTACCGCAAATTGTGGTCTCCTTCGGCGCGTCGGATGCGGGTAAGGCCTCTCTCCGTGCGCTTGAGGCCTTGCAGCTCGTGAAGCTTCCAATACGTATCAAGATACTTGTTGGCCGGCTGTGTCCGCATCTCGACGAGATCGAAGAGGCCGTGATACGTAACCAGCGTACCACTTTGGTGGTTGATCCAGCCTCCATTGCACGTCATTTTGCCGAAGCTGATTTAGCTATCGGCGCGCCGGGCACGACCGCTTGGGAATGGGCCTGTCTCGGATTGCCGGCCATTGTTATCCCCGTCGCCGACAATCAGAGCGATAATGCCGCCGCTCTGGCGCGACGCGGTTTAGTTATCGCCTTGCCGGCAATCGCAAACGTCACGCGTGAAGAGATTGCATTCGCTGTCTCGTCTCTGTTCGACCGTCCCGCACATTGGCGGTCCATGTCGCAAACGGCATCGCGCCTGGTTGATGGTAATGGCGTCAAGCGTGTCGTTGACGCAATGGTTGGAGCCTGACCGTGGCGCGCGTTACCATTGTCGACTACGGCCTCGCCAATCTACGTTCGGTCGTCAACGCCTTCGAATATTTCAGCGCCGAAGTCGAGATCGCCAAGGATGGTGATGCTTTGCTGAATGCGGAATGTATCGTTTTGCCGGGCGTCGGCGCGTTCGACGCCGGTATGCGGGGATTGCGCGACCGCGGCCATGAAGCGGGACTCCGCGAAGCCGTTCTAAAGCGCCGTATTCCCTATTTCGGAATATGCCTTGGCATGCAGTTTCTATTGCAGGGCTCCGAAGAAGGGAGCGAACCGGGGCTCGGTTTCATTCCTGGCATCTGCAAGAAGTTTCCGGAAGGCGCGGGATTGCCGAAAGTTCCGCATATCGGCTGGCATGATCTGGTCTTTAGCGGCAATGGCCGTTTGTTCGCGGGCCTCATCGAGGCGCCGGACGTCTATTTCGTGCATAGCTATTTCGTGCCGGCGGAAGGCGCCACGAACCAGGCCGCCTCGGCTTTCTGCGACTACGGTGTGCGTTTCGTCGCGGCGCTGGAGCGCGACAACATATTCGCCTGCCAGTTTCATCCGGAAAAGTCGCAAACCGCCGGAATGAAGTTGATCGAGAACTTCTTGCGGCTTGAAATGGCCGCCGCATGATCAAGCATCGTTTGATCGCGACGCTGCTGGTTAATAACGGCGTGGTCGTGCAGACGCGTAAATTCAAGCGGACCAATATGGTCGGAAATGCCTTCACGGCCGTCGACTTCTTCAACGGCTGGGCGGTGGACGAGATCTGTGTTCTCGAGATTTCGAATGACCGCTCGCATCTTCCGGGCTTTGCCGACATCATAGATGGGCTATCGCGCCGCTGTTTCGTTCCGCTATCGGTCGGCGGCAAGATCGCGGGCCTCGACGACGTGCACCGGTACATCCGGGCCGGTGCCGACAAGGTCGTCGTCAATACCGGGGCATCGGACAATCCGGCGCTCGTCGGCGAGATCGCGCGCGCTTACGGCACTCAATGCGTGGTGGTGTCGATCGACGCGCGGCCCGATCCAGCCATGCCCTCAGGTTATCGGGTGGTCGTCGACAACGCGCGCCGGGATACCGATCGTGACGCCCGCGATTGGGCAAGGGAGGCAGCCGGTGCCGGTGCCGGCGAGTTGCTGGTCAATTCCGTGGAACACGACGGCGACAAGCGCGGCTACGACTTTACTCTGCTCAAGGCCGTCAGTGGCGCGGTCGCGATCCCGGTTATCGCGATGGGCGGGGTCGGGCAGTGGAGCGATTTAGTCGACGGAATCCGGCTCGGTGGCGCCGACGCCGCGGCGGCGGGAAACATCTTTCATTACAGCGAACACAGCACCAAGAAGGCAAAGGAATTCATGTTTGCCGCCGGGCTGCCGGTGCGCAGCTCGACTTTCTACAAGCTCACGACCCGCCGCCGCGTCCGCTACAACCCGTTTCAGGGTGCCGCGGCGGCGCGGCAGGCCTAGTTACGAAGTGGACATGCATCGATGAGCGATCGAACCAGCGCGAATACAGAATATCAGGTGCCGCTTTGCACGAAATGCGTCATGCCGCATACGAGCGAAAGCATCACCTTCGATCAGGCTGGTGTTTGCACGGTCTGCCATCAGATCGATTTCAAGAAGACCGAGATCGATTGGGACAAGCGCGGACGCGATCTCGACGAGTTGATCGAGGGGCATCGTGGCAAGTATGACTACGATTGCATCGTTCCCTATTCGGGCGGCAAGGATTCCACCTTCACGCTTTGGTATCTGATCACCCAGAAGAAGATGAAAGTTCTGGTGGTCTCATTCGACCACGGCTTCTATCGGCCAGCTCTGCTGGAGAACCGCAAGAAGACGCTGAAAAAGCTCGGCGCCGACTTCATTCAGTTTACGCCGAACTGGAAGCTTGTGCGCAAACTAATGTACGAGAGCCTGCGCCGCCGTGGCGATTTCTGCTGGCATTGCCACACCGGCATTTTCTCGTATCCGATGCAGGTCGCGGTGAAATTCAACGTTCCGCTGCTGATCTGGGGCGAGCCGACCGGCGAATACGCCTCGTTTTATTCCTACGATGAAGTCGAGGAAGTGAACGAGGAGCGCTTCAACCGTTTCGTCAATCTCGGCATCACCGCCGAAGATATGAAAGGCATGCTCGACGACACCGTGTCGGATTTCAAACCGGATCCGCGCGATTTCATGCCCTACACCTATCCGGCCAAGAAGGAACTGCGCGCGTTGAAATGCGAGTCGGTGCTGCTTGGCCATTACATTCCCTGGGACGTGAAGAAGCAAGTCGAGATCATCAAGCGCGAGCTTGACTGGCAGGGCGCGCCGGTCGAGGGGGTGCCGCCGCAATACGATTACGAGAAGATCGAATGCTTCATGCAGGGCGTGCGCGACTATCTGAAATTCCTCAAGCGCGGCGTCGGGCGAACCAATCATCTGGTTGGTATCGACATTCGCAATGGCCGGCTATCGCGCGAGGAAGGCGTCGCGCTGATGCAGGAGTACGACGGCAAGCGCCCGGCGAGCCTGGACCTGTTCCTCGATTATGTCGGCATGAGCGAGCAGGATTTCGAGGAAATCGCGCGCCAGCACGTGGTGTCGCCGAACACCTGGAAGAACGAGCCGCTGTCGCGCGGCGAGCCGCTTGCCGACACGCCGGCCTGGGACCGCACCGTTAAATGATTCTTGTTGTCGACTATGGCGCCGGCAATATACGCTCGGTGCTCAACGCGCTCGACGAATTGGGCGAGACGCCGATTGTGTCCGACGATCCGGCTGTGGTCGCCAAGGCGCAGCGCATTATCCTGCCGGGAGTCGGCGCGATGAAACCTGCGATGACGCGGCTCCGCGCGCGCGGGCTCGACCGCGCAGTGACGGATGCCGTCCGGGGCCGCGGCGTGCCTGTTCTCGGCATCTGCCTCGGCATGCAGATGATGTGTTCGGTCGGCTACGAAGGCGGCGAACCGGTGTCGGGGCTGGGCTGGATCGAGGGTGAGGTAGTGATGCTGAAGGGCGCGCCACCGGAGCACCGCGTGCCGCATTTCGGCTGGGCCGAAGTGCAATGGACACCGGAATGTCCACTCTCTAACAAGCTGCGCTCGAATTCCACCTTCTATTTCTGCCACAGCTATCATGCGGTCGCAAAGAATCCCGGTGACGTCGCCGGCACGATGGATTTTAGCGGTCCGCACACTGCCGCCCTGTGGAACGGTTCGGCGATCGCCGTGCAGTTCCATCCCGAGCGAAGCGGCAAGTCCGGGCTGCAACTTCTGGAAAACTTCCTCGATTGGGACGGCGTCAGCCGGATCGCAGCGTAAACAATGGCGTACGGCCGTCTCATTCCCGCGATGCTTTTGTCCTCCGGACGCCTGGTGAAGGGCCACCGCTTTGGCGGTCACGAAGATGCCGGCAATCCGGTGACGACCGCGCGCATCTATAACGACCAGATGGCCGACGAAATCGTAGTTCTCGATATCGCCGCGACGCCGAATGGCCGCGGTCCGGATATTGAGACGCTCGCGGCGCTGACGCAGCGTTGTTTCGTTCCAGTTGCTTTCGGCGGCGGCATCGTGAGCGTTGAAATAGCGGCCGCCGCTTTGCGCGCAGGCGCCGACAAGATCATCATCAATTCCGCCGCGCAGACGAAGCCGTCATTCCTGACCGAACTGGCATCTCAATTCGGCAATCAAGCGGTCGTCGCCGCGATCGATGTAATCGATACGCCAGCGGGTCCGCGCGTCGCCACGGATCAGGGCCGCAAGGCCACCGCGCGCAAGCCTGTCGAATGGGCCGCGGAAGTGAGTGCCGCCGGTGCAGGTGAGATTTTTCTTACTTCCGTCGACCGTGAAGGCGGTCGCGGCGGGCTCGATCTGGCGCTGACGCGCTCGGTCGCGGACGCAGTTCCGATCCCGGTTATCGCGCATGGGGGGGTGGGGCGGCTCGAGGATTTCGTCAGTGCCTTCACAGAAGGTGGCGCTTCGGCGGTCGCCGCCGGACGCATGTTTCAGTTTGCAGACAATAATCTCATCAAGGTGCGCCGCTACATGATGCAATCCGGCCTGCAATTGCGGAGCGCCTGATGCCGAAAACCTTCTCGTTAACCTGTGATATGGTCCATCCCGGACAGCAGGCGTCATGGCGGCGCCTGCGCACCGGGTGTTCCGATCGAGCGCCTGCGAGGTTGTCATGAATATGTTGGAGCGCCAGCCCTACAGCAGCGACCCTTATACCGCGAATTACGGGTCGCAGCACATCAAGCAGATGCTCGGTGAGCGCTACGGCGAGCGCTATTACAAATATCGCGAGGACTGGGCGCGCGCCGGGTTCGACTGGCTTCCGGACTATCCGATCAACCTGATCCTGGATCTGGTCGACAAGTGCAACCTGGCGTGCCCGCAATGCTTGCGCGCGCCCGACCTGGTCAAGGATTATGGTGGGTTCATCGGCACGAAGAAATACCTCAACACCGATACGATCCTGCGCATCCTCGCCGAGAGCAAGGAGTACAATTTGCCCTCGGTGAATATCGGCGGCAGCGGCGAGTGCACCCTGCATCCGGATTTCGTCAAGATCTGCGACGCGGTGATGAAGATCGATCCGTGCGAGTTTCGCATCATCACCAACGGTCTCAGGCTAAAGGGCGACACGGCTGTCGCGATGGTCGACCTCGGCGTACATATGCTTTCGATCTCGATCGACGGCTTCAGCGCTGCGAGCTTCGCCGCTTCACGCGGCAAGGCGCATCGTTACCAGCAGGTGGTGGACAATGCCGTCGCCTTTGCGGAACTGAAAGCCAGGCGAAATGCCAAATGGCCGCTGCTGCGCGTGTCCTTCGTCGAGCAGGAAGGAAACAAGCATGAGACGCAGGACTTCATAAAGTTCTGGTCAGATTATGCCGATATGATCGACGTGCAATCCTATCATAATTTCCGCCAGACCGAAGACTTCGACACCTCATTCTCGTGCGACGAGCCGTTCAAGCGCATCACGGTGTGGGCTTACGGCGGCGCGGGTCCATGCTGTGGTTTCCCCGGCATTGTTTATAACGTCGGCGATTTCGAGAAGCGGACTATCCACGACATCTGGCATGGCCCGGAGATCGAGCGCATTCGTACCATGATGCGCACCAAGGAATACGAACTCGCTTGCCTGCAATGCCAAGGGGCGCGGACCGTTCTATAGTAGCGGACCGTTCTATAGTAAAAGGTTGGACGATGTTTGAGGATGCGGTTTATCGAAATTTCCAGCATTATTTGGTGAGCCAGAATGCATTGGAGCCGAAGCGAATATTTAAATTCACGGCAGATATTCTACAGGCCAAAAACCTCGGCCCTGAGTGTAGTATTCTGGATCTAGGTTGTGCTGCTGGCGAATTCCTCGCTTATGTTAATTCTAGATTCAACGGAATTGAATTGCACGGCATCGATCTGCAGCCGGAGCTCCTCACAGTTGCACGACTTTCTGTGCCTAAAGCGCAATTCCATGTTGGATCCGTTCTCAGTATTCCTCCCGAATTGCATGGCCGTTTTGATATTGTGACTGGCATTGGCGTGATGGGTGTTTTCGATGACGTCGAATTAAAGGCCTATTTGAAAAATGTCGCTGCATGCCTCAAGCCGGCCGGTGGCCGGATGCTGCTCGTCGAACCTTACAACGAGTACGGGTTTGATTTAGTTGTTGCGCATAGAAAGCGCGCAGAATCAATCGCCGGCCCATGGGAGCGGGGAAACAGTATCTATTCGATGGAAACAGTGATGGAAATTCTGGAGAATTCTGCCTCAGAATTCATCTTTCATCCATTCGATATCGGTATGGAGTTGCGGCCGCAAGTGGACAAGCAGCGGACTTGGACGATAAGTACCGCATCGAAAAATTACCAACTGATCAATGGTGCGAAATTAATGATGGACATATACGCGCTGGAAGTTTTTGCGGTAGATCGAAGCAGCGTAGATATTATGCAATGTGCATCTAATTTAGCAAAGAAGTAAGAGAGAGAATCCAAAATGGCTCTAGTTGCCTATGCATTGAATGTTCCGGTCGATCCGACTGTTCAGATAAATATCGACTTTTTTGAACAGCGATTCAAGGAAGGCTACGGCATTAAGTATCCTGAAACTCATGTTATCCGATTTTATAATTTCGTGCTTTCTCATCAGTTGAAAATCAAAAGTGGGAACTTATTAGATTTCGGATGCGCATTGGGGGCTCATTCTCGCTATTTTGAGGATCACGGTTTCACAGCTTTTGGCTGCGATAGTAGTGAAACGGCAATTGCGAAATTCCGCTTATTGAGTCCGTCAATGGTCGATCGGACGGTTGTGACGCCGCCGATGCCGGACTTAGTTAAAACATTTCCGATGCAGTTCGATGTGGTTTTCGCAAATCAGGTTCTAGCCTACTTCCCGAACCAAGATATCAATCTTCTCGTTTCCCAGTTTCATCGTATCCTGAAACCTGGCGGGGTGCTCTTCGCATCGATGTATCCGCGCTCAAACGGCATAGTCGAATGCGTCACGGGCCATAAAGGCCCGGAACATGAGATGAGCGAAATTACACTTGAAGGGCGTCTGAAGGGCCTGGAATATGTAAATTTCAAAGAAGAATCTGATCTCGCGCAGCTTTTTCGGCCCTTCGATGCACTTCATACAGGGCTCGCAAGCATAAGGTTTGGCGATTATGGCGGAAACGATCAGGTTTTATATGCGGGTCGAAAAGTTTGATCATCGCGGCACAAAGTTAGCATATGTCTTTCATGGAGACTGTTGATCAGAAGATTGTTTTGCTGCTTCCTCGCCATGCGACGTCATGGGCTAAGCTGCACGAACTTGCCGTCGCGATGACGGGTGCCGCCGCCCTCAAGCCGATCATCCTGTTGGCCAATGATGATGTCGCCGACCGAGCGCGTTCGATTAGGGAGGGGGTCGAATACTTGGACGTCAGGCTGATTGTTAACCGTTCGATTGACGCGAACATCCGGGTATGGGTGGCAATGATGGCCCGTGTGGAAGGTTTTCTTGAGACGCACCCTATTGTCGGCAATGTTTGGCCGATCGCTTTTCTCAGGATGAAGGCAATGCACCGCAAGCTTGCGGCTGAATATCTTGCGTTCCATGACATCATCGCGAATATCAGGCCAATCGCCCTGCTGTTACCCGGCGATCGAGAGCTTTCACCAGTTCCGGCCGCTATCAAAGCAGCTAACGAGTTGAATGTTACAACTATCATTGCCGTGTCCGCGCTTCCCAATCCAGATGCGCTACAGTTCTCTCGTCGATTAGGTAACGCGTTCAGAATTGAGTTGAAATACTTTGCTCCGCTTCTGAATCTCTATGTAGCATGGCGGTTTCCCGGCCAAGTCCACGAAGGTCCGGAAGGAAGGACCTTATTTTCACCTGGATGGCGAACTATGGCGCTGCATTTGGCGGGAATGTTGTCGCCACGGCCATGGATCGAAGGCGGCGGTCTGTGTCAATACGTTTTTGAAATAAGTAAATCGCGAGCCGAAATAGCTACCCGCTTGGGCCGGCCGGCAAGTAAGTCAATCCTGATCGGCGATCAGACATTGGATCCTGTGTATCGCGCATACCGGACGCGCGAAGAAATGAAAGCCTGTATGTTGGGGGACGATTTGGAAAAACCGCTCGTTGTGTTTTCAATGCCCAATGACGCCGAACACGGAGTTTGCGGTTATCCGGAGCACTTAAAAAGAATGGAAAGTTATCTAGAAGCGATCTCTGAACATGATGTAAAAGTAATAATCTCGCTACATCCTAAAAGTAGCCGGAAAACATACGATGCGCTTGTTGAAAAATATGGATTCGATATCTCTGAAGGGCCGCTCTCTCTCATTCTGCCCGCCGCTGATCTGTTCATTACTGGCGCATCAAGCACCATTTATTGGGCGCGCCTCACCGCAGTACGGACCATAGTGCTCGATTATCTTCAGTACAGAAGCGACCACTTTAAGTCGCCAGTCGGTCTAGACACTATTGAAAGCGTTTCGGAGTTTCGGAATCGACTGTCTGGTGCGCTATCTTCGGCCCTCGATCCGACTGATATTGCGGTGCGACGAAAATACGCAGACGAACTTGCGGAGCAGGAATGTTTTGATGGGCAATCGACGGCCCGCATTCTGGCCTTCCTTTCCGATCTGGCATCGAAGAATTCTGCAACCAAAGCGACTGCCGGATGTTGAAGCGCGTCTGTGTCATTCCCGCGCGCGGCGGGTCGAAGCGGTTGCCGCGGAAGAACGTGATCGAATTTTTCGGTAAGCCGATGATCGCCTATTCGATCGAGGCCGCGATCGCGTCGGAGCGGTTCGCGCGCGTCGTGGTATCGAGTGACGACGTGGAAACGCTCGACATCGCGCGTAGGTTCGGTGCCGATCCGATTGAGCGTAAATCGACGCTCGCTTCCGATACCGCGCGGGTCTCCGAAGTCCTGCTCGATTTCCTCGACCAAGAGGAGGCTGACGGCCGCACATACGACATCGTCTCCTGTTTGTTCGCCGCAGCGCCGCTGCGTCGCACCGAGGATGTGACGGCGGTGATCGACCTGATCAAACCTGGCGAATGCCATTTTTCGATCGCCGTCACCGAATACGATCTGCCGCCGCATCAGGCACTGAAGCTCGAGGCCGACGGCGCGTTGCGTCCGATGTGGCCGGAGTTGGTCGATCTGCGCGACGAATATGTCGGTAAGCTCGTGGTCGATAACGGTAGCACCTATGCCGCGACCGTCGACGCTTTTCAAAAGCAGAAGAATTTCTACGGGTCTCCGCTGCGCGGTCACGCCATGCCGCGCGAGCGCTCGGTCGATCTCAACTCGGCGGTGGATCTTGAGATCGCCAAGGTGCATTACCGCCAACTCAACGGCTGACCTCAGCCCTTCATCTGGACGCATCAACGCCATGCTCGACAAAGCTAAGGTGCGCTACGCGCGCTCGAACGAGTTGCTCGCCCGCGCGCGCAAGGTCATTCCGCTCGGAACGCAGACCTTCTCCAAGAGCTATCAGCAGTTTCCCGAAGGGGCGGCGCCGCTGTTTCTCACCCACGGAAAGGGCTCGCGGGTCTGGGACGCCGATGGCAACGAGTATATCGATCTGATCTCTGGACTGCTGCCGGTGCTGCTCGGATATCGCGATCCGGATGTGGACGCGGCGATCAAGGCGCAGCTCGACCGCGGCATCGTGTTTTCGCTCGCCTCTGAGCTCGAGATCGAACTCGCCGAGCGGCTTGTCAAGATGATCCCCTGTGCCGAGATGGTGCGCTTCGGCAAGAATGGCTCCGACGCCACGACCGGTTGCGTGCGCGTGGCGCGCGCCGCGACTCGGCGCGAGCGCCTAATTATCTGCGGCTACCACGGCTGGCACGACTGGTATGTCGGCACGACAGTGCGCAACAAGGGCGTTCCCGCTGCGGAGGCCGCGCTCGCCGATCGTGTGCCGTTTAACGATCTTGACGCGGTGCATGCGGTTTTCAAGAAGCATCCGGGGAAGGTGGCGGCGCTCATCATCGAGCCGATGAATGCCGCAGAGCCGAAGCCGGGCTATTTGCAGGAGCTGAAGGAGATAGTTCACAAGAACGGCGCGGTGCTGATCTTCGACGAGATCATCACCGGCTTCCGTTTCGCCGCCGGCGGCGCCCAGGAGCATTTTGGCGTCACGCCGGACCTCGCGGCTTTTGGCAAGGCCATGGGCAACGGCATGCCGATCGCGGCCGTGGTTGGGCGCGCCGATCTGATGAGCCAGATGGAGGAGATTTTCTTCTCCTCAACTTTCGGCGGCGAGACGCTGTCGCTCGCCGCCGCGATTGCGGTTGCAGGCAAGCTCCAGCGCGAGCCGGTAATCGAAACGCTTTGGAAAACCGGCGGACTTTTGGCCGACAAGATCAAGAGCGCGATCGCCCGTCACGGGCTGGATAAGGTCGTGTCGTTGCATGGCCTTGCGCCTTGGACCCTGCTCGCTTTCGCCGATACCGGCTCGACTGCGAAGGAAGCAATAAAGACCTTGTTCATGAAGGAGATGCTGGCGCAGGGCATTTTGATCGCGGCGTCCAACAACATCACTTATGCGCATAGCGAGGACGACGTCACACGCATCGCCAAGTCCTACGACGCTGCCTTCGCGCGCATTGCCGACGAACTCAAAAGTGGCACGCTGCTGAAGAACCTCGGCTGTGCTCCGGTCATGCCGGTATTTTCGGTGCGGCCGGTTTCCGCATGAACGGCAATCCAGTTAGGGGGTGCGATTGTGAACACGGGTTTTGCCATCGACGGGCGTAAGGTCGGCCCCGGCGAGCCGCCCTATATCATTGCCGAATTGTCTGCCAACCACGGCGGCGATCTTTCACGCGCGCGCCGCATCGTTGAATATGCCGCGCACGCCGGCGCGGATTCGATCAAGTTTCAGGTCTATACGGCGGATTCCCTGACCATCCGCAGCGAGAAGCGCGATTTCCTGATCGAAAGCGAATCGCTGTGGACCGGCAAGCGGCTGTACGATCTCTATGCGGAAGCCTCGACGCCATACGAATGGTTTCCGGAACTTTTCGCATATGCCCGTAAACTAGGCATAACTCCCTTC
>CAMDXM010000017.1 GCA_945878025.1 Pseudorhodoplanes sinuspersici | reverse complement strand
GGAACACCCGATGGCGGACCACTTGTCCGATCTTGTATTTCGCTATGCGCGCCTTGAAATCGCTGGCCATGACCGGAAGATAATCGACAATTGTGGCGCCGCCAGAGCATGATGCCGAAAAGTGCGAAGCGGCTTTCGGACGACGTCATGCTCTAACTTATTGGAATCGATCACGCTCATGATTTTGGACCGAACTGATCCAAAATCATCGTGATCTGATGCCTATAGACCGTAAATCTTGCCCATGGCGGGATCCTTGGCTGCGACAAGACGCGCCAGGTCGACGACCACCTTGGCCTGTTTCCAGGTTGCGTCGTCTTGCATCTTGCCGTCGAGCATCACCGCGCCGGTTCCATCCGGCATCGCGTCCAGGATCTTGCGCGCGAAGGCGACTTCGCCGGGGTCGGGCGAATAGACCTTCTTGGCGATCGCAACCTGGGTCGGATGCAGGGACCATGCGCCCGCGCAGCCCATCAGGAAGGCGTTGCGGAACTGCGCCTCGCAGGCTTCGGAATCGGAAAAGTCGCCGAACGGGCCGTAGAACGGCTTGATGCCGGCGGCCGCGCAGGCGTCAACCATCTTGCCGAGCGTGTAGTGCCAGAGGTCCTGCTGATAGGCGGCGCGCGCGCTGCCACCGGGCGCCGTATCCGCGAGCACCTTGTAATCGGGGTGTCCGCCGCCGACGCGCGTGGTTTTCATGGCGCGCGAGGCCGCAAGATCGGCGGGGCCAAGGCTCATGCCATGCATGCGCGGCGAGGCGCTTGCGATCGCCTCGACATTGTTGACGCCTTCCGCCGTTTCCAGGATGGCGTGGATCAGGATCGGTTTCGTCACGCCATGCCGGGCTTCGAGCTGAGCGAGGAGCTGGTCGAGATAATGGATGTCCCAGGCGCCATCGACTTTCGGCAGCATGACGACGTCGAGCTTGTTGCCGATGGCCGCGACGATCGCAGTCAGGTCGTCGAGCGCCCAAGGCGAATTGAGAGCGTTGATGCGCGTCCACAATCCCGTCGTACCGAAATTATTATCGCGCGCCATGGCGATGAAGCCGTCGCGCGCGGCTTCCTTGGCGTCCGCCGGAATGGCATCCTCGAGATTGCCCAGGACCACGTCCACCTCGGAAACGAGCTGGGGCACTTTCGCGCGCAATTTTTCGAGGTGAGGCGGGACGAAATGAATCATGCGCTCGAGCCGGACCGGCAACTCGCGCAAGGGGGCTGGCGCGCCGATGGCAAGCGGCTTGAAAAACTGGCGCGGCAATTTCATGCACAATCCCCATCCCGGCCGAAAGCATGGCGGCCCTTAAGCCCTTTAGAGGAAGGCAAAAGCCGCGCCAAGCCATTCCTGTTACCAGCGTCGCATTGACCCTCGGAGGCGCGGCCGATAGGCAAGTCGCTCGGCTATTCCAGGTCCCACGGATAACGATTGGCGCAGGATGATCGAGGTTCTCAATCTTGCGCTTCCGTATTTCGGGTTGATTTTTCTTGGGTTTCTCTGCGGAAAAATCAAGCGTATCCCGGATACGGGCCTCGCCTGGCTCAATTTTTTCCTGATCTATGTCGCGCTGCCATGCCTGTTCTACCGGATCCTCGCCAAGACCCCAGTCGATGAACTCAACAACGTGCCATTTGTGGTCGCGACCACGCTCGGCACCCTCGGCGCATTCACCATTGCCTATATCGTCGGCATCATGATCCGGGGCCGCGTAGCAGATGCGGCTATCGCGGGCCTCGCCGGCGGATACGGCAATATCGGTTATATGGGACCGGGACTGGCGCTCTCGACGCTCGGCGCGCAGGCGACTGTGCCTGTGGCGCTGATCTTCTGTTTCGACAATATCCTGGTCTTTTCGCTGGCGCCGTTTCTGATGGGATTAGCCGGCGCCGACAAGAAAAGCATCGGGGCAACCGCGCTTGAAGTCGCGAAGAAAATCCTCCTGCATCCCTTCATCATCGCCACCGCCTGCGGTGTCGCCTCTGCGGCGTTGCATTTCGAGCCGCCCATCGCGCTCGACCGGCTGATGCAGTTCCTGCAAAACGCCGCGGCGCCGTGCGCTCTGTTCGCGCTCGGCGTGACCGTCGCGTTGCGGCCCATGGCGCGGATGGCATGGGACGTGCCGGCGGTCGTCGGCGTCAAGCTCGTCCTGCATCCATTGCTGGCGCTCGCGCTTCTGTCACTGTTCGGACCGTTCAACGAGGCCTGGGTCTATACCGCCGTGCTCATGGCGGCGTTGCCGCCGGCGTTGAACGTCTTCATCATGGCGCGCCAATACGATACCTGGGTCGAACAGGCGTCGGGTTCTATCCTGCTCGGAACGCTTGTCTCCGTCGTGACGCTGACATTCGTGATGTGGCTTGTGAAGACGCATCAATTGCCGTTGCAACTGTTTTGAGACACCCGCCATGCCGCAGCCGCTTGCAGGTCTTCTGGTCCTCGATTTCACGACATTGCTGCCGGGGCCGCTGGCGACATTGATGCTCGCGGAAGCCGGCGCCGAGGTGATCAAGATCGAACGCCCCGGCGGTGAAGACATGCGCCGCTACGCTCCATTCTGGGAGGGCGAGGGCGCGGCCTTCGCGCTGCTCAATCGCGGGAAGACAAGCCTTGTCCTCGACTTGAAGTCGGAAAATGGCCGTAATGTACTTAAACCAATACTTCAAAAAGTAGATATATTGGTTGAACAATTTCGGCCTAACATAATGAATAAACTAGGATTCGGCTATGACGCCGTTCGTGCGATGAATCCGCGCCTGATCTATTGCTCGATTTCCGGCTATGGGCAGACCGGACCGCGATCCGGCGAAGCCGGGCACGACCTCAACTACATCGGAAATACCGGATTGCTGGCGCTGCAGCCAGGCCCGTCGGATCGGCCGGTGGTTCCGCCGGCGCTCGTGGCCGATATCGGGGGCGGCACTTTTCCAGCCGTCATCAATATTCTGCTCGCGCTGCGGCAACGCGACCGGACCGGTGAGGGTTGCCATCTCGACATCGCGATGAGCGACGCGATGTTCACATTCGCCTGGCACGCATTGGCGGAAGGACAGGCCACTGGCCGCTATCCGGAAAGCGGATCGTCAAAGCTCGCCGGCGGTTCGCCCCGCTATCAGCTTTACTCGACAGGCGACGGAAAATTCGTCGCCTGCGGCGCGCTGGAGGACCATTTCTGGAACGCGTTCACCGCCGCGATCGGTCTCGATGAAGCGCTGAAAGACGACAGCAAGAATCCGCAGGCGACCCGTGAAGCGATCGCCAGCATTGTTGCGAGCAAGACCGCCGCGCAATGGCGTCCAATTCTGGCGGCGGCGGATTGCTGCGTCACGATTGTGATGTCCCTGTCTGAGGCCGCCTGCGATCCGCACTTCGTCGGGCGCGGGCTGTTTTCCGAAAAGATTTCGGCGCCCTCGGGCGCAACGATGCCGGCTTTGCCGGTTCCGATCGCGCCGGAATTCCGTGGCGGCAGCTGCGGCACAAAGCCGCTTTGCCGCCTGAACGAGACCTAACGCAACGCCTCGCCGCGCATCAGGCGCGGTTTTGCGGCGGCCGGATCGACGCCTTCATGCATCACGGCGCGGCGCAGGCCGCCGACCCGGTTCATGAGATAAATGCCCAATCCGCGCGCGCCCTGCACGGGAAGAAAGCCGGACAGGAGGCTGCGATTGAGAAGGTCAACGGCGAACGTGCGCGCGGTCACATCCGTGCGCCGCTGCGTGTCATAGCGCGACAGAACCTCCGATCCGCCGATATCTCCGCCCGCGCGATCGGCTTCCACTGCCAATTCGGCGATGGTCGCAGCGTCGCGCAGTCCGAGATTGAGGCCCTGCGCGCCGATGGGCGGGAGCCGATGCGCGGCTTCGCCGACCAGCGCAATTCGCCCGGCGGCGAAGCGCTTCGCTGTTTCGACGGCGAGAGGAAAAAAGCCGCGGCCCGGGTCGAGCGTGATCTTGCCGAGGATCGAATGCGACCGCGCTTCGATCTCGCTCTCGAGCGCGGAATCGTCGAGATGGCGCAAGCGTTGCGCTTCGGCCGGATCGACCACGCAGACGATGCTCGATCGCAGGCCCGGCAAGGGAACGAGCGTGAACGGCCCGCTTTCTGTATGGAATTCGGTGGAGATATCGTGATGCGGGCGCGTATGGCGGATGTTGAACGTCAAGGCGTGCTGCGGATATTGCCAGCCCGTCATCTCGATTCCGGCCGCGGCGCGGCAAACGGAGCGTGCGCCGTCGGCGCCGACAATCAGCTCGGCCGAAATCCGGATGCCGCTTTCCAAAACGATCACGGGCGTGTCCGCGGCTTCGATCGCGGTGACGTTGTCTTCGATCCGCCGGATCGTGGGCAATCCGCGTACGTGCGCTTCCAGCGCCGCAACGAGATGGCGGTTTTCGATGTTGTAGGCGAAGGCGGGCAGGCCGATTTCGCGGGCTTCGAAACGCGCCTCGGGCGCGCGCAAGAGACGGGCGGTGTCGTCCGCGATGCGCAAGGCGGCGAGCGGCGCGGCGTGTTGGCGGCACAGATCCCACACCGAAAGCGTCTCGAGCGCCGTGACCGAGGCGCTCATCAATGCCGTTGTCCTATGGTCGCTCGGAGCCGGGTTGCCGACAAGGGTGGTTGCAATGCCACCCTCGGCTAGCGCGATCGCCGCCAACAGACCCGAGGGTCCGGCGCCCACGACCACTGCCTTTGCCGTTAACCGTTCCGCGTGCGTCATTGGCATCTCCGCGGGCCGTCTTATCGCGTGTATTCCAACAATGCGAGTGGGCGGAAACCATGACAAGCACTGGTATTTCCGTTCACGCCGTCCTTGCGCTAAGCCTTCCGGGCACTCCGCTGGATCGACTATGGCCGATATCGCCGAACATATGCTGCCGCATCTGCCGCCCGCCGCGGCCAAGCTTGGCGCGCTGTCGGCGCGTCCGAAGGCAATTGCGGCGCTATGCGTGATCGTGCTCGCGAGTGCGGGCTGGACCTATCTTGGGGTTCTGTCCGGAAGCTCCATGTCGCAACCGGGCGGCTTCTGGTCCTGGATTGGTGCGCTGTGCCGTCCGGCCGCGACGCCTCCGTCCTTCGGATTCACGCCATTCGTTCTTGTCGTTCTGATGTGGAGCGCGATGGCGCTCGCCATGATGCTCCCGAGCGCGGCGCCGATGATTCTGACTTACGCCGAAATCGCGGACACCGCGGCTCGCAAAGGCGAGCGCGTCGTTTCGCCGTTCGCGCTTGCGCTCGGCTATGCCGCGATCTGGATCGGATTCGCGCTATTCGCTGCGTCGCTGCAAATCGCGCTCACTTACGCCGGGCTGAATTTGGACGCCAGCGGCAACGCGACAAGCCGTGTCGCGGGAATTCTCTTTCTCGTCGCCGGGCTCTACCAATTTTCAGCCTTGAAACAATCCTGCCTGCATGTGTGCCAGCGGCCGTTTCCGTTTTTCTTCGCCAATTGGCGCACGACGGTCCGCGGCGTATTTCCTCTTGGCCTGCGGCAAGGTTTGCATTGCCTCGGTTGTTGCTGGGCGATGATGCTGTTGATGCTGGTGGCGGGTGTGATGAACGCAGTCTGGATGGCGGGATTGGGCCTCGTCATGACGCTGGAAAAAATGACATCCACGCCGCGTTTCAGCCGCATCCTTGGGGTGACCTTCATCGTGATCGGCGTTGCAATGATGGCGGCAGACGCCGCCGGTATTGGATGGGCACGCTTTGTCGTGCCGTCCGCGTAAGGAGTAGCGCGTGGAACAATGGTCGCTGAAAGGTGAGTTCACCTTGTCTTGTTCGTGCACGGTGTTCTGTCCGTGCGTGTTGTCGCTCGGCGAACACCCTCCGACGGAAGGGCATTGCCAGACCTGGGCGGCGCTGCGCATCGATGACGGACGTTTCGACAATGTCGATCTCGCCGGCGTGAAAGCCGCGCTGATGATCGAAATTCCGGGCTTGATGTCGCGCGGCAACTGGAGCGCGGCCTTGTTCATTGACGAAAAGGCGTCGATCTATGCGGTGAAGGCATTGACCCGGATTTTCACCGGCAAGGTCGGCGGATCGACGCATCTGCTGTCCATTCTGGTCGGCAACTTCGTAGGCGTGCGGCAGGTCCCGATCGAGTACCGATTGGAGGGCCAGACTCGCCGGATTATCGTCGACAAGATCATCGACGGCGCGATCACGCCCGTGCGCGGGAAGAATACCGGAGAAAATGTCGTGATTCAGAACAGTGAATACTGGATCGCGCCGAACGTCACCGTTGCAAAGGCCGACAAATCGCGTTTCCGCGCCTTCGGACGGAACTGGAATTTCGCCGGCCGATCGGCTGAAATCTGCCAGATCGATTGGGGCAATCAGTGAAGGCTCAGTCATGGCGCAAGGGGGCGGTGCCGCGCGCAGGGGCAAGTCGGGGCGAAAGCGGGTCGCGCCGAAACGCGATGTTGAATTTGCCGCATCCGCGAGAACCGTGGCGTTTTCAATTCATCTGTTCACGGCGCTCGGCGGCGCTTGCGCGATCCTGGCGCTGATCGAGGCGACGCGCGCCGGGTGGCCCGCGATGTTCGGCTGGCTCGCGCTTGCGCTGCTGATCGATGGCGTCGATGGGACATTCGCCCGGCATTTTCGCGTCGCCGACATTCTTCCGCGCTGGTCCGGCGACACGCTCGATCTCGTGGTCGATTTTACAACTTACGTCTTCGTGCCGGCTTATGCCTTGGCCGCGAGCGGCATGTTGCCGCATCAATTGGCTGTTCCGCTGAGCATCGCGATCGTGGTCTCGGCGGCCATTTATTGCGCCGACCGCAATATGAAGCTGCCAGACAACGCGTTCCGCGGCTTTCCGGTGCTCTGGAACGCCGTGGCCTTCCACCTTTTCATCCTCAAATTCTCACCGTGGGTGACCGCGGGGGTCGTCACGGTGTTCATTATCCTGACCTTCGCGCCGTACCGCACCATCCACCCCTTGCGCATGTCGCATATGCGTATCGCCAATGCGGTGGCCCTTCTTGTCTGGTCGGCGCTTGCTCTTTATGCATTGTTCCGCGGCCTCGACCCCGGACTTTGGGCCACGGTGGCGCTGACCGTCATCGGGATTTATTTTCTCGGGGCCGGATTATTTTTTCCCGCGAAGCGGACACGTCTGGAGCGATAGATGCTGGAATTGCTGACCGATCCTCACGCATGGGCCGCGCTCATCACTCTGACGGTGCTGGAAGTCGTGCTCGGCATCGACAATCTTGTTTTCATTTCCGTGCTTGTGGGCCGATGCGACGAGAAGTCCGCGCGGCGCGCGCGCCAGATCGGCTTGTCGATGGCTTTCGTTTTCCGGATCATCCTGCTCGCAGGCCTGACCTGGGTCATGAAGCTGACTGAGCCGATTTTCGAGCTCTTCGATTACGATTTTTCCTGGCGCGACCTCATCTTGATCGGCGGCGGCCTGTTCTTGATCGCCAAAGGCGTCCACGAGATTCACAACGAAGTCGAGGCCCGCTACGAAGGGGCAGAGCCGTCCGCGTCATCCAGCGTCTTTTTCTGGGTGGTCATGCAATTGATTGCGATCGATCTCGTCTTCTCGCTCGACTCGATCATCACCGCCATCGGCATGGCGGAGCAGATCGAAATCATGATCGCGGCGATCGTGATCGCAATGATCGTCATGTATGCGGCGTCGGGGCCGGTCACTGCGTTCATCAAGCGCCACCCGACGACAAAGATGCTGGCGTTGTCCTTCCTGCTGCTGATCGGCATCGCGCTGGTCGCGGACGGGTTCGAAGTTCACATCCCGCGCGGCTATATCTATTTCGCCATGGTGTTCGCGGCCTCGGTCGAAGTGTTCAACGTGGTCGCCGGCCGCAATCGGCGAAAGCGAGGCGTCAGTCAATGACCGGCAAAATTCTGCTTGTGACTGGCGGCAGCCGGGGCATCGGCGCCGCGACCGCGAAGCGCGCGGCGGAGCAAGGCTACGCGGTCGCGATCAATTACAAGAGCGACCAAGAGGCTGCGGCGTCTATCGTCGATTCCATTGTAAAGGGCGGCGGCAAGGCGGTCGCGATCAAGGGCGATATGGGTGTGGAGAGCGATGTCGCGCGCGTCTTCGAAGCAGTGGACAGCAAGCTTGGGCGGTTGACTCATCTTGTCTATAACAGCGGCATCACCGGAAAGAACTCGCGCGTCGAGAACGTGTCCACGCAGACATTGCGCGAGGTGATGGACATCAATGTCATGGGCGCATTCTGGTGCGCGCGCGCCGCGATCCCGCGCATCTCGAAGGTCAAAGGCGGCGCCGGCGGCGCGATCGTGCTGATTTCATCGGTCGCAGCGGCGATGGGCAGCGCGGGCGAATATGTCTGGTATGCGGCGTCCAAGGGGGCGATCGATTCGATGACCATCGGGCTCGCGCGCGAACTCGTCGAGGACGGCATCCGCGTCAACGCGGTCGCGCCCGGCTTGATCGCAACCGACATTCATGCGCCGGGCCGGCTTGAGCGCGTCTCGCCGATGGTGCCGATGAAGCGCCCGGGCAGCCCGGATGAGATCGCGCAATCGGTCGTGTTTCTGCTGTCCGATGCTTCGTCTTACACAACCGGCGCGATTTTGCGGGTGAGCGGTGGGCGTTGAACGGTGGGGGCGGCTTGCCTTGCGTCTTCACCATACGTCCCTATGATCGCCGCACGGTATTCGACGTCCTGTTGATTTTTGGCCTCATAATTTTGCGCGCCGGAAAGGCGCGTTGTTATCACAAGGGAGAACGGCAATGGTCGCAGCGGTCCGGGTTCACAAGCACGGCGGTCCTGAGGTCCTGACTTATGAGGACGTCGAGGTCGGCCAGCCGGCGCAAGGCCAGATCCGAGTCAAACAGCATGCATGCGGCGTCAACTTCATCGATACCTATTTTCGCATGGGCGCGTATCCGTCTCCGGTCGGCATGCCGTTTGTCGCCGGCAACGAAGGCGCGGGCGATGTAACGGCGGTCGGGCCGGGCGTGTCCGATATCAAGGTCGGCGATCGTATCGCCTATGTGGTCGCGCTTGGCGGCTATGCCGCGGAACGCCTGATGCCGGCGGAGCGGGCGGTCAAGTTGCCGAAGGAGATTTCCTATGAGCAGGCCGCCGGCATGATGCTCAAGGGCATGACGGCGCAATATCTTCTCAATCGTACATTCAAGGTCGAGAAGGGCACGACGGTCCTGATGCATGCGGCGGCCGGCGGTGTCGGCCAGATTTTATGCCAATGGGCGAACGCGCTCGGCGCCACCGTCATCGGCACCGTCGGCTCCAAGGACAAGGCCGAGATGGCGAAAGCGCATGGCTGCCATCACACCATTCTTTATCGCGACGAGGATTTTGTCGCGCGTGTGAAGGAGATCACCGGCGGAAAATTGTGCGACGTGGTCTATGACGGAATCGGCAAGGCGACGTTCCCGGCCTCGCTCGATTGCATCAGGCCGCTTGGCATGTTCGTCAGTTTCGGGGCATCGTCGGGACAGATCGAAGCGTTCAACATCGGCATCCTGCAGCAGAAGGGCTCGCTGTTCGCGACCCGTCCGACACTGAACACCTATGTCGCAAAGCACGAGGATCTCATCGCAACCGCCAACGATCTGTTCAAGGTGGTGATGAGCGGCAAGGTTCAGATTCCGATCAATCAGAAATATCCGCTGAAGGATGCCGCGAAAGCGCATCGCGAGCTCGAAGGCCGTGAGACGACAGGCTCATCGATCCTCATTCCCTGATTTTCTAAAAGCCGAGCGCCGATGGACGTTTTCCTGGGGGAGTGGGCCAACTTACTGTTGCGCTGGGCGCACATGATCGTCGGGATCGGATGGATCGGGACGTCATTCTATTTTGTGGCGCTGGATTACTCGCTCCATCGCGAGAAAACCAAGAAAGGTGTGTTCGGCGCCGCGTGGCAGGTGCATGGCGGCGGTTTCTACCACGTTGAAAAATACACGGTCGCGCCGCCGCATCTTCCGCCGCATCTGCATTGGTTTCAGTGGGAGGCGTATCTCACCTGGGTCACCGGATTCGGCTTGATGATCGTGCAATATTATCTGCACGCCAATGCCTATCTGATTGATCCGGCGGTCATGGCGCTGACGCCGCTGCAGGCGATCGCGATTTCAATCGTCTCTTTGCTCGCCGGTTGGGTGATCTATGATGTGCTATGCCGATTCCTCGGCGAACGCATGTTTCTGCTGGCGATCGGCGTTTTCGCACTGATCCTCGCAGCTTCGTTCCTCTATACAAAAGTCTATTCCGGACGCGGCGCGTTCCTTCATGTGGGTGCATTCGTCGGAACGATCATGGCGTTCAATGTGTTCGCCGTGATCATTCCCAATCAGAAGAAGATGGTCGCGCAGCTTGTGCGCGGCGAAGAGCCGGAGGCCCGCTACGGCCGGATCGGCAAACAGCGATCGCTGCACAACAATTATCTGACGCTGCCGGTCCTGGTGATGATGGTCTCGCCGCACTATCCGTTCCTGTCGTCGCACCCGCAGGGCTGGCTTGTGGTTGCGCTTATTCTGGTCAGTGGCGGCTTGTTTCGCCACGTTCTCAATCGCGTCGATGCGGGCGACGACTGGAATCAATACGGCTGGTCGGCGCCGGTCGCGATCTTTGCCCTGATCTGCGCGATCTATCTGACGTCGCCGGCCGGCAAGAGCGTGGGCAATACGGCGGCGGTTGGCGATGCTGAAGTGCTGGCGATCTCCGCCAAGCATTGCATCATGTGCCATGCGAAAAGGCCGACGCACGAAAGCTTCCAGGAGCCGCCGAAAAACGTCACCATGGAGACCGTCGGCGACATCAAGCGCTATGCTCCGCTGATCATGGCGCAAACCGTCCAGAACAAGGCGATGCCGCTTGGCAATCAGACCGCGATGACCGAGTCTGAGCGCGAGACGCTTGGGCGATGGATTCGCGCGCAGCATTGATGATGGTGTCCCCGAACGCAACAGAGCAATCGGCAATCGGCGCGCGCGCCGAAGCGATGCTGTTGGAGCTTGGCGCGATCTCGTCCGAGCCGAATCGGTTGATCCGGCTTTTCCTGTCGCCGGAGCATCGCCGCGCCGCCGATCTCATCGCAGGCTGGATGAAGGAAGCGGGAATGACGGTGTCGGAGGACGCGCTCGGCACCGTGCGCGGGTATTGGCGGCCGCAGAGCGCGACTGGAAAGAGGCGTCTCCTGATCGGGTCGCATATCGATACCGTGATCGATGCCGGACGCTATGACGGTCCGCTTGGCGTCGTCGCCGGTATTCTCGCGGTAAGACACCTGGTGGCGCGCGGCGCGGCACTTCCATTTGCAATCGATGTTCTTGCGTTCGGCGACGAGGAGGGCTCGCGCTTTCGCTCGACGCTGGCGTCGTCTTCGGCCTGCGCCGGGATATTCGACAACGCCTCTCTGGCCTTCCCGGATCGCAATGGCGTGACCTTGGCGCAAGCCATCGAAATCTACGGCAAGAAAGTATCCGACATTCCCATGGCGGCTTATGCTCGCGACGAGGCCGCCGGCTATGTCGAAGTCCATATCGAGCAGGGCCCCGTGCTCGAAGCCGAGAATTGCCCGCTCGGCGTCGTGACCGCCATTGTCGGGCAAAGCCGGATGCGGGTCGTGGTGCTGGGCGAAGCCGGACATGCCGGCACCGTCCCGATGCCGATGCGGCACGACGCGCTCGCGGGTTCTGCCGAAATCGTGCTTGCCGTCGAGCACATCGCGAAAAGCTATTGCGCCGACAATATGGTCGCGACCGTCGGACGCATCGAGGCATCGCCGGGCGCGACCAATGTTATTCCGGGACGCGTCGGCTTCTCGATCGACCTGCGTTCGGCGACCGACGCCATGCGCAAGGCGGCGATCGAGCGGATCCGCAATGAAGCGCAGCGCGTCGCGGCCGCGCGCCGGCTCCAAGTCACGTTCGAACCTTTCCATGAAACCGTGACGACGCCTTGCGCGCCGCATTTGCAGGAATTGCTGGCAGGCGCTATCGCTGATCTTGGGCAGCGCGCCGTCAAATTGCCGTCAGGCGCGGGCCACGACGCGCAGATCATGGCACGGCTTTGTCCGGCTGCGATGTTGTTCGTGCGCTGCCGGGGAGGGGTCAGCCATAACCCGGCCGAATATGCGAGCCCGGCGGATATCGGGCTTGCCGCCGCCGCCCTTGTCCGCTTCATCGAACGGTTTGCAGAAACACAGACATGACAGATTTCATCGACGCCAATTTTCCGCGCGAAGTCGAATTTCTCAAAGCGCTGGTGCGCGTGCCGTCGGACAATCCGCCCGGCGATTGCGCGCGTCATGCGGCGGTGGCGGCAACGGAATTGGAGCGCCTCGGATTCAAAGTCGAACGCCACCGCGTGCCGGACGACGTCGTCAAGAAACACGGCATGGCGTCGGCGACCAATCTCGTGATCCGCGAACGTTTCGGAACCGCGAAAGGCCCGGTGATCGCGCTGAATGCGCATGGAGATGTTGTGCCGCCGGGCGAGGGCTGGACGCATGATCCCTATGGTGCGGAGGAAAAGGCCGGCGCGATCTATGGCCGGGGCGCGGCGGTTTCGAAATCCGATTTTGCGACCTATGCATTTGCGTTGCTTGCGCTGAAGGACGCGCCAGGCGGCCTCGACGGCACGATTGAACTGCATCTGACCTATGACGAGGAGGTCGGCGGTTACACGGGGCCGAAATGGCTGCTCGACCAGAAGATCAGCAAACCCGACTATGCGATTTCGGCCGGCTTTTCATATGCGATAGTGACGGCGCACAACGGTGTCTTGCACCTGGAAATCACGGTGCGCGGAAAACAGGCACATGCGGCGATGCCGGAAACAGGCGCCGACGCGCTCGAAGCCGCGAACGCGATCCTGACCACGCTCTACGCGGAGCGAAAACGCATCGCCCGCGCAAAGTCCAAAACGTCCGGCGTCGGCTCGCCCAAATTGACGGTCGGGCTGATCTCCGGCGGATTTGCGACCAATGTCGTGCCCGACCGCGTGGTGATGCGGCTCGATCGCCGCCTGATCCCGGAGGAAAGCGGAGCGAAAGTCGAGAAGGCGCTCGCAAGCCTGATCCGCAAAGCCGGCGCGCGCAAAGGGATCAAGGTCGACGTGTCGCGCGTGATCCTGGCTGAGCCGCTCAAGCCCAGAAAAGGAATTGAAGGCATGGTGGCGGCGCTGCAGCGCCACGCGCGCAAGGAACTCGGCGTGGCGATCAAGCCGACCGGCGTTCCGCTTTATACCGATGCGCGGCATTATTCGGCGGCGGGGATTCCGACTGTGCTTTATGGCGCAGGCCCGCGATCGATCATCGAAGCGAATGCGCATAGCGCCAACGAGCATGTGAAATTGTCGGATCTGAAAGCAGCGACCAAGATCGTAGCCGCGGCTTTGCGCGATCTGCTGAAAGCGGACTAAAGCGTCAGAACCCGACCGCCGTTCCGTGCAAATCGTATTCGTCGGCGCGCTCGATCTTGACGGTCGCGATTTCGCCGACCTTAAGCGGCCGCCGGCTCGAAACATAAACGCTGCCATCGACCTCCGGCGCGTCGGCCTTGCTGCGGCCCTTGGCGACGCTCGGTCCCACTTCGTCGATGATCACCTGCTGCCGCGTTCCGACTTTGCGCTTGAGCCGTTTCGCCGAAATGGATTGCTGGCGCGCCATGAAGCGGTGCCAGCGTTGTTCCTTGACCTCGCCGGGGATGGCCGCGGCTAGATCGTTGGCGGCGGCGCCGGCGACCGGTTCGTATTTGAAACATCCGACGCGATCGAGCATCGCGTCGTCGAGCCATTCGAGCAGGAATTCGAAATCCTCATCCGTTTCGCCCGGAAAACCGACGATGAATGTCGAGCGGATCGAGAGATCCGGGCAGATCTCCCGCCAGCGTGCAATTCGCTCAAGTGTCTTTTCCTGCGCGGCCGGCCGGCGCATGCGCTTGAGCACGTCGGGGCTCGCATGCTGGAACGGGATGTCGAGATAGGGCAGCACCTTGCCGTCGGCCATCAGCGGAATGACGTCGTCGACATGCGGATAGGGATAGACATATTGCAGTCGCACCCAGACGCCGAATTCGCCGAGCGCCTCCGCGAGATCGAAGAATTTTGCGCGCCGCTCGCGGCCCTTCCATTCGCTCGACGCATATTTGATGTCGACGCCATAGGCCGACGTATCCTGCGAAATCACCAGCAATTCCTTCACGCCGGCGTCAACCAGCTTTTCGGCTTCGCGCAGAACGTCGGCAGCCGGGCGCGAGACGAGATCGCCGCGCAGTTTCGGGATGATGCAGAAGCTGCAGCGGTTGTTGCAGCCTTCCGAAATCTTTAAGTACGCGTAATGCCGCGGCGTCAGCTTGATGCCCTGCGGCGGCACGAGATCGAGATAGGGATCGTGCTGCGGCGGCACTGCCTTGTGCACGGCGTCGAGAACGCTCTCGTATTGCTGCGGGCCGGTGACGGCGAGCACGTTCGGATATTTTGCCGTGATTTTCTCCGGCTCCGCACCCATGCAGCCGGTGACGATAACTTTTCCGTTGGCGGCGAGGGCGTCGCCGATCGCCGCCAGCGATTCAGCTTGTGCGCTTTCCAGAAAGCCGCAGGTATTGACGATCACGATGTCCGAGCCGGCGTGCTCGCGCGCAAGCTCGTATCCTTCCGCGCGCAGCCGCGTGATGATGCGCTCCGAATCGACAAGCGCCTTCGGACAACCGAGTGACACGAAGGATATGCGCGGCGCGGATGCGGCCATGATGTGTCGGATGCCGTTCTGTCTGGATCACGCGGCGTTAGGCGAGGCGGGCGGCGCCGTCAACTGCTTTCGCCGGTGACGGCCGGGCGTCGTCAGCGCGCGACCGATTCTGCGCGCGGCAGGCCGCGTCTGGCCGCTTTTCGAGCTTTTTTCCGCCCGCTCAGCATCGAAAAAAGGCCTTTTTAGACAATATGTTACAGGCGGGTGACGGGAAAATTGTGAAAATCTTAACGAAAAACGACTTTCCTGCCATGGCGTTGCATTTCGCATGCGCAGCTCGCCGTTCCGGAACGCTTCAATCAGGGTTCGCGGCAAGCCAAGAATGAAGGCGCCTTGGATGTCCATGCCGCTGCGTATTGCCCTCGCCGCCGCGCTCGCGTTCGGTATCGCTGGCTGTGGCAGCATGACGTCGCTCGAAAACATCATCACCGGTTCCGTCGACCCCGCGAGCCCGGTGCCGCCGGCTGCCGGCAAAGTGTATGTCTTTCGCGGTATGGGCGGCCGGATTGCCTCCTTCGAGATGGACAATCTGACCGACAAGCTCAAGCGCAGCGGTATCAATTCCGAGACCTACAATCACGTCAATTGGCGCGGCCCGGCCGACGAGGCGATCGCGCGCTATAAATCCGAGTTGCGCAAGTCCCCAATCATCGTCGCCGGACATTCGGCGGGCGGCGACGCATCGATCCGCTTTGCGGAGAGGCTGAAAGAAGCCAATGTTCCGGTCAGCCTGATCGTGTCGTTCGATCCCACGCGCTTCGGTGGACAGGTGCCGCCGAATGTCGATCGCTTCATCAATGTCTGGTCATCGACCAATTTCTTCGGTGGCGGCAATCTTGTTCCGGATAGTTCGTTCCACGGTCATTTTGCGAGTGTCGATCTGCGCCGATACTGGGACGTGCTGCACGTCAACCTGGTGCGGATCGACGGGTTGCAGGACCGGGTGATCGCGAAGATGGTCCAGATCATGAATTTGCCGGTGCAGCTCGATGGCGCAACCGTGCCGATCCGCTACGCACCGCCGCGCAACACGCCAATCGAGTTGTGGGACTCGGGTCTGCCGATCCGCACCGAGCCGGGCGACACGGTCCGATCCATCGCCCAGAAATACGCGGTGCCGGTCTGGGCCGTCGCCCAGATCAACGACATCGATTCATCAACGCCGCTGGAGCCGGGCCGCCGCCTCATCATTCCACGCCATCTCGAGCCGATGTCGCCGGCGCTCAATCCACCCCTGACGAGCTACGCTCCGCGCTGATCCGGAGCATTTCCAGGCGAAGTGGGGGCCGGTTCGCCGTCCGGAAATGCGAAAACGAAAGCGTCGTGAACCCTCAGGCGTCGATTTTCGCTCCCAGGCGATCCGCGAGCTTGCGGAACGCCTCCAGCTGATCGCCTTTCAGTTCGCGCTTCTCGTCGCGGCCGACGAAAATCTTGAACATGATCCCGCCATCGATGTTGAAGAACAGGATCGAGGCCGAGAGCCGGCCCATGAAAGGGCGTTCGACAAAGGCGATGCCCGCGCAGCGCTCATGGCGCAGATGGCCGTGGAAGCCCTTGCTGCCCGGAACGTTGTAATAGCCGCGCGCCACCTCGCCCGCGGGTACCGGGCCGCCGAATTCCATGATCCCATCGTCGGTATGCACGATCAGGGTCACGTCGCCCCAAGTCCCGATGTCCTGCATGACTTCGATGAAGGCCGAACCGGTTGTGAATTTTCGCATCGTCTTCGGCAATGCCTCGACGACATCGCGCGTTGTCACGCGATATTCCTTGGCAATCTCCTCGACAATAGCGCCGGGATTTTCCGCCAGGGCGCTTGCAAGATTTGCGGACATGCCCGGCCTCACGCGGCTTTGTTGCTGCCGAGAAGCGATTGCTTCACTTCAAAGCCTTCGAATTTCGGATGGTCGAGATAAAGCGGAGTACTCGTCTCGTTTCCGGCGCGGGCATGCGCGATCTTGAACTCTTCCGATTTGGTCCAGCCCTCGAAATGCGCCTTGCTCTGCCACACCGTGTGCGACGAATAGAGCGTGTGGTCCTCGGCTTCCGGGCCTTTCAGCAGATAAAACGACATAAAGCCGGGCAGGCGATCGAGATAGGATTCTCGGCTCGCCCAGACATGCTCGAATGCGTCCTCGGATCCTTTTCTCACCTTGAAACGGTTCATCGCTATAAACATCAGTCTTCTCCTGTTGAATGCTGGCGAAGGCTGGCTAGCGCGAGAGCTGGCTGGCGAGGCTGGCGGCTTCCTTAGCGCAGATGGAAGCTGACGGGAACCGTGAAACTCATGCCGCGGCCCGACGGCGGGGCGGGAAAGGGCGAAGCGCGCCGAACCATGGCGGTCGCCTCTTGATCGATGCTCGATACACCGGATCCGCGCACCAGCCGCACCGAAGTGACACTGCCGCTGCCGCTGAGACTGAAAGTGACTGTGGTCGTCCCCTGGTCGCCGCGGTTGCGGGCGTCGGAGGGAAATTGCTTGTAGCGCGCGAGATGCGCGGCGACGATCCCGCGATAATTCGTATCGAGATCGGATCGGCCGCGTCCGATGCTGTTTGATGCCGTGGAGGGGGAGGAGGCCGGCGCCGCGCGATCGCGCGTGTTTTCTCCATCTTCCTTGGCGTGACGCGCAGCTTCGCGGATTTTCCTGGATTCTTTGGCCTCGGGCTTTTTCTGGTCCGGGGTGAGCGTCGGCTTTTCAACCGGTTTGGGTTCGATGGCCAGCTCGGCTTGCGCCTTCGGTTCCGGAGGCTTCTCGGCTGGAAGAGTCTCCTGTGCTTTCGGAGCGGCGGCTTCAGCCGTTTCTTTCTTGGCGTCTTTCGGCTCTTCGACCTGCGTTTTAGCGATGTTCTTGCGGGCCGTTTCGGGCGTTGAATCTGTCGGCTCGTCGGTCTTCGGCGACGCCGCGCTTGCAACTTCGGATTCGCTTGGCGTCGGCGACTTGCCCGCATTCGTCTGCGCGCCAAGGACGATTTCCGCCGTGACGGAAATGACGCCGATACTCGCATGCGGTTCGGGATCGCGATTGAAGGCCGCGAAGATCGCGCCATGAATGAGAAGCGATCCGCCGATCAACAAGGCAATCTGCCGCTGGCGTTCCGGAGAAAGCGAAAACGGCGCGGGCCGATCGACGACGGCGCACTCGACCGGCGGGGTCTTGGCCTCGCCGCCCTTGCGGGGGCGCAGCGTGAAGCTGATGACGTTGCTGAGGTCTGCTTCCGCGGGAAGAGAGGCGTGCGAGCCGTCGTGCCCACGAGACGGCACGACCGCGCCGAGGAGGTCATCGGCGCGGTCCTGCTTCGCATCGGAAGCAACTTTCAAGTCTGGTCGTTTACGACCGCCCTTCATACGCCTCCGTTACATGGCTCCGAAGTGTACGCGCAAGGCCGCTTTATACACGATACCGGGAGGCGGGCCTGCCCAAAGGACGTCATTCTGTGTCGTGCCGTCCGTTGAGGATTTCGGAATGGCATAAGGCCTGTAATAGCGATCCAGCGCATTATCGACCGAGAAGTTCATCCAGACATCCTTATGCGGCTGCCAGGTCAGGTAAAGATTGAGCAGTTCATATGATGTGCTCGGAATGTAATTGAGCTGATCGATATGCTGGTTGGAAGCCGCTGAAACCCACGTTCCCGCCAAAGTGACCTTCCGGTCCGGTGATCGCAGGCCGAGTGTCGTCGAGACCTTGTTGGGCTGGATATTGATCAATCCGACATTGGTGACATCGTTGTAGCCGCGTTGAATTTGCCCTGCCACACCGAGAAACCACGCGCCGGCATCGTACATCGTCTCAGCTTCAAAGCCCTGAATGTGCGCGGACTGGATGTTTTGATACTGGAAGAACTTGTTGAATGTTCCGAACGGCGGGGCCGCTGTCGGCTCGAACAATGTCCCTTCAATATAATCTTCCAGGTCGTTGCGGAACGCATTGAACTTTCCGCGGAAGCTGTCGCCCTGTGAGAACACGCTGTCATATTTCAGATTGAGGCCCGCTTCCTTGTTCTTGCCGACTTCCGGACGAAGCCCTGGATTCTGCTTGAAACAGAACAGGCCGGACGTGCCGTCGCCGCAGTTGAAGAAAGCAGGCCCGCCGCCCGTGGCATGCGCGCCGGCAATCAGCGTCTCGCTGATTGATGGAGCACGATAGCCTTCGGCGTAGCTCACATAAGGCGTGAAGCCGCGGAAAGGCGTGACGCCGACCGTGATTTTTGGTGAAAAGCGTTCGCCCTGCGAGGAGATGTTGAACTGTTCAAGCTGATAATTATCGTAGCGGATCGCGCCGACGACCTCGATCCAGGTTGAATAATTCATCTTCCATTGCGCAAAACCGCCGGTCACCGTCCGCACGCCGCCCGGCGTCGTGACGTTGGAATTGCCTCGCGCTTCAGTCGTCGTCACATCGTCCTGGAATCCATCGGCGCCGAAAGTGATGGCGTTGCGCAAATCGCCGAAATCGAAGCGGGATGTGTTGTTGACGTCGAAGCCCACGGTATCGAGCAGATAGCCGCGCGGATCGCCGACACAGCCCGACACGTTGTTACCGGGAGTCGTGCAGACGCCGGCCTGAGCCGTCGCGCTGAGATGGGCGATCTTCCACTGATCGTTATCAGTCCGGTTCCAATAGACGTTGGCGTCCCAATTGAACAATCTGTCGTCGGGCCGCGCATAGGTCCAGCGCGCCGTGCCGGTGTAGTTCTTGACCTCGGATTGATAGATGGACGAGCCTTGGAACAGCGCGCGCTGCGCCGCTGTTGCGACCGGTCCGCGATTATACTGACCGATATTGTAGTCATCCTCCTGGAAAATACCGCCGAACTTGAACTGGTGTCCTTCCCACGGGCGCACGGTGAGCTTGGCAATCTGCGAATTGACGTGATTGCCGGTATTCGTAATCAGATTTCCGTCGCCGTCCTTGTAGTTGCTCTGCGTGCGTGTCGTGGCGCCAAGAAACAGATCCGCATTCGGACCGATATGTCCGCCCGTAAATGCGGACGCCGTCGCGCGGCCGGCATTGCTTCCGAACGACCCGCCGACTTCGGTGCCCCAGCGTTCGCCAGGCCGAAGGATGTCTTGCACATCCTTCGTTCGAAACGATGCCACGCCGCCGATCGCGCCCGATCCGTAGATATTCGCCGTCGGTCCGCGAACGACGTCGATGCCGGCGAGCAATTCGGGTTCGAGATAGAAGGAGCCTTGAGCGTTATGTCCCGAGCGCTGGTAATTCTGACGCGCGCCGTCGATGACGACCGCCACTCTGCCGAAATCCTGCAGGCCGCGGATATTGATCGCCGATTCCGGTGAATCGCCGCGATCCTGGAACGTCACGCCGGGAACGTTATAAAAAAGTTCATTCAGGCGTTTCGGATCGATCATCTGGATCGTGCTTTGATTGATGACGCTCACAGGCGCGAGCGCATCGATCGCTTTTTCTTCAGTTTTTGTCGCGACCACCGTGATGGTGTCGAGCGTCTGCGCACTTTGCGCGTGCGCAATCGCGCTCCATCCGGATGTCAAGGTCAGAACCGATATCGCCGATAGAAGCGCACGCGCGCCCCGGATCTTGCAGCCCATTTGAAACCCCCAAGCCCAGTCTTGTTTTTGATCTGGCTGGCGGGCTGCTGCGCGGAAGGCAGCGCTTGCTGGCTTGCATTTGTATTCGCGGCCATTCGTTCGCCGCTTTTCTTAGTGTTGCCTTTGGTAATCAAACGTAATAACCCAGTCAAGGAAGCAATTCCTTGATTACAACTACTCCAAACTACAAGTATAGTAGCTTAAAAACGCTCTAAACTAAGAAATGACGCCAAGAAATACACATCGAATACTTAAGAATAGACAAGGATGAATCCAACCTCCCGGAAAGACAACGAAGGTATTCGGCAGAACTCATCCGGGGCGATCTCTGGAACGGAGCGCAACGTTGCCGTCATCGATCATCGAATCGACAGCCGTGATCTTTTCATCGCCACGCGCGAGATCACGATTGCACATGGCGAGGACATCTATCGGCTGCGGCTGACGGCGCAAAACAAACTGATCCTGACGAAATGATGATGCAGATCACATCCGCGCTCGGTGCATGGCGTATTCTGACAGCTGTTGCTGTCGTCGCGCTTGTCGCTCTTGAAGCTGTGTCCGCCGCAAGCTTCAATGTTCGCGATGCGACCGGACGCAATGTGGCCATTGCCGATCCGGGACGGATCGTTTCGATCGGCGGTTCGGTGACGGAAATTCTCTATGCACTGGGACAGGAACGGCGGATCGTCGCCATCGACATCACAAGCCTTTATCCCGCGCGCGCGCTGAACGAAAAACCCAATGTGGGATACCTCCGGCAATTGTCGCCGGAGGGCGTTCTTGGCCTCTCGCCAAGTCTCGTACTCGCATCCGAGGGCGCGGGACCCAAGGAAGCGGTCGCGGTCATCGAAGCCGCCTCGGTTCCTTTTGTGCATGTTCCCGATCGTTTCACGGGCGAGGGGATCGTCGAGAAGATCAGGATGATCGCGGCGGCGACCGGACAGGACAAGCAGGGCGATTGCCTTGTGAAATCGGTCGAAGCCGATCTTGTGGCGGTGGCGAAAATGCGCGCCGGCGTTACCATGCCGGCACGCGTCGTATTCATCCTGTCGTTCATGAACGGGCGCGCGATGGTGGCCGGTAAAAATACCGGCGCGGACGGAATCATCCGGCTCGCGGGAGCGGTCAATGCCATGTCGGATTTCGACGGCTACAAGGTCGTCGGCGACGAAGCGCTGATCGCAGCTCAGCCGGACAGCGTGCTCGCAATGGAACGCTCGAATTTCAAGCTGACCGCCGATGAGGTGTTTTCGCACGCCGCGTTTAGTGTCAGTCCCGCTGCCGGCAGCAAATCCTTTGTGTCGATGGAAGGGCTTTATCTGCTCGGTTTCGGACCGCGTACCGCGAAGGCCGCTCGCGATCTGGCTCATTCGCTCTACCCGTCATTGGAAACCGGGACTTTGCCGTCGGAAAAGGCCGCGCCGGGCGAGGTTTGCCGTCCATGACGATGCCGGCTGCGACGGTTGCGCAGCGCTCAGGTGGCGCCGTCCGCAGGCCGCATCCACTCGCAGTTTTTCTATCCCTGGCGGCGATCTTTGTAATCGCGGCAATGCTGGCGGCGTCGATCGGTTCGGCTGGAATTCCGCTGCACCGGCTGGCGGCCGTTCTGGGTCTTGCGCAATCCGATCCTGCAACGATCGGGCGCGACCAATTGATATTGTGGTCGATACGCCTTCCGCGCATCGCGCTGGCCGCGATGGTCGGCGGATTGCTGGCGGCGTCCGGCGCCGTCATGCAGGGTCTGTTCCGTAATCCGCTGGCGGATCCCGCTTTGGTCGGAGTCTCCGGCGGCGGCGCGCTCGCGGCCGCGGTCACGATCGTTGTTTCCGACCGATTTATGGAATCCAATATTTTCGCGATTCCATTCGAAATCCTGCCTGTCGCGGCGCTGCTCGGCGCGCTGCTCGCGACCGCGACGCTCTATCGGCTGGCGACGCGTGAGGGACGGACATCGATCGCGATATTTCTTCTCGGCGGTCTTGCCATCGCGGCTCTCGCCAACGCTGCCATCGGGCTCCTGGTCTTTCTCGCCGATGACCGTCAATTGCGCGATATCACGTTCTGGATGCTGGGTTCGTTGAGCGGAGCGACGTGGTCGAAGGCCGCGGCAATCCTGCCGTTCTTTCTGGCAACAATCGTGGCGCTTCCACTCGTCGCGCGCGGGCTCGACCTGCTTGTGTTGGGTGAAGCGGAGGCGTTTCATTCCGGCGTCCATGTCGAACGGCTGAAGAAATTCTCGATCCTGCTGATCGCGGCCGCTGTCGGAGCCGCGGTCTCGGTCTCCGGCGTGATCGGATTTGTCGGGATCGTGGTGCCGCATCTCTTGCGGATCGTTATCGGACCTTCGCATCGAATGCTGCTGCCGGCATCGGTCGTTCTCGGAGCGGCGCTGATGGTGGGCGCGGACACGCTCTCTCGCACGCTTGCAGCGCCGGCGGAATTGCCGATCGGGATCGTCACGGCGGTGATCGGGGCGCCGTTCTTTCTGGTCCTGTTGCTTCGACAGCGCATGCTGACCGGATTATGACGGCCGTTATCGAAGCAAGCGGCCTGACGGTTCGCGCAGGGGCGGCAACGCTCGTGGACAATGTCACGCTGACGATCGGGCGAGGAGAAACGATCGCCCTGGTCGGCCCGAACGGCGCGGGAAAATCGACCTTGCTGCGTGCGCTCTCAGGTGAAATCCGGCCCACCGCCGGAAATATCCTGCTGAGGAAAAAGGCGCTCGCATCCTATGGCCCGCGCGATCTTGCACTCGAGCGCGCCGTGCTGGCGCAGAGCGTGGAGGTGGCATTTCCCTTCACCGTCGCCGAAGTTGTGAGAATGGGGGCGGGGGACAGGCGTGGGACATTCGTCGACGGAGCGATCGAATGCGCGTTGCGGCAAGTCGATATCGCGAACTTGCGCGGCCGGATCATCACCACATTGTCCGGCGGTGAACAGCAAAGGGCGCATTTCGCGCGCATTTTGGTTCAGCTTGCATGCGGTGAATCGGAACGCGGGCCCGGGCTTCTGTTTCTCGACGAGCCGACATCGAGCCTCGATCTGCGCCACCAGATCGATCTCCTGGCGACGGTCAAGAAATGCGCGGCGCGCGGCGTCGCCGTGGTCGCGGTGCTGCACGATCTCAATCTCGCCAGCATGTTCGCGCAGCGCATCGTCATGCTGCGTTCCGGCCGCGTCGCCGCCGATGGCCCGGTCGCGCAAACGATCACCGATGAATTGTTGAAACGGGTGTTCGACGTGACGGACGCGGTCAGCCGCACCCCGCCCGCCGGAGTGCCTTTCGTGCTGCCGCACGCCATCAGCACGGCATAGGTCCCGAGGCGGAGTTTCGCCAGGCCGGATTACGTCGTCTCGCGACGAAACGTCGTGGGTGTTACTCCGACGATCTGGCGGAACGCCCGGGTCAATTGGGTCAGGCCGTTGAATCCGGCGCCAAGCGCGACTTCCGTGACGGAATTTCGACCATCCGCCAGCATCTCCTTCGCCCGCTCGACCCGCCGCTGAATGATGAATTGATGCGGTGGAACTCCCGTTGCTTTCTTGAACGCGCGGATGAAATGAAAGCGGCTGAGTTCGACGAGATTGGCAAGATCCGCAATCGTCAGCCTGTCTCTGAGATGTCCTTCGATATAGTCCGCGACACGCTGCATTTGTTGCAAGCTTAATCCGCCTTCGTGGAGCGCGGGCTGTTTCCATTGACGCCGCAGCCGTTTCAGTTCGTAGACGATAAGAGCGGCGAGCGTTTCGGAATAGCCGTCGATATCGATCGTGCTATCGCGCAGGATGGCTGAAAATGCCTGCACGATCGAACGCAGCATGTGATCTTCGAATGCGATCGCCGGCGGAATATCCTGAAGTTTTACCTGGTCCTCGTCGTTGGTGTTCTGATTGAAATAGACGGCGGTATAGGCGGCCGGCTTCAGGAGTTGGGACCAGCCTGAAACTCCAGCGCCAGCCGGAATGTATGTCAGCTTGTTACGCAGGTCCTTGATGGTCGTACGCTTTTGTCCGTCGACAAGAATTTCGCCATCCTTGCGGTAGATATTCATCAGGATGAGGAAATGCGCCGACGTCTTCAGCGCGTAATCGTAGGAAATCGGTTCGACGCGAACCTGCTCGGCGGAGATGCCGGACCATGACTTTCGTTTGAAGTCGTCGAGATCGATCGGGCCGCCGTCGGTCCGTGACGTAAGTTCGAGATAAGGAATTCTCGGCATGATTGAATATTGCCAGTTAGAAACGTCGATACGTCGGTTCAATCAATCGAAATATCATGTTCTGGTCGGAGTCGCGGACGACGGATCTCCGATTGGCGCAAAATATTTTTCTTAGGAGGCGGGAATAATTGGATCGGTCAATGTCGGCAAATGCGTACGGGCGCGACTTCCACTTTGGTATATATTGGAGCGTCCAAAGGAATGGCATTGTGTCTGAATCTTACCAGTTGCAGGGATGCGTTTGAGATCCGGCCATTGAGGGCCGCCGCTGTTCGAGAGTTCGGTGCATCGACAAAAGTATGCGCGCCTGAAATACGAAAAATGCGCAAATGATTCTTTTTTTGCGTGATTGTCAGTTTTCTATGTCTCTTACGATATAATTTATGTACTTGCGCGCCATACTTATTAACATCGCGGGATCACTTCAGTGCGTATTGATCTATGTGTTGAGTATGCCGCGCGTCCCCCTCAACTCCGCGTTTGTTCGATCGATAAGCTGTCCTCCCGGCAGCAAGAAGATCGATTATTTTGACACCGAACAGCGCGGCTTCATGCTGGAGGTGCGCCGCTCCGGCGGAAGCACATATTATCAGCGTTATACCGACGCTCGCGGACGCGAGCGGCAATTCAGGATAGGTCCCTCGAATATACTCGGTCTCGCCGAAGCTCGGCGAAAGGCGCGGGCCATCGTCGCGCAAGCATTGGTAGGAACGGATCCGCAATCTCAGAGAGCAGAATTGCGCATGATCCCGACTCTCAAGGAACTTGTTCGCGATCGTTATCTTCCGCACGTCAAGAGCTACAAGCGGAGCTGGCAGACCGACGAGACGGTTCTGCGTATTCATATCTTGCCGCTGCTCGGATCCGAATATGTCGATCGGCTTCGCGCCGAACCGATCGCCGCGCTGGTTGAGCGGATGCGAGCGCGCGGATACGCGACAGGCACAACGAACCGCGTCGTGATCGTGTTGCGTCATATCTACAATCTTGCCCGGAAATGGCGCATACCGGGTGTCGTCGAAAATCCGACAACTGGAATCAATCTTGCGCCAGACGTGAATCGCGAGCGCTTCCTCAGCGTAGAGGAGGCGCAACGCCTGATGTCATCGATCAAGCAGGACGAAAATCAAGTTGCTGCCAACGCCATCATGCTGCTTCTCCTCACAGGCGCGCGACGAAACGAAATTACACATGCAAGATGGGAGCATGTCGATTGGGACAGACGAACGTTGCTGGTCCCGCTGTCAAAATCCGGCAAACCGAGAGCGATTGCGCTCAGCGCGCCGGCCATCGAACTTCTACGCTCGCTGACGCCGCTCGACGGATGCCCCTTTGTCTTTCCGTCGCCGGCAACGCGCCGGCCATCGCCGTCGCTCTATTTTCCGTGGCATCGAATGCGGATGCGGGCGGGTCTCGCGGATCTGCGGCTGCACGATCTGCGGCATTCATTTGCAAGCTTTCTGGTTAACAATGGTGTGTCTCTCTACGTAGTGCAGGGGCTGCTCGGGCACGCGCATACGCGTTACACGCAGAGATACGCACATCTCACGGCCAGCACGTTGCTCGACGCAGCCGAGACTGTCGCCGGGCTGATGGGGGAGCCGCGCGCGGTGACGTCCTAATGAGGGGCGGTATTGTACGAACGGCCGTCCCGATGCGGACCTAGCCTTGTCCTAGCCGCCGCATTTTTCGTTTTTTGCCGCGCCATGCGGGAATTCACCGCTTTGCCAATGCCAGAGCACGTGCCGCAAGTATCGTCCCCGATTCAAACCTATATGCGACCTAGATGCGCGCTCCTGCAATTTCATTATGCATCCGAGAACGCTGCGTCCGATCGTAGCGAAGCGCACTCGCGTCCGCAAATCGAAGACCAAACCAGAAGAATACGTGAAGATTTGCAGCCTGTACGGCGCCGGATTCTACTACCTCCCCGGCACCGACACTTGCTTGAAGATCGGCGGCTTTGTCCGTACCG
>CAMDXM010000016.1 GCA_945878025.1 Pseudorhodoplanes sinuspersici | reverse complement strand
TTCCGATTCAATTGAATCGGAACACAGTCTAGATTCCTTTTATTTGTCGCATTTTCTGCGGCGAACCGGTTTCCACTTCGCCGGAAAATGCTCTGGAGCGCAATCCGGAGAGCGCAATCCGGCGAAAGCCGGTTCCGGACTTGATTCGGGATGGTCGCCGGTTCGCCGCAAGATTGTGCGACAAATAAAGACAAGCTCAAGCGCAGTTCCGCATTGCTGTTTTCACGAGGGCGAACGGCGTTTTGTGCGTGCGCTTCTGGATCGTTTCAACCCGGCCATGCGCTCCAGAACGGTGCAGACCGCGGCGGTATCCTCCGCGCCGCGCCCATCGGCCAGCGCGCGATCGTAAAGCGGACCGGTGACGTCGAATAGCGGCGTCGGACTTCCGATGCTTTTTGCGTAGGCTGCGATGATCGCCATGTCTTTCTGCCAGACCGAAATCTTCATGGTCGCGTCGTCATAGCGGTTCTTGGCCATCATCGGCGCGCGCAATTCGAACACGCGCGAATTTCCGACCCCGCTCGAAACCAGCCGCAAAATTTGCCCGGGATTCAGGCCGGCTTTCATGCCGAGCACCATCGCCTCCGCGCTCGCCACGTTGTGGATCGCGACCAGAAGGTTGGCGACGTATTTTATGCGGCTGCCGTTGCCGAAGGCGCCGAGATCGTGCACCGCGCGGGAAAAATCCGGAAAGAGCGGGTTCAGCTTGCGGATCGCCGCTCTGTCGCCGCTGGCATAAATCACGATGTCCTTCGTTTTGGCCTGCGCGCCGGTTCCGCTGATCGGACAGTCGAGCATGACATGTCCGGCGTCCCGCAAGATGCGCTCGGCTTTTTCCTTGTCCTCGATCGCGAAGGTGGATGTTTCCACGATCACGCGGCGCGGCAACTTTGCTTTCGCGATTGTCCGCGCGGTGTCGTGCAGGGCCTGCGGTTCCGCAAGGCTCGTGATGACGGTTGGAACCGATGCCGCGAGCGAAGCGCTATCCGGGGCGATCTCGACGCCCAGGCGCGAGGCTTTGCGCCTTTGCGCGGGATCGATATCGAATCCGGCGACCTGCCATCCGGCCTCGACGAGATTTTTCGCGAAGGCGCCGCCCATAATGCCGAGACCGACAACGCCGATGCGGCCTTTCCTGCGTTTCTTCGCCATACCGTCGCTCCGGCCGAATCGAAGGCGTCTGCAATCTACACCCTGACCATGGAATTGCAGCGCGTCCTTTGCGCATATCAGCGCACAAGGGATTTCACGATATCGATGGCGCGGCGCAACAGCGTCATTGAGGCTTCCAGGGTTCGGAACGCCGCATGCGCCGAGAGCGTGACATTCTCCATGCCGGTGAGCGGATGATCTTTCTTCAGCGGTTCGGAATGAAAGACGTCGAGCGCGGCATGTCCGATCTGCCCGCTCGTCAGCGCCGCCAGCATCGCGGCTTCGTCCACCAAAGCCGCGCGCGCGGTGTTGACCAGGATGACGCCCTTTTTCATGCGCGCGATGCGCTCAGCGCTCAGAAAGCCGCGCGTCTCGTCGCCAAGGACGAGATGCAGGGAGACAATGTCGGATTGCGCCAGAAGAGTATCGATATCGACCAGTGGAACCGGAGCGTCCGCAAGTTCGCGGCGGTTGCAGGCGATGACATTCATGCCCATGCCCTGGGCGATGCGCGCGACCTCGCGGCCGATGCCGCCGAGCCCGATCAGGCCGAGCGTCTTTTCCGAAAGCTGCATGCCTTCGAGCGGGCTCCAGCGTCCCGCCCGCACCGCGCGATCCATGCGCGCGAGATCCCGCGCGGCGGCGAACATGAGCGCGATCGTATGCTCGGCGACGGCGGTATCGCCGTAACCCTTGATGATATGAACCTCGATGCCGAGTTCGCCGAGCTCCGCGATGCTCATGTAGCTCGCGGCGCCCGTGCCCAGGAACACGATGTGCTTGAGGCTGCGGCATTGTGCGATCAGCGGCGTCGGCATGTACGAATGATCGTCGAGGCAGACGCCATAGCCGTCGAGCAGGCGCGGGAGATCCTCAGGCGCAAACGGCTTGGTGTTGAGCGCGATCGGCGGATCGTCCGGCCGGTGGACGCGGGCGAAGACCGGAGCGAGTTGATGGTTGCAATCGACGAACAGGGATTTCATCGCGTGCGCGTTTCTCTTTATGTCGCCGGCCATCTTGCGCGGAGGCGCGGATTGTCTTCATAACATAGTCGGCAAGCGGAGCGGGAAGGCCGGGGAAACGATGGACGGGGAATTCAAGGGGAAAGTCGCGGTGGTGACCGGCGGCAGCCGCGGCATCGGGCGCGCCATCGCGGCCGCCCTTGCCGGGCGCGGCGCGCAGACCGTGCTTGTGGCGATGTCGCAAGACAATCTCGCCGCCGCCGCGAAGGCGATCGCGCCAAAGGGCGCTCCGGCGCCGGTGATCGTGGCCGGCGACCTGCGCACGCTCGCTGCCTGCGAGACGGTTCATGCGCGTGTGCGGGAACAATTCGGCCGTTGCGACATTTTGGTCAACAACGCGGGCGCGACCCGGGCCGGCGCTTTTCTCGATCTGGCGGACGATCTATGGGTCGACGGCTTCGCGCTGAAATATTTCGCCTGCGCGCGGCTGTCGCGGCTGTTCTGGCCGATGCTCAAGGAGGCCAAAGGCCATGTCGTCAACATCATCGGCGGGGCGGCGCGCACGCCCGATCCGAATTTCCTGATCGGCGGATCGGTCAACGCGGCGATGGCGAATTTCTCCAAGGGATTGTCGCAGCTCGGAAAGCGCGAGGGCGTGAACGTGAATGTCATTCATCCCGGCATGACCGAGACCGATCGCGTCACGCAATTATTCGCGCAGCGCGCAACCGCATCCGGCAAGACGCCGGAGGAGGTGCGCGCGCAGGCGCTCAAGGACGGCATGGGCCAGCCCGGCGACGTCGCGGCGCTCGCGGTCTTTCTCTGCAGCAATGCGGCGCGGCATATCCAGGGCACGGCGATCGCCGTCGATGGCGGCGCCACGCCCGGTTTCTATTGATCGTCACAGGCGCGAGAGCAGGACATGAGCAACGACATTCGCGCCGTGTGCGTCATCGGCTGGCCGGTCGAGCATTCGCGCTCGCCGCTCATTCATAATTTCTGGATCGGACAGCACGCCATCGCGGGCGAGTATCGCCGCGAAGCGGTGTCGCCGGAAGAATTTCCGGCTTTCGTCAAGGAGCTTGCGCTGCGCGGCTATGCCGGCGCCAATGTCACGATCCCGCACAAGGAAGTGGCGATGACGCTGTCCGTGCCCGACGATCGCGCGGAGGCGGTGGGGGCTGCGAATACATTATGGTTCGAGGGCGACACGCTGCGCTCGACCAATACCGACGTCGAGGGTTTCCTTGCCAATCTCGATCAGATGGCGCCGGGCTGGGACCGGGGCCTCGACGGGGCGATCGTGCTTGGCGCCGGAGGCGCCGCGCGCGCCATCGTGTTTGGCCTGTTGTCGCGCGGAGTGAAGACCATCCGCGTCGCCAACCGGACATTCACGCGCGCGCAAAGCCTGCGCGATCGTTTTGGCGACAAGGTCAAACCGGTCGCATGGGACGAGGTCGGCGGTCTTCTCGCCGGCGCGGGCCTTCTGGTGAACACCACGTCGCTCGGCATGAACGGCCAGCCCGCGCTCGATCTGCGGCTGGAGGATTTGCCAAAAAGCGCGGTGGTGGCCGACATCGTCTATTCGCCGCTCGTCACGCCGCTGCTGAAAGAGGCGAAGGATTTGGGTCTGCGTCGGGCCGACGGCCTTGGCATGCTGCTGCATCAGGCCGTGCGCGGCTTTTCGCTCTGGTTCGGCGTCACGCCCGAGGTCACGCCGGAATTGCGCGCGATGGTGGAAGCCGACCTCGTGAAACCGAAGCCGGAATAATCGCCGCGCCCCGGGGTTTCTTGGGATGCAACGGCGCATACGCCGTGCTGTATCCAGGAGGATTCCATGTCGAGGACCACGCGCGCCGTGCTGGGCGCAATCGCTTTCACCGGCGTTTTGGGATGGGCCAGCGTCCTGGCGCAGCAGCCGGAGCGCATGAATGTGCGCGGCACGATCGAGAAGGTCGATGCCGGCGGCATGACGGTGAAATCGCGCGAGGGCCAGGATCTGGTCGTGAAATTCGCCGACAATCTCACGGTGCGCGGCCTGGTGAAGGTTTCGCTGTCGGATGTGAAGCCCGGCTCCTATATCGGCGTCTCCGCCATGCCGCAGAGCGACGGCACCGAGCGCGCCATGCATATTCACATCTTTCCCGAAGCGATGCGCGGCACGGGCGAGGGCTATCGTCCCTTCGATGTACGGCCCGGCAGCACCATGACCAACGCCGCGGTCGACAGCATGGTCGTCGGTACTCAGGGTCAGGTCGTGACGGTGAAATACAAGGACGGCGAGAAGAAATTCGTCGTTCCGGCGGACGCGCCGATCGTGGCTTATGCTCCCGGCACACGCGATGAATTGAAAGCCGGCGCGAAGATCATGATCTTCAACGCCGTGAAGCAGCCGGACGGCACATTGCAGGCGGCGGCGGTCAGCGTCGGGCGCGACGGTCTGACACCGCCGATGTGATCAAGACGCAGACTCATAAATGCGCAGCCAGCGAAAGTCCGCCATTGGGCGACGAGCGGGCATCGTCGTCCGCAGCAGGGTTTTCGTCTTCTGACCCCGAGCTTCTTTTTTAATTTCCCAATGAGTCGGAGGCTTGCGTCTCCGCGTGGCTCTATGAAGATCGACCCTCAGATCAAGTTAAGGCTGTGAACCAGCATATAGATCGCCACAACAAAGATCAGCACCACGAAAACGATCGTCAGCGCACCCCTGCGGTTGGCAAGTGATTTTGCCGAGCGCGCACCAATCAACCCGCCGATCAGGCCTCCTGCTACGAACAGCCCGGCCAAAGGCCAGTCTACCAGTCCGGACCAAGCATAGTTTCCCGCGGTGGTCAGCCCGAAAGCTGTGACCGCGACAAGTGACGAACCGACTGCATTCAGGATCGGCATCCCAGTCGCCAGCATCAACGCCGGAACGACCAGAAAACCGCCGCCAATTCCGAAGAAGCCCGACAACCCTCCGGCCGCCAGCCCTAGAACCAGAAGCACGGGCAGGTTCTCTCGCGACAACGTAACTGAAGAATCGCCTGCCCGCGCGCGGTCCCGCAACATCAGCGCACCGACAACCATCATCAAGATGGCGAATAGAGTGAGCAGCCGCTGCCCATCCATCATCTTGCCGAGAGTGGAGCCGAGGAATGCACCGGCAACGCCGGCCGCTGCGAAGACCACGGCGCAATACCACTTCACATTCCCGGATCGGGCATGCATCGCGAGATTTGATGCGGCATTCAGCGCAACCGCAATCGCGCTCGTGCCGATCGCGACGTGCGGATTGTCCAGCCCAACAACGTAGACCAGCAACGGAACCGCCAGGATTGAGCCGCCGCCGCCGACAAGCCCGAGCGAGAAACCGACGATGGAACCGGAAGCGATCGCGAGTGCGGTTTGCGTGAAAGTTAGTATCATCGCGATTGCTCCAATCCGCCTTCGGACGCGGCCTAGACGGTCTTGGCTTGCACCGGTGCCCGGTCGGCGACCTTGTTCCAAGGCGCCCGCATGAGGATGCGAGCCATTCCACAGAAGCCCGTCACGCCAGCGGTGATGAGCCCTGTGCCGACAAAGATGGGCACGGTGAAGAACCATGGTGACACGGTCAGGCCGAGGACCGTCCCGAGCAAGGTGAGACCGCCGGCGCCGATCTGCACCTGCCGCTGCAATTCAATCGGCTGACGGCGGTCGGTCACGACGGGCAGCCCCGCCTTCTTCCAGGCGTCCAGGCCGCCTTCGATGATGAAAGCTTCGCAGGCGCCGCTCGCTTTTTGCGCAAGCCGGGAGGCATTGCCCATGGTGCGCGCGCCGCTTTTGCAATGAAAGATGACGGGTTTGCCTTCGTGTAGCGCGAGGTCAGCCTCGTCCAGCTTGGATAACGGCAAGTGGTGCGCCCCGATGACTTTTTCCCGGGCATGCTCATCCGCCTCGCGGATGTCGACCAGGATCGCCCCCTGATCCAGGAGACGCTTGGCGCTGAGCGGACTGATTTTGGGCAGAGACATGACTAACTCCGTTATTTAGCGTCGATTGACAGGTCCGCAGTAGAGTCTGTGCAGGGTGGCAAAGAGCTGTTCGATCCGGGGATCGGCGACGCGATACCAAAGTGTCTGGCTTTCCCGCCGGTAGGTAACCAGTCCCTCCTCGCGCATCCTCGCCAGATGCTGAGAGAGAGCGGACTGGGAAAGCCCGACCGACTCCGCGAGCGAGTTCACATTGGCCTCGCCCCATTCGACCAGCTTGCTGAGGATCATCAGCCGACGCTCATTGGCGATGGCGCGCAGGATGCCCGCTACCTCCGTCGCAGACTTCTCGAACCCCCGGATATTGAAGGCCTTGGATGGCATGGGTCATCTCTTTTATTTCTGATATTGCTAATGTAGATAGTGCTAATATATAAATCAAGACCGAAAGCGTTTGTTGCTGTCAGGAGGTTTAAACCATGGCGAAACATCCCGTCATCCGGGCGTTCTTCGACGAACCCACCAATACCGTGAGCTATTTGGTGGCGGATCCAACAACGAAAAAGGCAGCCATCATCGACCCGGTGCTCGACTACGATCACAATGCCGGAACGGTCGACACGCGTTCCGTCGAGGCGATGCTGAAAGCTGCGGACGAGGCTGGCTACAATGTCGAGTGGGCTCTGGAGACCCATGCGCACGCCGATCACCTGTCCGGCGCGCCCTATATCAAGGCAAAAACCGGCGCAAAGATCGGCATTGGCGAACACATCAAAGATGTTCAGCGCATCTTCCGCCCGATCTTTAATGCGACCGATCTCGTGACTGATGGCAGCGACTTCGATCATCTGTTCAAGCACGGCGAGCGCTTCAAGATTGGCGCCATGGACGCCGAGGTGCTCTACACTCCCGGCCACACTCCGGCGGACATTTCCTACAAGATCGAGGACGCGGTGTTTGTCGGGGACACGTTGTTTATGCCGGACTACGGCACCGCCCGCGCTGACTTCCCCGGCGGCGACGCGCACCGGCTCTACCGCTCGATCAAACGTCTGCAGGCGCTACCGCCGGAGACGCGGCTCTTCATGTGCCACGACTACAAGGCGCCTGGGCGCGACCGATTTGCATGGGAGACGACCGTCCAGGATCAGCGCGACAAGAACGTCCATGTGAGGAATGGTGTGACAGAGGAGGAATTCGTTGCGATGCGATCCGCGCGCGATGCGACGCTTTCCGCGCCGCGGCTCCTTCTGCCATCCATTCAGGTCAACATTCGGGCTGGGAAGTTCCCGCCCAAGGAAACGAACGGGGTGCGCTACCTTCTGATTCCCGTGAAATTAAAAGACGGTGTTACAGTCGGTGCTTTCGATTCATGAGTACACGCTTTAATCCGTCTCGCCGGCGATATGGCGCTTGCGGATGCGCCGCACGATCAGCCAGATCGCGGCGAGCGCGAGCGGCACGAACGCGGCGGTGATATAGCTCGGCTCGAGGCGCAAATACCCCGCGTCGTGCGCGCCTTTCACCAGATAGCCGAACAGGCCGACGACGTAATAGGTGATGGCGGCGACCGATAGGCCTTCCACCGTCGCCTGCAGGCGCAATTGCATGCGCGTGCGGGTGTTCATCGTGTGCAGCAGATCCTGGTTCTGCTGCTCGAGCGCGACATCGACCCTTGTGCGCAGGAGGTTCGCGGCGCGCGCGAGTTTGCGCGACAGATTCGCCTGCCGCTCTTCAGTCGTAACGCAGGTTCGCATCGCCGGCGCCATCCGCCGCGCGAGGAAGGCGGACCAGGTCGGCAATCCGCCCACCTTGCGTTCGCCGATGGTCTGCAGGCGCAAATTGACGATTTCGTAATAGGCGCGGCTTGCGCCGAAACGGTAAAGGCTGCCGGTAGCGCCGGCTTCGAGCTCGGCTGCGAGCGCGGTCAAATCGTCGAGCAGATGCCGGTTGCCGGCCAGGTCGAGCGTCATCTGCATCTCTTCGGTCACTTCCGCGAGCCGCCTTTCGATACGGCTGATCGAAGGGCCGAGCCTTTGCGCTTCGGGCAAGCCGAGGAGAGCGAAGGTGCGATAGGTTTCGAGTTCGAGCACGCGCTGCACCAGCGCGCCGGCGCGCTCCGCGCCGAGCCCCCGGTCCGCGACGAGAATGCGCACGAAGCCCGCGGGATCGGCTTTGAAATCGGTCGCATAGAGCGCGGTGCCGTCTGAATTCTCCGCGACCGCGAGGCTCGCCCGGTCGAACACGCGTTCCGGCGCGACGCGCTCGCCGCCTTCAGTGACCAGATGCAGATCGATCGCGGCCAGCAGCGGACCTGGCTGCGGCAACAGGCCCATCGGCGAGGCGAGCGACGAGGCGACGGGGTGAAAAGGCGCCGCCGCCGCATCCGCCGGCAGCTCCCAGGTATAGGTCGTGAATTCCGAATGCTGCTCCCAGCGCAGCATGGTCGTGCCGATGCAGACGCGGTGATGCTTCTCGTTCGATTTCGGGCCGGCAAGACCGCGCGTTTCGCAGAAGGATTGCAAAGCCGCGCGATCGGCTTTCGCCTGCTCGGCTCCGGTCTGGAACGCGAAAAGCAGCACGCGGGCGGGCGTCGTGATCGGGGTGAAGGGTCTCGCATGCACCTCGCCCAGCACCGCCGCCCGCAAGGGATGCGGCTCAAGCCGGGCGGATGGACCGCTGCCGATGGAGACGTCCGCGCTCATGCGGTCTGCCTCGCATGCGTCCCGCAATTTGGCAAGAGACCGGAGCCGACGCGGGCGAGGCCGCTATTCAGTTCAGCCCATGCGCTTCCGCGCCGCCGGACGCGCGATAGCGGATGCCGAGTGACTTGATCCGCGACGCCAATGTGGTCGGCTTCACATCCAGCAATTCGGCGGCGCCGCCGCGCCCGAACACCTTGCCGCCGCAGGCCTCGAGCGCGGCCATGATGTTGGCGCGGTCGCGGTCGCGGCGTTCGTCGTCGGTGAGGAATGCCAGCTGCGCGGACGCCGATGTGTGCGCGGCGCCCGTCTTCGCGCCGCTAGTTTGCTCCGGCAGGTCGATGCGCAGCCGGCCGTTGCGCGACAGGATGGCGGCGCGCTCGATCACGTTTTCCAGCTCGCGCACATTGCCCGGCCAGCCATATTGAGACAGCCGCCGCGCGTCGCCCTCGGTCAGCCGCAGGTCGCCGGACTTGAGCTTGCCGCTCGTGCCGCGCAGGAAATGCGCGGCGAGGAGGGGAATGTCGTCGCGCCGTTCGCGCAAAGACGGGGATTCGATCGGAAAGACGTTGAGGCGGAAATAGAGATCCTCGCGAAACCGTCCGCCGCGCACCGCCGCCTTGAGATCGCGATTGGTGGCGGCGATCACCCGCACGTCGGTATTGCGCGTGCGTTCCTCGCCGACGCGCTCGAAATGGCCTTCCTGCAGGACGCGCAGCAGCTTGCTTTGCAGTTCGAGCGGAATCTCGCCGACCTCGTCGAGGAACAATGTGCCGCCATTGGCGAGTTCGAAACGGCCGACGCGGTCACGCAGCGCGCCGGTGAATGCGCCGCGCACATGGCCGAAAAATTCGCTCTCGAACAATTCGCGCGGGATCGCCGCGCAATTGACGCGGATCAGCGGCCGGCGGCTGCGTCCGCTCGCCTCATGAATGGCGCGCGCGATCAGTTCCTTGCCGGTGCCGGATTCGCCGGTGACCAATACGCTGGCGTCGGTCGGGGCGACGAGGTCGATCTGGCGCAGGATTTTCTGGATCGGCGCGCTGCGCCCGATGATGCCGCGGTGATTGGCCTCGATGCGGATTTCCTCCTGCAGATAGGCGTTTTCGAGTTCGAGCCGTTCGCGCAGGCGGCCGACCTCGGCGAGCGCGGCGCGCAGCTTCTCGTCGGCGTCCTTTCGCTGCGTGATGTCGCGAAAGACGATGACGGCGCCGACCACGTTGCCGCGGTCGCGGATCGGCGTCGAGGTATAGTCGACGCTGAATTTGGCGCCGTCCTTGCGCCAGAACACCTCGGTATCGACCTGGTGCACGGCTCCGTCGCGGAACGCCGCGTAGATCGGACAATCCTCGTCGTGATAATGCGAGCCGTCGGGATGCGTGTGGTGCACGATGGAATGCATGTCGCGCCCGACCAGTTCTTCCGCCTTCCAGCCCAGCATGCGTTCGGCGGCGGGATTGACGAAGGTGGTCTTTCCCTCCGCGTTCACGCCGTAGATGCCTTCGCCGGCCGCGCGCAGGATGAGCTGGTTCTCGCGTTCGATCTCGCGGAAGAAACGCTCGACCCGCTGCCACTGCGAGATGCCGCCGCGCACATACATGTCGGCTTCCGCGTCCACCGAGCGGCGGCGGCGTTCGGTCAGATCGCTGATGGCGAGCAGGACGCGCGCGCCGCTGTCGCTTGGGATCACGCTGCCGAGATATTCGAGCGAGAGTTCGTGGCCGGCGGCGTGGCGCGCGGACAATGTGTGCGTCCAGAACGAGCCCTTCGCCAGCACCGCTTCGGTGAACACGATCAGCGCTGGCAATTGGCCGGGATGCAGCGCGCTGATTTTCAGGCTGCGCAGCAGCGCGCGGTCATATCCGAGCAGGCGGCAGGCTGCGGGATTGGCGTCGATGACGCGGTCGGCGACGGGATCGAGCAGCAACATCGGCTGCGCGCTCGCCTCGAAAATGCGACCCAAAGCGGCATCCGCGTCGGCCGTTGCCTGAATCGTATGCAGCACGGGCTTGGCGATCTTGACGGTCACACCACGATCTTTCGTCTCATTGATTACGATAAACCGTAATTAACGAAATTTCGTAATACAGAAACGATTGTTTTTCAAGGGGAAAACGTTTTGTCCATCGGCAATTCCTGAATGCGCCGGGACTTGGCATTGAAGTTGCTCCTCTCTTTCAGAACCGCATCGTGACGCCGCTGCCTGACAGGAGATGTTTGATGTCCACCTTCGACAACCCCTTCGATACGTCTCGCACGCTCCATTCCTCCGGCTGCTCCTGCGGCCGTCATGTCGATCAGATCGAGCATGAGCGCGACGCCGTCCGGCAGTTGCAATGCGAGCCGGTGGAACGGCAAAGCGAAGAGAAACTTTATGAGGGCGTGGTCGCGTCCGCGATCATGCGCGCGATGTTTCCGAAAGACGCCGCGCGCCGCGCCTTCCTCAAAAGCGTCGGCGCCTCGACCGCGCTCGCCGCGATCTCGCAATTCTTCCCGCTCAAGACCGCGACGGAAGTGTTCGGGCAGGGCGCCAAGCTTGAGAAAACCGATCTCAAGGTCGGCTTTATTCCGATCACCTGCGCCACGCCGATCATCATGGCGCATCCGATGGGCTTCTATACGAAGCAAGGCCTCAATGTCGAAGTGATCAAGACCGCCGGCTGGGCGGTGATCCGCGACAAGACGCTGAACAAGGAATACGACGCGGCGCATATGCTCTCGCCGATGCCGCTTGCGATTTCGCTCGGAGTCGGCTCGAACGCGATCCCCTATACCGCGCCGGCGATCGAGAACATCAACGGCCAGGCGATCACGCTGTCGATCAAGCACAAGGACAAGCGCAACCCGAAAGACTGGAAGGGATTCAAGTTCGCGGTGCCGTTCGACTATTCGATCCACAATTACCTGATCCGCTATTATCTCGCGGAGCACGGGCTCGATCCGGACACCGATGTGCAGATCCGCGCCGTGCCGCCGCCGGAAATGGTGGCCAATCTGCGCGCCGACAATATCGACGGCTTCCTCGCGCCCGACCCGGTGAACCAGCGCGCGGTCTATGACGGCGTCGGCTTCATCCACGTCTTGTCGAAGGAATTGTGGGAGGGGCATCCGTGTTGCGTGTTCGCGGCGTCGAAGGAATTCGTCACGCAAACACCCAACACCTACGCCGCCTTGCTGAAGGCGATCATCGCCGCCACCGCCTTCGCGACCAAGGCGGAGAACCGCAAGCAGATCGCTGAAGCCATCGCGCCGGCCAATTATCTCAACCAGCCGGTGACGGTGGTCGAGCAGGTGCTGACCGGCACTTATGCGGACGGGCTCGGCAATATCAAAACCGATCCGAACCGCATCGCCTTCGATCCGTTCCCGTGGGAGTCGTTCGCGGTCTGGATTCTCACCCAGATGAAACGCTGGGGTCAGATCAAGGGCGAGATCGATTATGCCGGCGTCGCCAAGCAGGTCTTCCTTGCGACTGACACCACCAGGCTGATGAAGGAAGCCGGTCTGACGCCGCCGACCACGACCACGAAGTCGTTCTCGGTCATGGGCAAGAGATTCGATCCCTCGAAGCCTGAGGACTACATCAAGAGCTTCGCCATCAAGAAGGCGACGTGATGGCTGTTTGCATATCGGTTGACCGTCATCCTGAGGTGCGCGCGCAGCGCGCCTCGAAGGATGGCAGCCCGGGCCGTCGCCCTTCGAGGCTCGCGCTGTCGCGCGAGCACCTCAGGGTGACGGAGGATACATAACATGACCTCGTCCCTCACCTGGCGCGCGGCGATCGTTTCGATCGCGATTTTCGTTTCATTCTTGCTGGCGTGGCATCTCGCCACCCGCGGCACCGGTCCGGTCACGCAGATGGATGCGGAATACGCCAAACTGATGGGTGCGACCGCGACGCAGGGCAAGTCCGCGATGCCAGGGCCGCTCGATGTCGCCGCCAAGCTCTGGCAGCACATCCAGAGCCCGTTCTACGACAAGGGTCCGAACGACAAGGGCGTCGGCATCCAGCTCGCTTATTCCATCGCGCGCGTCGCCATCGGCTATTTCCTAGCGGTCATGGTGGCGATCCCGATCGGATTCCTGATCGGCATGTCGCCCTTGATGAGCCGCGCGCTCGACCCGTTCATCCAGGTGCTCAAGCCCATTTCACCGCTCGCCTGGATGCCGCTTGCGCTCTACACGATCAAGGATTCCGGCCTGTCGGCGATCTTCGTCATCTTCATCTGCTCGGTCTGGCCGATGCTGCTCAATACCGCCTTCGGCGTTTCGGCTGTGCGGAAAGAATGGCTCAATGTCGCGCGCACGCTGGAAGTCGGACCGATCCGGCGCGCCTTCACGATCATCCTGCCGGCCGCGGCGCCCACCATTCTCACCGGCATGCGCATTTCCATCGGCATCGCCTGGCTTGTGATCGTGGCGGCCGAAATGCTCGTCGGCGGCACCGGCATCGGTTACTTCGTCTGGAACGAGTGGAACAATCTCTCCATCACCAACGTGATCACCGCCATCCTGCTGATTGGCCTTGTCGGCATGGTGCTCGACCAGTTGCTCGCGCGCGTCGCAAAGCTTGTGACGTTCCCGGAGTGATGGCGTGACCGACAAGTTCATCTCCATCGAAGGCATCGCCAAGCGCTATCCCGCGCCCGGCGGCGGCACGACCGCGATTTTCGAGAATCTCTGGCTCGGCATGAAGCGCGGCGAATTCGTCTGCGTGATTGGGCATTCCGGCTGCGGCAAGACCACGGTGCTCAACATTCTCGCCGGTCTCGACGAGACGAGCGAAGGCGCCGTGATCGTCGATGGGCAATCGATCGAAGGCCCGAGCCTCGACCGCGCGGTGATTTTCCAGAGCCATGCGCTGCTGCCGTGGCGGACGGTGATGGGGAATGTCGCCTACGCGGTGTCGTCGAAATGGCGGCGCTGGTCCTCGCAGAAGATCCAGGCGCAGGCGCAGAAATATATCGATCTCGTCGGCCTCACCGGCTCCGAGCACAAAAGGCCGTCCGAACTCTCCGGCGGCATGAAGCAGCGCGTCGGCATCGCGCGTGCGCTTTCGATCACGCCGAAAATCATGCTGATGGACGAGCCGTTCTCGGCGCTCGATGCGCTGACGCGCGGTTCGCTGCAGGACGAGGTGCGGCGCATTTGCCTGGAAACTGGCCAGACGGTGTTCATGATCACGCACGACGTGGATGAAGCGATCTATCTCGCCGACAAGATTGTGCTGATGACCAACGGCCCCAATGCCGTGCTCGCTGAGATCGTCGAAAATCCGCTGCCGAAGGATCGCAAGCGCACCGATTTCCACAAGCATCCGCTTTATTACGGCGTGCGCAATCACATCATCGACTTCCTGATCACCCGCAGCCGCAATTTCTCAGGTAATGCGGAGGGCTATGACCCGCGCCATGTTCCGGTGGTGAAGCCGGGCTTCAGCGAGCCCGCGATCGCGGCGACCGGCAAGGGCAGCGCATCAGCATCGCGCGCGGCCAGCGCATAAATACGAATTTCGTGAAGGAGACCAGGGATGAAGCGTTCACAACTCACAGAAAAAATTCTCGACATCAAGCGCGAGAAGGACTGGAAGTGGAAAACGATCTGCCAGTCGATCGGCGGGTTCTCCGACACGCTGATCGTCGGCGCGCTGCTCGGCCAGTTCAAATTGACCAAGCCGCAAGCCGCCAAGGCCGCGGAGCTGTTCGGCCTGTCGAAATCCGAAGAGAAGATGCTGAACGAAGTGCCGATGCGCGGCGACGGCACGCCGATGCCGCCCACGGATCCCCTGATCTACCGGTTCTACGAAATGGTGATGATCAATGGCCCGGCCTGGAAGGCGCTGATCGAGGAAGAATTCGGCGACGGCATCATGTCGGCGATCGATTTCGACTTTGCGTTTGAGCGGGTAGCCAATCCGAAGGGCGATCGCGTCAAGATCACGATGTCGGGCAAATTCCTGCCGTATAAATATTACGGCGCCTCGGGCAACGTGCCGGAATACGGCTTCAAGGAAGATTGATAGTCATTCCGGGTTCGCGCTTTCAGCGCCCCCCCCCCCGGAATGACAGCTTTCAGGTCCGGGCACGCGAGAGCCGAAGCGGCCGTTACACCGGCAGCGTCACGCGAAAGCAACTGAGCGCGTCAGCGCGGGGAGCGACGACAACATCGCCGCCATGCAGACGGGCGATCTGGCGGCAGAGCGAGAGGCCGAGACCGGACCCGGCCGATTCGCCGTGCCGCCGGTAAAATGGAACGAACACCCTTTCGCGTTCGCTAGGCGGAATTCCGACGCCGCAATCGATGACGTCGATCGTCGCATGCGCGCCGTCGCGCCGCACTTCGACGCGCACCGGCGGCTTGCCGTGACGGCGCGCATTTTCGAGCAGGTTCCGGATCAGGCGGCGAAGAAGTCTCGCCTCGCCCCGCACGGTGACGGGATCGCCTCCGATCTCGCATTCGTCATAATGCGCGGCTTCTTCCGCGGTGAGTGCGAGCAGATCGACATCCTCGCGCTCCTGCAATGCGGGATTCACTTCGAGTCGGCTCGCGAGCAGGATTTCATCAAGCAGACCGTCGAGTTCGGCGATATCGTGCTCAAGGCCCTGCTTCTGCCTCGGGTCGCCGTCCTTCTTGAAAAGCTCGAGGCCGAGCCGGATACGGGCCAGCGGCGTGCGCAACTCGTGCGACGTATTGGCGAGCAGCATGCGGTGCGCGTTGACGAGATCCTCGATCCGGCCCGCGGCGCGATTGAAGCTCGTGGCGAGGCGCGCGACCTCGTCGCGGCCTTCCACCCTCACGCGCGCTGAAAGAGTTCCTGCGCCGAGCGTCTCGACGCCGGTCTGCAGACGCTCGAGCCGCCGGGTCAGCCCGCGAACCACGGGATAGGCGCAGAGCGCGACCACGAGCGCGATCGCGCCGAGAAAGAGGAACAGCCCGATCAGTGGATTGCGGTAGCGCGGCGGCGCGCGCGCCACGATCCAGCGTCCGTCGGGAAGCGGTACGCTCCAGCGCGGACCGCCGGGACCGGGCTGCCACCCGGCGCGCCCAGACGGCGGCGGCAGCGGCCGGCCGGAGGCCGCGATCATACGCAAACCGGAATCGAAAAGCGCCAGATCGATCTGCAGCTTTCGCGCCAGGCGCTCGATCATTTCCTGCTGCGCGGCCGCGCCTTCCTCCTGCGGAGGAAGAATGGCGGCCGCGAGTTCACCGGCGACCTCGAAGCCCGGGGTCCATGGCGGCTCATGCGTGCCGGCGCGCCAGATCAGCCCGGCGACGATCAGCACCGCGATCAGGGCGCCGACGATGGTCAGGTAGATTTTCTGATAGAGGCGCTTCATTTTATTCCCTGGTTGAGCATGACCTTTTCCGAAAACCGGTTCCCACTTTTCGGGGTCATGCTCTAGTTTTGCGCCTTGGCGAATACGTAGCCCGCGCCGCGCACGGTGATCACGCGCTGCGGCTTTTTCGGATCGTCCTCGATCGCGGCACGGATGCGCGAGATATGCACGTCGATCGAGCGGTCGAAGGCTTCGAGCCGCTCGTTCTTCAGAAGGTCCATGATTGCGTCGCGCGACAGCACGCGTCCGGCATGCTGCGCGAGCGCCGCGAGCAACGCGAATTGATGGCTGGTGAGCGCGCGCTCCTCGCCGGCCAGCAGAACCTTGCGCGCGCCGAGATCGATCTCAAGCCGGCCGAATCGCAGGATGTCGGACGGCTTGTCGTTCGCGGCACGGCGCAGGATCGCTTTCAGGCGCGCCAGCAATTCGCGCGGCTCGAACGGTTTTGGCAGATAATCGTCGGCGCCGAGTTCGAGGCCGACTACGCGATCCATCGCGTCGCCGCGCGCGGTCAGCATCAGGATCGGCGTCGGCGATCGCTCCCGAATCGTGCGGCACACATCGAGACCGTCCATGTCCGGCAGCATCAGGTCGAGGATCAGCGCGTCGAAGGTTTCGCGGCCGTGCAGCGCGATGCCGCCACCGCCGGTCGCGGCGATGGTGGTGCGAAAGCCGGCTTCGCCGAGATAGCTTTGCACCATCTCGGCGAGCCGCTTGTCGTCTTCGATCAGGAGAATCCTGCTGGCCACGGGCTATATTAGCCGCGATGCCATGGCCGCCAGAAGCCTCCCTGCGGAGGAAAACGCTCGTTGAGCTTCTTGCGCTGCTCGGCGGTCAGCACCTCGGCGGCGTCGGCGATGGCCTGGACGACGCGCTTGCTGACCGCGTCGGCGGAGGCGATCTGCTCGGTCCGCAATTTCTCGAGCGCCGCGCGATTGATGCTCGGCTGGGCCAGGAGGTCGCGCGCTTGCTGGCGCGCCGTACGCGCGGTCTCGGCGGCCGGAACGACGTCCTTGACCGCGGCCCGCATGATGCCGCGCAGCTTGTCCTGCTGCTCGTTGGTCGCGTCGACTTCGACGGCAAGGTGGCGGACCATCCGGTCGGCGCGGTCCTCAATTTGCGATTGGCTCATCGGGCCGTGCATGCCGCCACGCATGCCCATGAAGGGCGGGCCGAAGCCGCCATGTCCCTGGCTGAAGGCCTTGGTCGCAACTGCGCCGGTTAATCCGGCGACCAGAACAAGCGCGACAATCATCAGCTTGCGGCCGTTTGGCAGGCGCGGCTTCTGCTCGATGACGGACGGATCGTTGTCGGTCATATTTTTCTCCATTCGCTTATGTGGCCTCATCGCCACGCCTGCAATGTGGCGAGAACGCATTTCGCCGGCTTCTCCGGAATGTAAAGTTTTGTAAAGCCAAGGCAGCGTCGGCAGCGTCAGGACGGCGCGAGCAGGGATTTCAGCGCTTTCGTCAGCGCGGCCGGCAATGGCGCCGGCTTGCCGGTGGCGCGGTCGACATAGACATGCACGAAATGGCCCTGTGCCGAGGCGATGTCCGCTTCGTTGCGGAATAGCCCGATCTCATAACGCACGCTGCTCGTGCCGAGATGCCCGACGCGCAATCCCGCACGCACGGGATCGGGAAAGGAGAGCGGGGAAAAGTAATTGCAATGCGTCTCGGCGACGAGGCCGATCACCGGGCTGTTGGCGATGTCGAGCGCGCCCTGCGCAATCAGATAGGCGTTCACGACCGTGTCGAAATACGAATAATAGACCACGTTGTTGACGTGGCCATAGGCGTCGTTGTCCATCCAGCGCGTGGTGATGTCCTGGAAATGGCGATAGGCGTCTCGCCGTTCCGGTTGTGGCCGCTCGCCGGACATGCGGGGCTCAGCGCCTGCGCGAAGCGGACTTCGCCTTGGGCGGCGCCGCGCCTTCGCTCATGACCACGTCGCGTCCGATGTCGCGCACATTTTTCACGCCGCACAAGGCCATGTTGACGTCGAGCTCGCGGCGCAGAATGTCGATCGCTTTCGCAACGCCGTCCTGCCCGCCGGCGCCAAGGCCCCAGATATAAGCGCGTCCGATCATGCAGCTTTTCGCGCCGAGCGCGAGCGCGCGCAGGATGTCGGGTCCGGTGCGCACGCCGCCGTCGAACATGATTTCGATCTGCGAGCCGACCGCTTCGGCCACCTTCGGCAGCATCGAGATCGATGAGGACGTTCCGTCGAGCTGGCGGCCGCCGTGATTGGAGACGATGATGGCGTCTGCCCCCGTCTTGGCTGCGCGCCTTGCGTCCTCGGGATCGAGAATCCCCTTGAGGATCAGTTTGCCGGGCCAGAGCTTGCGGACCCATTCCACGTCCTTCCAGCTCAGCGTCGGATCGAACTGGCTCGCGGTCCATGTCGAGAGCGAATTCACATTCTCCATGCCCTTCACGTGGCCGGCGAGATTTCCGAATGTCTTCTTGCGGCCGCGTATGATGCTCCAGGCCCAGCGCGGCTTGGTCGCGATGTCGATGATGTTCTTGAGCCGGATTTCCGGCGGAACCGTCAGCCCGTTCTTGATGTCGCGATGGCGCTGTCCGAGGATTTGCAGGTCAACGGTCAATACCAGCGCGGAGCATTTCGCGGCCTTGGCGCGCGCGATCAAATCCTTGATGAAGCCGCGGTCGCGGATGACGTAAAGCTGGAACCAGAACGGCTTTCCTGTCGCTTCGGCCACGTCTTCGATGGAGCAGATCGACATGGTGGAAAGACAGAAGGGAATTCCGGCCTCGTTCGCGGCGCGCGCGGCGAGGATTTCGCCGTCGCCATGCTGCATGCCGCAGAGTCCGATCGGCGCGAGCGCGAGGGGCAGCGACGCCTTCTGGCCGACGATCGTGGTTGAGAGGTCGCGCTTGTCCACGTCGATCAGCACGCGCTGGCGCAACTTGACCCTTTCAAGGTCGGCGCGGTTCGCGCGCAGCGTTTCTTCGGCATAGGAGCCGCTATCGGCATAGTCGAAGAAGGCGCGCGGCACTTTGCGTTCCGCCATTTCGCGCAGGTCGGCGATGCAGGTGACGTGTTTCATTGACGACATGTGTGAACTCGCGATTGAGGCCTTCGCCTAGCACAGTTCCGCCGCGGCGAAAAAGCGGCGGGGAACAAAATGACGGCCGGGCGCGTTGTTTTGCGAACCCGAAGGAGACACTTGATGGACAGGAAGCCAGCACGGCCGCAGGAGAGCGAGGCGGAAGCTGAGGAGCGCCGGCGTCTTGAAAAGTCCCTGGAAGAGGGCCTCGAAGAGACCTTCCCGGCATCGGATCCCGTGAGCGTGACCCAGCCGTCGCCGAGCATTCAGGACAAGAAAGACAGGAAAAAGGCCTGGTAGACGAAGGCTGCGATCCCCGAATATAAACCGCCGGCCCGAAAGGCCGGCGGTTTAGTATGTTCAAGGATACCCCACCTGAGGCCGGATCGCCGGCATTTTCTGCGAGCATAATGGGGTATGATGGGGTTCGTCGTCCCGGGGCGTGAGGGTTTGCGGCATCATGGTTCGTAAGTATTTCGGCACCGACGGCATCCGCGGCCGCGCCAACGGCGAGATCACGCCGGAACTGGCGCTCAAAGTGGGCCAAGCGGCCGGGTTGTTGTTTCAGCGCGGCGAACACCGCCATCGCGTGGTCATCGGCAAGGATACGCGGCTTTCCGGATACATGATCGAGACCGCCTTGGTCGCGGGATTCACCTCCGTTGGCATGGATGTGCTGCTGCTCGGCCCGATGCCGACGCCGGCGGTCGCGATGCTGACGCGCTCCATGCGCGCCGATATCGGCGTCATGATCTCGGCATCGCATAATCTCTATGACGACAACGGCATCAAGCTGTTCGGCCCGGACGGCTACAAGCTGTCGGACGAGGTCGAGCGCAATATCGAGAAGCTGATCGACAGCGACGTCTCGAAACGGCTCGCCAAATCTCCCGATCTCGGTCGCGCCAAGCGCATCGACGGCGTGCAGGACCGCTACATCGAATTCGCCAAACGCACCTTGCCGCGCGACCTCTCGCTCGACGGCCTGCGCGTCGTGGTCGATTGCGCGCATGGCGCCGCCTACAAGGTCGCGCCCGAGGCGCTGTGGGAATTGGGCGCCGAAGTGATCCCGCTGGGCGTGGAGCCCGACGGCTACAACATCAACAAGGAATGCGGATCGACCGAAACCGCGGCGCTCGCGACCAAAGTGCGCGAGATGCGCGCCGATCTCGGCATCGCGCTCGACGGCGACGCCGACCGCATGGTGATGATCGACGAGCGCGGCCATTCCATCGACGGCGATCAGTTGCTGGCGGTGATCGCCGAAAGCTGGAACGACGACGGCCGGCTCACCAAGCCCGGCATCGTCGCGACCGTGATGTCCAATCTCGGCCTTGAGCGCCATCTGAAGACGCGCGGCGTCTCTCTTATTCGCACGCCGGTCGGCGACCGCTATGTGCTCGAACAGATGCGCGAGCACGGGTTCAATGTCGGCGGCGAGCAGTCCGGGCATATCATTCTGTCCGACTATGCGACGACCGGCGACGGACTGGTCGCGGCCTTGCAGGTTCTCGCGGTGGTGAAAAAGCAGAACCGTCCGGTTTCGGAGGTCTGCCATCGTTTCGAGCCGTTGCCGCAAGTGCTCAAGAATGTTCGTTACAAGAAGGGCAAGCCGCTGGAAGACGCCAAGGTCAAATCGGCGATTACCAGCGCGGAGAAGCGGCTGAACGGCAATGGCCGGCTGGTGATCCGGCCGTCCGGGACCGAGCCCGTGATCCGGGTGATGGGCGAGGGCGACGATCAGGTGCTGGTCGAGGAAATCGTCGATGGCATTGTCGACGCGCTTAATCGCGTGGCGGCCTGAACCGTTAACGCCGCGCCCACGCAGTTTAGATAACGTTTAAACAGGGCATTTACGTATTGCGCCGGGTTCCAAACCGGCTATCGATAATTGCCTGAAGTAACCAATCCCCGCCGGGTCATGATTGTCTGTTCCTGCAACGTCCTGAGTGACAGCGATATCCGCGCCGCTTGCCGGGCGCGGGAGAATGCGCCGCGCACGGCCGGGCAGGTTTACGGATGCCTCGGCTGCAGCCCGCAATGCGGCCGTTGCGTGCGCACCATCAAGCGCATCATGGACGAAGCCTTGGGTGGCGATTGCCAGGTCGGCTGCGAGATCTGTCCGCATAGCGGACGCATTCTGCAGAATCCGGCCAATGCCGGGCAGGGACAGGCCGTGTCCGTTCACGCCTTCGCGGCGCCCGACCGCTCCTGACGATAACAATTCCTGACCCGCGCTCTCTCCGGGATGTCTCGGAATCTCCGGCTTTGGGCAGCCTTGCCTCTGGCGGCTTTCTTCTTCAGAATTAATTTAATCAAGCAATTGGCCGGATCAGGCAGGAGATGCGCATGAAGGGCGAGCCCAAGGTCATCGAGTATCTCAACAGGGGCCTGCGCAGCGAGCTCACCGCGATCAACCAATATTGGCTGCATTACCGGATGCTCGACAATTGGGGCTTCAAGTCGCTCGCCAAGAAATGGCGGGAAGAATCGATCGAGGAAATGAAGCACGCGGACAAGTTCGTCGACCGCATCCTGTTCCTCGACGGTTTCCCCAATCTGCAGGTGCTCGACCCGCTGCGCATCGGCCAGAATGTGAAGGAAATGCTCGAGTGCGATCTTGCCGCCGAGCACGACGCGCGTTCGCTCTATCAGGAAGCGGCGACCTATTGCCATTCGGTCAAGGATTATCCGAGCCGCGATCTGTTCGAGGAGCTGATGAAGGACGAGGAAGGCCACATCGATTTCCTCGAAACGCAGCTTGAACTCGTCGCCAAGCTGGGCGTGGAACTTTACTCGCAGCATCACATCGGCGAGCTCGAGGACGGCCACTGATTCGCGCCGCTTTTTAAGCCCGTCGCGAGCTCGCGCGGCGGGCCGAAGCGTCAACCTTTCGTTAACCCTCGGCGATCGATCGCGCCGTTCCGCGCGCCGCGCTTGTTTTTCCGCGCCGCTGGAATTCGTTTCGTCAAAATTCGTGGTTAAGAATTAGGGTTAAGCGCCGCTTAACAATTAGCTGGCATCGTCCGTTCCATAAACCCGCGCCCTTATCGTGTGGAAGGACGACAGTGATGACCAGCGTCAGGATAATTTTTCTCGCCAGCGCCGCAGCCATTTCGTTGGGCTGCGAGGCTTTCGCCGCGGACATGCCGCAGCCGGTAATCATGCAGCCGGTACCGGTCCCGGTGCAGGAATTCAACGGCTGGTATCTGCGCGGCGACATCGGCATGACCAATCAGAAGGTCAAAGAGATATCGCATCCTTCATTTGCGACCGCGCCCGGCTTTACGTTTCTCGACAAGGGCGAATTCACGAGCGGCATGAGCTACGGCCTGGGCATTGGCTATCAGCTGAATGACTGGCTGCGTATCGACGTCACTGGCGAATATCGCGGTGGCTCGAACTTCACCGCGCTCGATCGCTACACGAATGCGGGCGCCTACTTCACAAATGATTATAGAGCTGTGAAGAAAGAATGGCTGTTTCTGGCCAATGCCTATCTCGATCTTGGCACGTGGTGGTGCATCACGCCGTTCATCGGCGCGGGTATCGGTTTCACCAATCTGACGATCGGAAATTTCCGTGACACCAACGTGATCGCGAGCGGCGGCGGCTGGGCATCCGACAACACCGAGACAAACTTCGCCTGGGCGCTGCATGCCGGCGCGGCCTACAACGTCACGCAGAATTTCGCGATCGAGTTGAGCTATCGCTATCTTAATCTCGGCGATGGCAAGTCGGGCACCCTCGTGAATCTTGACCCGACCGTTTCGAGCGGCAACGCGCTTTCTGGTGTGAACTTCAAGGACATCACGTCGCATGACGTGCGGCTTGGCGTGCGCTGGACCTGTTGCGACGACAATACAGTGCGCCGGCCGGTCGCCTATGCGCCGCCGCCCGCGGTCTATACGCAGCCGCAATATGCCCCGCAGCCGCAAGTCCTGTCGGTGCCGCAATATGCGCCTCCGCCTCCGGTCTATCAGCCACAATACGGGCCGCCGCCTTATCAGCAGCAGCCGCAATATGCTCCGCAGCCTCCGCTGAATCGCAGGGGCTGACGGAATCCGGGGCGCTCGAACGCGGCGGCCAGTTGATGAAGAATTAAGGATGACGGAGATGTTCCTCGTCATCCGTCTTGTCCGTCACGACACGGCCGAACTGGCGCGATAACCGTTGCGGATCATGACAGCGACCGACCACGAACGCATCGCCTGGATCGATTACGCACGTGGATTTTCCATCATCCTGGTCGTGATGATGCATTCCACGCTCGGGGTCGAGGCCTCGCTCGGTCGCGAAGGCTGGCTGCATGAGGTTGTCGCCTTCGCAAAGCCGTTCCGGATTCCCGCCTTCTTTCTGGTTTCGGGGCTTCTGGTGTCGCGCGTCATCGACCGCGACTGGCGCAGCTATCTCGACGGCCGCGTCCTGCATTTCGTCTATTTCTACGTGCTGTGGCTGACGATCCAGTTCCTGTTCAAATTTCCGGGCTTCGCCTTGGAGTTCGGCGTCTGGGGTGCGACGCGGCTTTATCTCGAAGCCTTCGCGCAGCCGTTCGGCACGCTTTGGTTCATCTATCTGCTACCGATCTTCTTTCTCGCGGTGAAGATTTTACGCCGCGTTCCGCCCGCCATTGTATGGATTGCGGCGGCGTTACTCGAAATCGCGCATCTCGAAACCGGATCGGTGGCGATCGACGAATTCGCAAACCGCTTCGTTTTCTTCTATTCGGGCTATGTGCTGGCGCGTTACGCATTCAGCTTCGCGTCGCAATGCCAGCGGCATGGTCTCGCGGCCGTGGCGGGCGTCGTTCTCTGGGCGCTGCTCAACGGCGCGCTCGTCCTGGCTGGCCTCGATGGAAGGCCGTTCATTTCTCTCGCGCTCGGCTTTCTCGGCGCCGGCGCCGTTGTCGCCGCGTCCGCGCTGCTGGCGCAGCAAGGATTTGCATCCCTCGTCCGCTGGTGCGGCGAGAATTCGCTGCCGATTTATCTCGCTTTCTTCCTTCCGATGGCGGCGTCGCGCGTCCTCATCAACAAATCCGGCTTGATCGCCGATGCGGGAACTGAAGCCACTCTCGTGACCGCGATCGCTGTCGGCGGCGCGCTGCTCGTTCATCGTCTCGCCATGCCGACGCGCCTCAAATTGCTGTTCGAGCGCCCGGATGCATTCCGTCTCAAGCCGCGCCTGCATCTCGCCACGCAGCGCTGACGGCCAGCCGTTTACGATTTGAGCAACCTTCATGCGCGCGTTTCCGTGCGCGGCGCGGTTAACGTTGCGGTAACCGTTGTGGCTAATCTTCGTTAAATTTCATGGTTAATCCGCTCTTAACCTCTCTCATACATGGTCGTTTCGAAAATCCGCGTCTCTGCCGGTCGCGTGAGTATTCGTAACGAAGGAAGCCCGTCATGAGTCGTCTGAACGTTTTCGCCGTCGCCGGTTTCGCCGCCCTTGCGCCGATTGGCTTTGCGCGCGCCGCGGATGTGCCGATGTCGTTTCCGCCGCTGGTTCAGAACGCCCCCGCCTTCGTCGAGGAATATCAGTCGGGCTGGTATCTGCGCGGCGATATCGGATACCGCATGAACGATCTCGATGGCGCATCCGCCGTGATCGGTACGCAGCCTTCGGGAAATTCGATCGATGACCGTTTCACCGTCGGCGGCGGCGCTGGCTATAAGTCCGGCTGGTTCCGCATGGATGCGACCATCGATTATGCGCCGCGCGCAAGCTACGCGGCGGCGACGCCCGATTACCGCATGAAGGTCGAGACCGTCACCTCGCTTGCCAATCTTTATCTCGATCTCGGCACCTGGTCCGGCATGACGCCTTACATCGGCGCCGGCGCCGGTCTGTCGTGGAATCGCACCTCGGATTATTTCAGCAACGCGCTGCTGCTGCCCGGTCTCGACGGTTTGAACAAGCCCAGGTGGGAATTCGCCTGGGCTGCGATGGGCGGGCTGACTTTCAATCTGTCGCCCAATCTGCTGATGGACCTGTCATATCGCTATCTCAACATGGGCGATGCCATCACGCCGATCGCCTCCAACAACAACCAGTTCACGATCAAGGACATGACGGCGCAGGAAATTCGCGTCGGTCTGCGCTACAATTTGAACTGAATCCGCGCGACTTCTCATTCGCATCGTTACGGCCGTCCCGCGCAGAGCGGGGCGGCCGTTTTGCGTGCTTTTTGACGTTAGCCTTTGGATGCATCGCTTTCGTCCTTGACGAAACGGGAGACAGTCCTTATTCCCGCCAGTGGGCCACCTCTCCCCAACGAGAGGCGACTATCTGGAAGGATAGATCATGACGACAGCAATGCCCGGTCTGCGGCCGGCCAATCCGCACTTCTCTTCCGGCCCCTGCGCCAAGCGCCCGGGCTGGAGCCTGCAAGCCCTCACAGACGCAGCGCTCGGACGCTCCCATCGCGCCAAGGTCGGCAAGGCGAAGCTTAAGCGCGCGATCGATCTGACTCGCGAGGTTCTGCAGGTCCCCGCCGATTACAAGATCGGCATCGTTCCCGCCTCCGATACCGGCGCCGTCGAAATGGCGATGTGGTCGATGCTGGGCGCAGCGCCAGTGACCATGCTGGCCTGGGAATCCTTCGGCGAAGGCTGGGTCACCGACGTTGAAAAACAGCTCAAACTCAAGGACGTGACGGTGCTGAAAGCGCCGTACGGACAAATCCCCGATCTGTCCAAGGTCGATCCGGCAAGCGACGTGGTGTTCACCTGGAACGGCACGACCTCCGGCGTTCGCGTCCCGAATGCCGACTGGATCGCGGCCGATCGCAAGGGCCTGACCATCTGCGACGCGACGTCCGCCGCTTTCGCGCAGCCGCTCGATTTTCCAAAGCTCGATGTGGTGACGTTCTCCTGGCAAAAGGCGCTCGGCGGCGAAGCCGCGCACGGCATGCTGATCCTGTCTCCGCGCGCGGTGGAGCGGCTCGAAAGCTACAAGCCGGCCTGGCCGCTGCCGAAGATTTTCCGCCTCACCAAGGGCGGCAAGCTCATCGGTGGCGTGTTCGAGGGCGAAACCATCAACACGCCGTCCATGCTCTGCGTCGAGGATTATCTCGATACGCTGCAATGGGCGAAGTCGGCCGGCGGATTGAAGGCGCTGATCGCGCGCGCCGACGCCAACGCAAAACTCGTCAACGATTGGGTGGCGAGCACGCCCTGGATTGAAAATCTCGCTGCCGATCCGGCGACGCGCTCCAACACGTCGGTCTGTCTCAAGGTTGTCGATCCCGCGGTGTCAAAGCTGCCGGTCGATGCGCAATGGGCTTTCGTGAAGGACATGGTCGCGCTGATCGAGAAGGACGGCATTGCCTACGACATCGCCAATCACCGCGACGCGCTTCCGGGTCTTCGCATCTGGTGCGGCGCCACGGTCGAGGCGGGCGATGTTGAGAAGCTCCTGCCGTGGCTCGACTGGGCCTATGCCAAAGCCAAGGATGCGCTGCCGAAGGCGGCTTAACTTTTCTTACCCTCCCCTGGAGGGGGAGGGTCGCTCGCGGAGCGAGCGGGGTGGGGTGATCCTCACCAAAGCAAGAGCCGCTTCCGCGCAACGAATTTCATTTCACCCCACCCCGGCCCTGCGGGCCGACCCTCCCCCT